>CADCIK010000045.1 GCA_902801415.1 uncultured Lachnospiraceae bacterium
CACAGCCTGCTTGACCTGGCGACCAAGTACGGATTTAACAAAAATCTCTGGCACAATTATCTTGCCTATCTGATCGCTACGACAGAGACGCCTTTCACGCTTGTCTCCGAGAAGGTAGGAGCGAACGAAGGCAGCGTTAACGCATTTGCCCTCAATGATTTCCGCATCTTCCGGGAACTGTTCAACTATGACTTCAGCCCGATCGAAGAGGCGCTTGGCATAAACTGCTTCACCGTCCTTTTAAACTATACCGCAGTCGGAAAACCGGAGCGCGTATTTAACAGGAGCGTCAGCGAGAAAGTACAGAAACTCAGCGCCGGGATCGAATCAGTGGAAGACAGTCTCCGTGAAAGAAACGCGGCGCTTCAAAGCGGAGCAGTTTCGGGTGATCCCGCAGGCGTGACCGCTGCAGAGGAGATCTGGAGTCCCGAGCAGGAGATGTACGACATCATCACCGGCTTTTACAAGGAATACGGCGTCGGCAAATTCGGCCTCAATAAGGCCTTCCGCGTCAATGACGACAATAAGGAAGAGGAGTTCCTTATTCCGATCACCGCCACAAGCGACGTGCAGCTGGAAGACCTGATCGGCTATGATCTGCAGAAGCAGAAGCTGATTGCCAACACAGAGGCCTTTGTAAATGGCCGCATGGCCAATAACGTTCTTCTGTACGGCGACGCGGGCACCGGCAAATCCACCAGCATCAAGGCGATCCTGAACCGCTACTACAGCCAGGGACTCCGCATGATCGAAGTCTACAAGCACCAGTTCAAGGATCTGCAGCGCATCATCACGGAAGTCAAGAACCGCAATTACCGTTTTATCATCTATATGGACGATCTGTCTTTTGAAGAATTTGAGATCGAATACAAGTATCTCAAGGCTGTGATCGAGGGCGGACTGGAGACAAAGCCGGAGAACGTCCTGATCTATGCGACGTCCAACAGAAGACACCTGATCAAAGAGACCTGGAGCGACAGGAATGACAGGTCCGATGACGAGATGCACCGCAGCGATACCGTGCAGGAGAAACTGTCCCTCGTGGCGCGCTTCGGCGTCGCGATCGGCTACCTCAAACCTTCGCACCAGGAGTACCTGCACATAGTCAGCGAGCTCGCAAAGAGATATCCGCAGATCACTCTGTCCGAAGAGGAACTGGCGCTGAAAGCCAATCAGTGGGAGCTTCGGAGCGGCGGAGCGTCCGGGCGCACGGCGCAGCAGTTCATCAATTATCTTGTCGGCAGCGCAGAGGGGTAAATTCCCGTCCGGAAACGGCAGCGGAGGACAATCTGTGCCATATTCCGGGTCGGTTTTTCCATGTATTAATGTGTAGTATGATGATATGATTATTCTGTACATGTATGTGCAAGGACACCGCATGTATGATCGAAAGGAGCGGCCAAACGATGGCAAATGAAAAGGCGTTCAGCGAAAGGATACGGGAAGTCACAGGGAGCATTCTGGAAGATTACAAGAACGGCAGAGAGATCGACAAGATGGATGTTTTCAGCCAACCGGACAGCGACGCGGTGACGGATATTGTCAAGAAACTTCTCAATATTCTTTATCCCGGCTATTACAGGGAGAAGAACTACAGAAGCTACAATGACAACAGCCGGATCAGCATTCTGATCGAGGATGTTGTGTACAACCTGATCAAGCAGACCGCGATCGCCCTTCGCTTCAGAGATGATTACGCGCAGGCGTCAGAAGCGGAGATCAAGGAGGCGTCCGAAGAGATCGCGATCGAGTTCATCAGCCGCATTCCCAAGATCAGGGAGTATCTGGACACAGATATGGAAGCCTTTTATCAGGGCGATCCCGCCGCGTACAACAAGGAAGAGATCGTGCTGTGCTATCCGGGCCTTCTCGCGTGCACGGTGAACAGACTGGCGCACGAGCTGTTCCTTCTCAAGGTACCGCTGATCCCCAGAATGATGACGGAGTACGCGCACAGCAGGACCGGTATCGATATTCATCCCGGCGCTACGATCGGCAAGTACTTCTTTATGGACCACGGAACCGGTATTGTTGTCGGTGAAACTTCTATCATCGGCGAGCACGTCAAGATCTATCAGGGCGTCACGATCGGCGCGCTATCCACAAGGGGCGGTCAGAGCCTTCGCGGCGCGAAGAGACATCCCACGATCGAGGACAATGTCACGATCTACGCGGGCGCTTCGATCCTCGGCGGAGAGACTGTGATCGGCGCCGGATCGGTCATCGGATCCAACGTCTTCATCACAAGCAGCGTCAAGCCCGGGACCAGGATGAGCGTCAAGACACAGGAGCTGGTGATCCGCCACAGAGAAGAGCTCGAAGGGCCCAGGGAACACGCGGAGGAAGGCAAGGCTTCCGAAAACTGGTATTGAACTCGCAATGAAACTTCATGAAGGGGGACAAAATGGAAAAGATTTATAACGCGGTCAGAAGTCTTACAGAGTATGCGCTTGCAACAGGTCTGATCGAAAAGGAAGACGTGATCTACACAGTCAATTCACTTCTCGGAGCGCTCGGCATCGATGATTATCCGGGCACAAGGGAAGAGATCATGGAAGGCGCCGCAGGACTGGATCAGGATAAGATCAAGGACGGGACCCTGCTCGAGGGGATCCTTCGGGATATCATTGACTTCGCGGCAGACAAGGGAATGCTCGACGGCAGTTCTGTCGTCATGAGAGACCTCTTCGATACGAAGATCATGGGCATCCTCACCCCCAGACCGAGCGATGTGATCGCGAAGTTCAAGGCCATCTATGACGAGGACGCAGTCAAGGCGACTGACTGGTATTACGATTTCTCACAGAATACGGATTATATCCGCAGATACAGGATCGCCAGAGACAGAAGATGGAAGGCGGAGACCGAGTACGGCGAGCTGGACGTCACCATCAATCTCTCCAAGCCCGAGAAGGATCCCAAGGCGATCGCGGCAGCAAGAAACGCGGCGCAGAGCAGCTATCCCAAGTGCCAGCTGTGCATCGAGAACGAGGGATACTACGGGAGAGTCAATCATCCCGCGAGAGAGAATCACAGGATCATTCCGATCACGATCCAGGACAATCCCTGGGGATTCCAGTATTCACCTTATGTCTATTACAATGAGCACTGCATCGTGTTCAATTCGCAGCACATTCCGATGGCGATCAACCACAACACGTTCTGCAAGCTGTTTGATTTCATCAAGGCCTTCCCGCATTACTTCCTGGGATCCAACGCGGATCTTCCGATCGTCGGCGGCTCGATCCTGAGCCATGACCACTTCCAGGGCGGCCACTATGAATTCGCGATGGCCAAGGCGCCTGTGGAGCGCATATTTACGGTCAAGGGCTTCGAGGACGTAAAGAGCGGCGTCGTCAAATGGCCTATGTCCTGCATCCGTCTGTCGGGACCCGATTCGGACCGCCTGATCGCGCTTGCAGACCATATCCTCGCGGCATGGCGCGGATATACGGATGAGGATGCCTTCATCTATGCGTTCACAGATGATACGCCTCACAACACGATCACGCCGATCGCCAGAAAGCGCGGCGACCACTTCGAACTGGATCTGGTCCTCCGCAACAATATCACGACGGATGAGCATCCGCTTGGCGTCTATCACCCCCACGCAGAGCTCCATCATATCAAGAAGGAGAATATCGGCCTGATCGAAGTCATGGGCATGGCGATCCTGCCCGCAAGACTGCTGACAGAAATGAAGGATCTGGAGAAAGCGATCCTCGCAGGCGATGATCTCCGCAAGGATCCCGCGCTGGAGAAACATGCGGACTGGGCGGAAGAGTTCATGAAGCGTTACGACATCACCGAGGATAACATCGCCGAGATCATCCGTCTGGAGATGGGCAAGGTATTTGCAAGAGTCCTGGAGGACGCAGGCGTCTATAAGAGAACACCCGAAGGACAGGCGGCGTTCGACAGATTTATCGCGACACTTTGAGAATGACAGCCGGCCGACCGGATCAACCTGTCAAAACACTGTGAGAGTGCATTCGGGACAATATGAAAGGTGCACGGAACAGGGAATGAGAGAAGAAAACAGAGTTTTATATGATCGGTTAACAGCGGATCTGCGGAGCCTGGGTCGCGTCGCGGTCGCGTTTTCATCGGGCGTGGATTCCACACTGCTTCTGAAAGCGGCAGTCGACGCGCTTGGAAGCAGCGTCCTCGCGGTGACAGCCCGGTCGCGTTCCTTCCCGGAAAGAGAGAACCTGGAGGCAGCAGCCTTCTGCCGCGGGAACGGCGTGGAACAGGTCGTCGTGGAAGTTGACCAGCTGTCTATAGAAGGTTTCCGGGATAATCCGCCGGATCGCTGTTACATCTGCAAAAAGCAGTTGTTTACGGCTATGATGGAGGCGGCAGCGGCGCGCGGATTTCATGTGATCGCGGAGGGATCCAATATGGATGACCTCTCGGATTACAGGCCGGGACTGAAGGCGATCGCGGAACTCGGCGTCCGGAGCCCTCTTCGGGACGCGGGACTTACAAAGGCGCAGATCCGGGAGATCTCCAGGGATCTGGGTCTTCCGACCTGGAAAAAGCAGTCTTTTGCCTGCCTTGCGACAAGGTTTGTATATGGTGAGCACATCACGGACGAGAAACTGGACCGCGTGGATAAGGCGGAGCAGCTTCTGATGGATCTGGGATTCCATCAGCTGCGGGTCAGGATCCACGGTGAGGACGGGAAGCTGGCAAGGATCGAAGTCATGCCGGAGGAATTTGAGAAACTCCTGCGCCTGCGGGAAGAGATCTCCCGCAGGTACAGAGAATTTGGATTTGTATATACGGCCATGGATCTGTCCGGATACCGGACCGGAAGCATGAACTCAGGGATCGACCTGGCTTAGACCGGTGATATCCGCCT
This sequence comes from uncultured Lachnospiraceae bacterium, assembly GCA_902801415.1. GTDB lineage: Bacteria > Bacillota > Clostridia > Lachnospirales > Lachnospiraceae > CAG-791. The sequence goes on from CADCIK010000045.1 coordinate 4,865, forward strand.
TGGCCAGAATAGAATAATTGGTGTAGTACACGACAAAGCCCGGCTTGGCTCCGCCGGGCTTTTTTACGTTCCGGCGAAGGAGATAGTCGATCTCGACCTTGCCCTGCTCGCGGCCCGCGGAGTACCACGCCGCCAGGGACGCAGCCTCTTCAAAGGCCCTGTCCGGGATCTCGTCCATGGATCTGCCGCCAGCGCGAAGGATCACGTGGGAGCCCGGTATATCGTTGGCGTGCAGCCAGATATCACCGGGATCGGAGAAGTGGAAGGTAAGCATGTCATTCTGGGTATTGTTCTTTCCTACATAAATGTCGTAGCCGTCAGAGCTGATGTAGTGCAGAGGCTTGCTGACAGGCGTGCGCGCGCGGCCCTTGGTCCCTTTGGATTTGTCATAGCCGGGTCTTCGTTTTCCGCCGGCACTGTTGTGTCTCTTCACAAGACCGCTGTCTTCCAGCTCCTGGCGGATCTGCGCGAGGTCCCCCTCATTGGTGGCAAGATCCAGCGATGTCCGGATGCTCTCCAGATGCCCGATCTCTGACTTCACCTCTGCCGTCAGGGTGATCAGGGCCTCATAGGTCCTCTTCAGTTTGGTATAGCGGTCAAAATACTTCTTGGCGTTCTGCTGCGGCGTCAGTGTGGGATCGAGCGGCACGCGAAGCTTTTCGCCGGTATAGTAGTTGTCCAGCTCGCAGCTCTTTGCGCCGGCAGGGATCGAATAGCCGTACGCGTTCAGGAGCTCTCCGTATACCCTGTACTTGTCTCTCTTCTCCGTATCTCGGATCTGCTTACACTGCAGATCATACTTGTGAATGTCGCGCTCCAGGATGGTCTGGACGATACGGCGGAGATCAACGGATTTCTGACGGATCCTCGTGACCTCGTTTTTCTGGGCATAGAATGTTTCCAGAAGTTCGGACATCGAAGAAAAACGGACTTCCTCGAACTGCGCGGTGAAATCAGCATAGATCCGCATAGGTACGGCGCTGTAACCCACGGGAGCGCCGCGGCGGCCGTCCTCTTCCTTCTTGTAATAAATGCAGGGGGTGAACGCGCCGCTCTCTACCGTGTCCATCAGACCGCGGAATTCTTTCCAGAGAGAAGCCCTGTCTTTTTCAGTCATGGAAGATGCGCTGCGGTCATTGCTGAGCGCCGCGCGGTGGCACAGTTCCTCGGCCATCTGTGTGGAGATCCCCGTATATGTGGAAAGCAGGAGCTTGGCGGGCGGAACCTGCTGGCTGGCCAAAACAGCGTCAAAAGCCTCCCGTGTCTCGGTCAGAGGATCCCGTTTGCTTCTTGTATCGGGGACAAAATACGGCCTTCCCGGCAGGACTTCCCTGACGGAACTTACCAGCGCGGAGATGTGCTTGATGCTGTCGACGATCTGTTCGTCTTCATTCAGGAAGATCAGGTTGCTGTGTTTGCCCATCAGCTCGATGACCAGTGTATGCCGGCACAGATCCCCCATTTCATCCAGGTGTTCCACCTCAAAGCGGAGGATGCGCTCGAGACCGGGCTGCGTCACGGACAGAATGCGTCCGTTCTGCAGATGTTTGCGCAGAAGCATGCAGAAAGCAGGTGCCTGTAAAGGCGCCTGTCTGTTTTTGGAAGTGAAGTAAGCGAGGGGCAGGGACGCGTCGGCAGACAGATAAAGCCTGCACTGTCCTCCGCCGCACTCAGCGGTCGGTTTTAATGTCAGGACCAGTTCATCGCGGTCCGTCTGCGCGATCTTGTAGACGCGCGCGCCTGTCAGCCGGTCAGAGAATTCTCTGCGCAGCGAAGCAGTGGTAATTCCGTCAAAAGCCATGGATCAGGCTCCTTTCTCGTCATAATCATCTGATTATAGCATACCGGCAGGCAATTGTCGTCAGGGGCGGACGCGCCAAAGCGCCTTAAACAGCGCGCGTTTATTTACAAAGGAGGAAACAAGCTGTAAAATCAGCTATATATGGTCATTAATATGGAGGTTTATGGTCTATGATCAAGAGTATGACAGGATATGGAAGAGCAGAACTTGCGAACGATGATCTGAAGATCACGGTCGAGATCAAGTCGGTCAATAACCGCTATCTGGATATCGGGATCAAGATGCCCAGACAGCTTGGCATGCTGGAATCCAGTATCCGCGCGGAACTCAAGAAGTATATCAAACGCGGCAAGGTCGACGTCTATATTACATACGAAGATCTCAAAGAAGCCAATATGAACGTTAAATATAACAGTAAGATCGCAGGTGAGTATCTGGCGTATCTGCGTCAGATGGCGGAGGAGTTCGGACTTGATAATGATATCAGGGTTTCTTCACTTTCCCGTTTCCCTGATGTCTTTACTATGGAAGAGGAACCTATGGACGCGGAAACGCTCTGGGAGACCCTCCGCGGTGTGATCTGTGAAGCGGCTGAGAATTTCCTGCAGGCCCGCGTGAGAGAAGGCGAGTTCCTCAGAAATGACCTGATCGGCAAGCTTGACGAAATGCAGAGCCACGTAGATTTCATTACGGAGAAGTCGCCGCAGATCGTAGCCAATTACAGACAGCGTCTGTATGAAAAAGTCAGGGAGCTGATCGGCGACGCGGTGATCGAGGACAGCAGGATCGTGCAGGAAGTGACGATCTATGCGGACAAGGTCTGCGTGGATGAGGAACTGGTGCGCCTGCAGAGTCACATCAAGGCTACCAGGGAAGCACTGGACGGAAGCGAAGGCGTCGGCAGAAAGCTTGATTTCATCGCGCAGGAGATGAACCGTGAGTCCAACACGATCCTCTCCAAGTCGGATGATATGGCGGTCTCTGACAGAGCGATCGAGCTCAAGACCACAGTGGAAAAGGTCAGAGAGCAGATCCAGAACATCGAATGACGGCAGGCAGCTGCATGGATACATACAGGTTTATCAATATAGGATTCGGAAATACAGTCAACGCGGGCAAGATCATCGCGATCGTCAGCCCCGATTCCGCGCCGGTCCGGCGCCTTGTCTCCAAGGCCAAGGAGGACGGCAGGACTGTGGACGCCACGCAGGGGCGCAAGACCAAGGCTGTGCTGATCATGGAAAATGACCGGATCATTCTGTCCGCGCTTCTTCCGGAGACGATCCGGGGAAGGGCACAGGGAAACAGAGAAGATATATCCCTGCCAGATGAAAAGACGGCAGAGGAGGATGACTAAGAAAAGGCGGGGACAGGCATATGAGCGAACAGAACAGACAGGGAAAGCTTGTTGTGATCTCAGGGTTTTCGGGCGTCGGCAAAGGAACTGTCGTGAAGGAGCTGCTGAAGCAGTATGATCATTATGCACTCTCGGTTTCCATGACGACCAGAGCGCCTAGAGAAGGTGAACAGCACGGGATCAGCTATTACTTCGTCACGAAGGAGGAATTTGAAAAGGCGATCGGCGAGGGAGGCTTTTACGAGTACGCAAACTATCAGGGGCGTTATTACGGCACACCCAGAGCCTTTGTGGATGCCAGCAGAGAGCGCGGTATGGACGTGATCCTTGAGATCGAGGTCCAGGGAGCTATGCAGATCAAGGAGAAATTCCCGGATACTCTGCTGATCTTTATCGCGACAAAGGACGCCGCGGAAATGGAGCGGAGACTCACAGGAAGAGGAACGGAATCTTTTGACCAGATCACAGGAAGACTGAAAGCGGCTGTCGGCGAAGCTGAGCAGATGCAGCATTATGATTATGTCGTCATCAATGACGACCTGCAGGAATGCGTCGAACAGATGAACGGGATCATCCTGACAGAGCCCGAGGGACCGCGCTATGATCCGGCCTTTAAGGAGCAGTTCGTAAAAGGTCTTGAGGAGATCGTCGCAAAACGGACTGTACAATAAGATTGAGATTATGCTATAGTAAGTGTTTGTAGAATTAATAAATGTGTGGCGCCGGCCGGTTTTGGACGTATATATGGATAAGGCAGCGCACTTAAGAAAGGAACAGGTAGAAAAATGATTCATCCCTCATACGTGGATTTAATGCAGGTTGTCAATAAGGGCGTGGAAGAGGGCGAGACTCCCGTGATCAACAGCCGCTATTCGATCGTCATGGCGACCGCTAAGAGAGCCAGACAGATTGTTGACGGCGACGAGCCGCTGATCGATTACGTGGAAGGCGATAAGCCGCTCTCCATCGCAGTAGAAGAGCTGAATCAGGAGAAGATCCATATCCTTGCAGAGAACGAGCCCGAAGAAGAGGAAGAGATCCTCGAAGCGGAAGCTGCTGAAGAGATGGAAGCTGACAGCACTGAAGGAGATGAGATTACAGAATGAAGATCCTTTTCGTATCGCTGGGCTGTGATAAGAACCTGGTCGATTCAGAGGAGATGCTCGGTACGCTGCGGGACAAAGGTTTTTCTTTCACAGACGATGAGAACGAGGCGGACGCCGCGATCGTCAACACCTGCTGCTTTATCATGGACGCCCAGAAGGAGAGCATCGACCAGATCCTTGCACTGGCTGAGCGAAGAACAGAGGGCAGTCTCAAGGCTCTGATCGTCACGGGCTGCATGGCGCAGCGCTATAAGGAAGAGATCCTTAAGGAGATCCCGGAAGTGGACGCGGTGATCGGGACCACCGCGCAGAGACAGATCGCCGGGACCCTGGAAGAGATCCTGTCCGGGAATGAGCCGTCCGGCACGGGCGGAAAACTCCTGGTAGAGGATGAGAACCAGAGGACCGGAACGGATGCGGAGCGTGTTGTGACGACCGGCGGCTATTACAGCTATCTCAAGATCGCAGAAGGGTGCGATAAGCGATGCACTTACTGCGTGATCCCGTCGATCCGGGGCCGCTACAGAAGCATTCCGATGGAGGAGATCCTTGCGGACGCGAGAGCACTCGCGGACAAGGGGATCAGGGAAGTGATCCTTGTCGCGCAGGAGACCACCCTCTACGGGACGGACCTTTACGGATACAAGGCACTGCCGGAACTTCTGAAGAAGATCTCTGAGATCGAGGGTATCGAGTGGATCCGCCTGATGTACTGTTATCCCGAGGAGATCACAAGGGAGATCGCGGAAGCTATGCGCGATAATCCCAAGGTCCTTCATTATATCGATATGCCGATCCAGCACGCGTCCGACAGTATTTTGAAACGGATGGGACGGCGTACCGACAGGCAGGAACTCACGGAAAAGATCGCGATGCTCAGAGAGGTCATGCCGGATATCTGCATCCGCACCACCCTGATCACCGGATTCCCCGGCGAGAAGGAGGAGGACCACAGAGAGCTGCTTGATTTTGTAGAGAAGATGCGCTTTGACAGGCTCGGCGTGTTCACCTATTCCAAGGAAGAGGGGACGCCCGCCGCGAAGATGAAGCCGCAGATTCCCGCAAGGGTAAAGAAAAAGAGACAGAAAGACCTGATGCTCCTTCAGCAGAAGATCGCCTTTGAGGCGGCCGGAGAAATGGAAGGCCGCGTTGTGGACGCGATCGTGGAAGGGCAGCTGGTTGGAGAGCCGGTCTACCTGGCAAGAACCTATAAGGACGCGCCCGGCGTAGACGGTGTTCTGTTCATTGAGACACAGAGAGAACTTATGACAGGAGATCTTGTGAAAGCAGTTATCACAGGATCCCGGGAATATGATCTTATAGGAGGTTTATACTATGAATCTGCCGAATAAACTTACTGTTGTACGTATGGTATTGGTACCGTTTTTCGTGGCTTCTTTGCTGCTGTCGGGATCCAATGAAACCCTCAAGTGGGTCGCACTGGTGTTGTTCGTCGTCGCTTCCCTGACAGATTTTCTGGATGGCTATATTGCGAGAAAGTACAATCTGATCACCAACTTCGGAAAGTTCATGGATCCGCTCGCGGACAAGATCCTGACCATCTCCGGTATGATCTGCCTGATCGAGCTGGGCCGGATCCCTTCCTGGATCGTCGTCATCATTGTCGCCAGAGAATTCATCATCAGCGGTTTCAGACTGATCGCCGCTGAGAACGGCGTTGTGATCGCGGCGAACTACTGGGGCAAGTTCAAGACCACGTTCCAGATGATCATGATCATCCTGATGATCGTCAATATTCCGCAGCTGCAGATCCTCACGAATCTCACGATGTGGATCGCACTGGCACTGACGATCATTTCCCTTGTCACCTATATCAACGCGAACAAGCAGGTTCTCGCGGGCGACAAGTAATCGTATATTGAATGCAAGAAGAACTGCCCTGCAGGGACACGGACGTGTTCCCGGCAGGGCAGTTTACTATAACAGCAGTGTTTTGGCTAATATCTGATCCGTGACCGGCGGCAGTCGATGCGGCGCCTGCAAGAAACGATTCGAATATTATGCCCAAGCGATTCAACCTGGAGGTAACAATGAGCGGCAGATGTATCATGATGTGCGCGGGTGAATATCATCCCATGGAGATCCGGGTCAGACCCGATGACTTTGTGATCGCGGTGGACGGCGGCCTGTCCGGATTGATCCGGCAGGGCATCAGACCTGACTTTCTTCTGGGAGATTTCGACTCCCTGTGGCCCGGGGACACAGAGATCATGAAGAGATACAGAGAGATGGGAGAGTCCTCTTTCCTGCAGCTTCCGGTCGAAAAGGACGACACCGACACGATGGCGGCGGCGAAACTTGGGATTGAAAAGGGCTATACCGAGTTTCTGATCTACGGTGGGCTTGGCGCCAGGCTGGATCACACCATGGCCAATATTCAGACCCTCGCATGGATCCTTCGGCACGGCGGGCAGGGATGGCTCCTGGACCGCGAGACGTCTGTGACCGTCATCGGCGAAGGCCGGTTTGTGATCCCGGAATCCTTTGAGGGAACCGTGTCGCTCTTTTCCCTAAATGCCGTAGTCAGAAATGACTTTCCCCTGGGCTGCAGCAATGAAACTCTTCCCGGTATCCAGGGAGAAATCGAGATCGGAGCCGGAATGGCACTGGTCGTCTTGACAGAAAACCTGATCAATCACCATTGAATAGAAATAAATCGGATATAGGTCCCTCAGGGCTCCGCGCACAAGTGCTGAAAGCGGCCATTCAGGGTCTATGAAAAAAATCGGATATAGGTCCCTCAGGGCTCCGCGCACAAGTGCTGAAAGTCGCCCTTCGGGACCTATATCCTTATTTTTGTCCATTATATCCATGGAATTGTATGCCAAATCAGCTGCGGTCGATCCGTATGATCGTGCGATATCCGGGCAGTTCATCTTTGAAGACGGATTTGAGTTCGTCAATGATGTCTTCATCACTCTTTTCGTACTTGAAGGGGAAGATCGCGTCGAAGGAGATCACCGGTTTC
>CADCIK010000046.1:0-11732 GCA_902801415.1 uncultured Lachnospiraceae bacterium
TGGCAAAATATGCAGAACGCGATCGCCAACTCCTGCAACACCTATTTCTATGAGGTGGGCTACAGACTGGGCCAGCCCGGAAGAGCGCAGGGCGATGAGAGTTTTGACAACGAATACGGCGTAGACAAGCTGGCTGAATATGCCGCCATGTACGGACTTGACCGTGAATCCGGCGTCGAGATCGAAGAGGCGGAAGCTTCCGTCGCGACAAGAGACGTCGTGAGGGCCGCGATCGGCCAGTCCAACAACGGCTATACGACAGCTGCGCTGGCGCGGTATGTGGCGGCAGTTTCCGCCGAAGGTAAAGTCTATGACCTGACTCTGCTGGATCACACGGCAGCCGCCGACGGAACCCTGCTCGAGTCCTATTCCGCCAAGGAGGCCGGTCAGATCCAGGTGGACGACGCGTACTGGGAGAGCGTCCGCGAGGGCATGAAGCGGGTATGCCGGTCCCTGTCGGGATTTTCATCTCTGCGCAGGACGCTCGATGACGGATCCACCGAGTATATTGAAGCGGCCGGCAAGACCGGTACGGCGCAGCAGGCTTTCAACATGCCCAACCACGCGCTGTTCCTGGGCTACGCGCCTGTAGAGGATCCTGAGATCGCGATCGCGGTCAGGATCCCCAACGGATACAGCTCCAAATACGCAGCTCTGGTCGCGTCCCAGATCATGCAGTACTATTTTGACGAGAGTTCGCTGTCACAGATCCTGACTGACGATACCATCCCCAATTACGAGAACGGCGATTGAATGGTGATGAAAGATATGAAAGCTTCAAAGCGCAGCCCCTGGCTGCAGAAAATCAACAGACTTGCAGGCCTCGATCCGGTCCTTCTGATCTCTGTGATCCTGCTCAACCTGGCCGGACTTCTGAGTATCAGCAGCATTACTGACGTCTCCGGCAACAGCACCCTGTTTTTCAAGCAGGCAGCGGGGAGCCTTGCCGGCGTTCTGGTCATGCTGTTTCTGAGCGTGCAGGACCTTAAGATCACCCGCAGGTACTATAAGATCTACTATCTGATCGTGCTCGTATCGCTCACGGCCGTCCTTTTCTGGGGCACAAGCGGGGGCGGAGCGAAGCGCTGGATCAGCCTCGGAGGGGTCACTTTCCAGCCCTCTGAGCTGGCAAAAATCCTGTTGATTTTATTTTATTCTGAGTTCATAATTAATTATGCGGGCAAATATAAGAGGCCGCAGCTCTATATTCTGAGTACTTTGCTGATCCTTCCGCCGCTCTTCATGATCCTCAAAGAGCCGGATCTTTCGACAAGTATCATGGTCTTTCTCATTTTCTGTGTCATTTTACTGATCGCGGGACTTGACCGGAGGGTCATCGCAGGGGCAGCAGCTGTCGGCATCCCGTCTGTTTTGCTGTTAATCTTTTTAACTGTAAATGGAAAACTGACCTTTTTGGGTGATTATCAGCGGGATCGCATCCTGGCATGGCTTCATCCCGAGGATTATGCGTCATCCACCGCATACCAGACCATGAATTCCATGACGGCGATCGGCTCCGGACAATTTGTCGGAAAGGGCCTGAGCGCAGGCGGCGCGGGGACCCTTCTGGGGACCGGATTCATCTCGGAATCCCAGACTGACTTCATCTTTGCCGTGATCGGAGAGCAGTTCGGTTTTCTCGGCTGCCTGATCATGATCGTCCTGATCACAGTGGTCACAGTACGCTGTTACCAGATCGCGGAAATGAGCAGACGTCCCGGAGATAAGATCATCGCGTCCGGCATGGCCGCCTGGATCGGGCTGCAGAGTTACCTGAATATAGGTGTTACGACGGGTCTTCTGCCCAATACCGGAATCCCGCTGCCGTTTGTCAGTTACGGACTGACGAGTCTCATCTGTCTGTACGCCGGACTGGGACTTGTACAGAATGTCTATTTGAGGAGCCAATTACACAGTAAGAACCAAAGACTGCATAATTGAACGGAGAAATCGATGAGGATTGCTTTAATCGCGCACGACGCCAAGAAGAAATTAATGCAGAACTTCTGCATCGCATACCGCGGCATACTGAGCCGCCATCAGCTTTATGCAACGAGCACTACGGGCAGGCTGATCGAAGAGGTCACCAATCTCAATATCCATAAGCATCTGGCCGGTCATCTTGGCGGAATGCAGCAGATCGGCGCGCAGATCGAGCAAAACGAGATCGATCTTCTGATCTTTCTGCGCGACCCGCTCACTCCCAAGCGGCATGAGCCCGATGTAAACAACGTTGTAAAGCTCTGTGACATGCATAATATCCCTATGGCTACCAACCTTGCCACAGCAGAGCTCTTAATCAAATCTTTGGATAGAGGAGATCTTGAGTGGCGTGAAATGTATAAGTAAATATAAGAAACTGTTCATTTTAAGCGCAGTCATCGGCTGCGCGTTCGCGCTTTCCGGCTGCGGGCGTGTGATCCATAACGACTATGAGAGCATGCGCGCTTCCGACAGCGTCAATCCGATGGTCACTTCGCAGACCTCTTCGGTCCGCGAGAAGTCTTTTGCCTCCGGCCTCTGCCTTCCCGAAGACACGAAGTCGGACAAACTGAATATCGAGACCGCCGGGCTGTTCGATCTGAGCAGCAGAAAGACCCTTTACGGGAACGGCATCAACAAGCGGGTATTCCCCGCCAGCACGACCAAGCTCATGACAGCGCTGGTCGCGATCAAGAACGGAGATCCGAACCAGAGGATCCGCATCTCGGAGCGAGCCGCCAATCCCGGCGCCGACGCGCAGCGTCTCGTGCTTGATCCCGGCGACTCCATGTCGCTCGAACAGGCTATCAATTACCTGCTTGTATTCTCCGCCAATGACGTCGCTATCGCGATCGCCGAGAATATAGGCGGCAGCTACGACGGCTTTGTGGAAATGATGAATCAGGAGGCCAGGGCGATCGGGGCAACCGGCACGCACTTTACCAACCCGCACGGCCTGCACGACGAGAACCACTACACAACGCCTTACGACCTGTATCTGATCCTGAACGAAGCAGTCAAGTATGACCTGATCCGCAAGATCATTCCCCAGTCCGGTTACAACACCATGTTTGTGGGAACAAACGGAGATTCCAAGAGCATTGCGGTCAATGCGACCGATGCCTACCTGACGGGTGACGTAGACGCGCCGGAAGGGATCACAGTCCTCGGCGGAAAGACCGGAACAACAGAGCCGGCCGGCCACTGCCTCATTATTTTGTCGCAGAACGCCAAGGGAAATGACTATATTTCCGTTGTTATGAAGACAGATTCCCTGGAGGAGCTGTACGACGACATGAACAGCCTGCTGGCCGAAATACCGAATTAGCGGTTGTATTTTAAAAGTAGTTAAACTATAATGAAACCATCAAATTCCCTGTTTTATTGGAAAACAGGGAATTCCCATCATTATAAACAGGAGGGTAAGTCCATTGGTTCAATTAATCATCGGCAACAAAGGCAAGGGTAAAACTAAGTACCTTCTGGAGAAAGTAAACTCCGAAGTGAAAGATATTCTGGGAAATATCTGCTATTTGGATAAAAGCACCAAGCATATGTTTGAGCTCAATAATAAGGTTCGCCTGATCAATGTCTCCGATTTCAGCATTGAGAATACGGATCAGTTTATTGGTTTTATCAGCGGTATCATCTCCCAGGATCATGACCTTGAGCAGATGTACTTTGACAGCTTCCTCAAAGTTGCTCATCTTGAAGGCAAGGATATTACAGATACAATCAGGAAGATCCAGAAAATTTCTGATAAGTTTGGAGTAAACTTCTACCTCAGCCTCTCGATCGACGAGGCGGACGTTCCTGAAGAACTGAAGGAACTGATCGCGGTTGCACTTTAATCAATAAGATTAACGACGGGGCCTTGGGAATCCTATATTTCCAAGGCTCTATATTTTTAACTCGCCGCAGGCTCCTTGGATCTGCCGGCGGAGAGAGCAGAGTGACAGCTGTTTTTCTAAAGAGGATATCAATTTGGCGAAACGGAATTCTTCATCACAGGTCTTATCATACAGGCGTCCTTTCAGGCTGAACGTCGGCCTGATCATGTTCCTGGTCATCCTGTTATATGTGCTGATCAGCTTTCTGAGCTACGTGACTTCCCACAAGACGGAGGTCTATGAAGTGCGTTCCGGCTCTCTTTCCGACAACATGGTCTATCAGGGCATCGCGATCCGGAGAGAGACTGTCGTGAACAGCGACTATACCGGCACGATCAACTACTACAACAAGGAAGGAGAGCGGATCCAGACAGGAGGTCTGGCGTTTTCCGTAGACGAATCCGGCAAGATCACCGATTATCTGCAGCCGGACGATGAGCCTTTCTTCTCCCGGGAGGACATCAGCCGCTTCCGCGATGACGCGATCTCTTTCTCGCGGAAGTTCTCGCACAAAAATTTCGCCAACGTCTACGACTTTAAGAGCAGCGCGGTAAGTTCCGCCCAGAAGATCTCCAACAGAAAAGTACTCAGCGAGATCCCTGACCTGAGCAGCACGACGATCCATCCCTGTTACGCGACTTCAACGGGTGAGATCATTTACTCTGTCGACAACTGTGAGGGCATGACGTTCGAGAATATCACTGTGGATGATTTCAACCGCACAGGCTACAAGAAGAACCAGCTGACCAACGGAAGCCGGATCACAGCGGGAGATCCCGCTTACAAGCTGATCACGGACGAGAACTGGTCTGTCGTGGTCCATGTGGCCGGCGAGGACGAGGCAAAGGCGCTGGTCGATCTGGGCTATATCCAGGTCCGTTTCCTCGAAAACCAGCTCTTAGCCTGGGCTTCTGTATCTTCCAGGAGCGATGACGAAGGCAACTACTTTGTCAACCTTCAGTTTACCAATTCCATGTCCGCATTCTGTACGGACCGCTATCTGGACGTCGAGCTGATCGCTTCACAGCGCTCGGGCCTCAAAGTCCCCAACAGTTCCATCACAAAGGGAAGCTTCTTTATTGTTCCCAAGGAATATGTATTTGAAGGCGCGGGCGGACAGAAGGGCGTCCTGCTCGAGATCTATACCGAGAAGAACGAGAAGAGCATTCAGTTCGTACCGGCTGTTCCTTACAGCGAAAACGAGGACAGCTATTATCTGGACGACAGTGTCCTGCGGGCCGGAGAGATCATCGACAGGCCCAACTCATCAGAGCAGTTTACACTGGAAGAGCAGGATGAGCTGATCGGGGTCTACTATATCAACAAGGGATATCCCGATTTCAGGCAGATCAACATCCTCTACCAAAATGAAGAGTATGCGATCGTAGAGCCCAACTCGCTGTACGGACTGCAGGAGTACGACTATATTGTTCTCTACGCGAATTCCATCAAGATGAACAATTACATCCAATAAAAGCAGCCCCTGCAGGGGCAAATCATTAAGAATCATGAACGCGCTGCCCGCAGACGGCGCGGAATGAAAGAAACGGAATGAAAGAAAGGATCTGTAACCTTGATCAGAGAAAACCTGGACCTCATTGAAGAGAGGATCACAAAGGCCTGCGAGCGCGCAGGCCGGCCCAGAGATGCTGTCACGCTGATCTGTGTGACCAAGACCAAGCCGCTTGAAATGCTGCAGGAGGCCTATGATGCCGGGCAGCGCAATTTTGGCGAGAACAAAGTGCAGGAGATCTGCCGCAAGAAACCGGAGCTTCCTGATGACATCAGATGGCATATGATCGGCCATCTGCAGCGCAACAAAGTCCGTCAGCTGATGGGAAATACTGTCATGATCCACAGCGTCGACAGCATCCGCCTTGCAGAAACCATCAGTGCAGAGGCGGAAAAAGCAGGTATCGTGATGCCGGTACTCATCGAAGTCAACGCAGCGAACGAGGACAGTAAGTTTGGCGTGGCTCCTGACCGCGCAGAAAGCCTTATAAGGGCCGTTTCGGGGCTCAGGGGTATACATATTGAAGGGCTGATGACAATCGCGCCTTATACGGATGATCCGGAGACCAACCGCCCCTACTTCGCCGCGCTCCGAGAATTAGCTGTTGACATCAGTCAGAAATGCATTGATAATGTGTCTATGAATGTTCTGTCCATGGGTATGACGGGCGATTTTGAGGTCGCGATCGAAGAAGGCGCGACGATCATACGTGTCGGAACCGGCATATTCGGGGAGAGGATCTATACCTGAAACCCGCATCCAACGGATCAGCGGGGAATCTGAATAAAGGAGTTTAACTGATATGAGTGTTATGGATAAGCTGTTCAACGCCATGAAATTTAATGACGATGATGATTACGATGAAGATGAGGAATTCGAAGACGAGGATTATTACGGAGACGACGAGAAGCCCGCTGCACAGCCTGAATCCAGACCTGTTCGCAATGCAGCCGCAGCCGCATCTGTGAGTGATGACCTCGATGACGAGGATCTGTCTGCAGCAGCTCCCAAGCCCAGGAAGAGATTCGGCGCCGCAGACCGCAGTGAATCCGCATCTGTGTCCCGCCAGGTCAAGAAACAGTATTCTGACGCCGGCATGGAAGTATGCATCATCAAGCCTACATCCGTCAACGGCGCGAGAGAAGTAACTGATACATTGCTCGCTAACAGCACCGTTGTCCTGAATCTGGAAGGTCTTGATGTTGAGATCGCACAGAGGATCATCGACTTTACATCCGGTTCCTGCTACGCAGTACATGGCAATGTAATGAAGATCTCTCATTATATCTTCGTAATCACTCCCGCTAATGTCGATGTTTCCGGAGACATTTCCACACATGCAGGCATTGATCGCGGCGATGGCAGCTCCCTGAGCATGCCTTACGGCGGAAGAAACTGATTCATATCTTTCTGTTATGAAGAATATTGGAAGCGCACCGGACATAGTTTGGTGCGCTTTTTGCAGTAAATAGCCCCTGCAGTACGATGCCGCAGCGCATCGCGCAGGGATTTTTTATCCGATTCACCCTGATGATGCAAAAAATACAGGAGAAGCAGTATATTGACCGAGTCGGTTTATTGACTATATCAGACAATGCGTTGTATCATGCAATCAGGACTATGTGCATTATAGAGGAGGCCTCCTATGCAAATTTCATTCAAACGCGCCGCAAAAGCAGCTGCCTTATTTGTTCTGCTTGTAGCAGCCGATCTGTTCACAAAAGCAATCGCTGTACAGGCCCTGCAGGACGGGCGGCATGTAGAACTGATCCGCGGCGTGCTGGAGTTTTATTATATTCAGAACCGCGGTGCAGCATTCGGTATTTTCCAGAACGGGACAGTGATCCTGAGTTGTGTCTCTTTGGCCGCTTTGATCCTGTTAATACTTCTGTATCTTCGCATACCGGGAAACAGAAAATATCTGCCGCTGCGGATCGTTGTAGTTTTTATCGCTGCCGGCGCAGCCGGAAACCTGATCGACAGAGTCCTTCTTCACTATGTCAGGGATTTCATTTATTTCTGCCTGATCGATTTCCCCGTATTCAACGTGGCCGATATATATGTGACCTGTTCTGTCTTTGTTCTGGCCTATCTGATCATGTTCCGCTATAAGGAAGAAGATCTGCAGTTTCTTGGACATTGAAAGGAGACTTCTCATGGATCAGACCAACGAGTTTATTGTGCCGGAAGAACTGGATGACGAGCGGTTTGACGCCGTGATCGCTTCCTTGTCCGAAGGCCATTCCAGAAGCTATCTGAAAACGCTGATCAAAGACGGCAGTGTGCTCTTAAACGGTAAAGAAGCCAAGCCAAGTGCCAAGGTACATGAAAATGACGTGATCCGGCTCGTCCTTCCCGAGAAAATGATCCCCGATATTCTGCCCGAGAACATCCCCCTGGATATTCTCTATGAAGACGAGGATGTGCTGGTCGTCAATAAGCCTAAAGGGATGGTCGTCCATCCCGCACCCGGTCACTACTCGGGAACCCTGGTCAACGCGGTCATGTACCATTGCGGGGACAGTCTGTCCGGCATCAACGGCATTATGAGGCCCGGAATCGTACATAGGATCGACAGGGATACAACCGGCAGTATCATCATCTGCAAGAACGATATGGCTCATCAGAGCATTGCAGCGCAGCTGCAGGAGCACTCTATCGTAAGGCGCTATTACTGTATTGTCTATGACAACATCGCAGAGGATTCCTTCACGGTCGATCTGCCGATCGGAAGAGATCCCAAAGAGCGCAAGAGAATGGCTGTCAGACCGGATGGCAAGAGAGCTGTCACGCACTGTAAAGTGCTCCGCCGATATGGTCGCTTTACCTATTTGGAATGCCGTCTTGAGACAGGCCGCACCCATCAGATCCGCGTCCATTTGTCCCACAGCCATCATCCGCTGCTGGGAGACGAAGTATACGGGGGAAAGCGCAAGTCCCCCTTCCAGACGCAGGGGCAGTGCCTGCATGCAGGGATCCTCGGATTCGTCCACCCGAGAACAGGCGAGTATATTGAGACCAACGCGCCTTTGCCGCAGTATTTTGAAGAGATTCTCAGCAAATTAGACAATATGGAGGCTTAATGCCGATATTAATTATTGAATTTGCATAATTATTCTCACGTGTGTATAATATTGCTATAAACATCCGAATGTCTGTTGCTTAATGGAGGTTACGAACGGTATGAAAACTATCATTACGATCGGGAGACAATACGGTTCCGGCGGAAGAGAAGTGGGACAGAAGCTGGCTGAGCATTACGGGATCAAGTTCTATGATTCCGAACTCTTGTCCAAAGTCGCTAAGGAGAGCGGTTTCTGCCAGGAGATCGTTCAACAGCAGGACGAGCGTCCAACCAGTTCTTTTCTCTACAATCTGGTAATGGACACATACACCTTCGGTTTCAGCAGTTCCGGCTTTTCCAATATGCCGATCAGCCAGAAGGTTTTCCTCGCCCAGTTCGATACGATCAAGAAGATCGCCAAGGAAGAAGGCGCCTGTGTCATCATCGGACGCTGTGCGGACTGCGCGCTGCAGGATTTTCCGAACGTCATCAACCTTTTCCTTCACGCCGGCGAAGAGTTCCGCATGGCGCGCGCTGCCAATTATCCGGATGTTCCGGACGAGGACAAGGCGAACCCGGACAAGCTCAAAGAGTTCATTCTTCGCAAGGACAAGCAGCGGCAGAGCTATTACAACTATTATTCCATGAAGAAATGGGGACGGGCAGACACCTATGATCTGACGCTGGATACCGGACTTCTGGGAATAGACGGCACAGTAAAGCTTTTGACAGAGCTGATCGAAAACTTCGAGAGCAAAGGCTGATCACAGTCTGAAAAGCATGTTTAAGGCGGATCCCTCCAATGGGATCCGCTTTTTTATACGTTTTAGGGAGTATTTTGGCTTATATTTGTGTGATTTCGTGTATTTCTCGTCTTTAATTATGTATAATGAAAGCATAGATACGGTGTATAGAACAACAACAAGTCGTTTTGATATCTACGAAAGGAATATGCCAATATGAATAAAAAGATTAAAGCGGCTCTTGCCGGACTTGCATTTGTTGCAGGATGCGAGATCGGAATTGCCATTCAGCTTATGAAAATGATCCATAAATTCACCATCAGGGAAAGTGCTTCGAACACAGACGCGGATTATCCTGATGAAGCAGAGATCGATGTTACTATGGATGAAGCTGACGGCGAAGTTTCAGATGAAGCCGGCAAAGAAGTGGATGAAGAGGCTGGCACAGCTGCCGATGAAGACGCGGCATCTGAGCAGCCTGTTGATGAGCCCGCCGGCCAGATCGATGATGAAGCTGTCAAAGCTGATGAGCCCGCTGCAGAAGCTTCCGAATAGGAAGAAGAGACAGAACCGGCAGTCGAACACAAAGCAGCCAATAAAGGAAAGGAGAACTTGTCATGTCCTTTAGGATCATTGCCGATTCAAGCTGTGATATTTTTGAAATGGAGAACAAGTCGGATAATATTTACTTCAGCACCGTGCCGTTTGTGATCACTGTGGACGGCAGGGATTATGTGGACAACGAAGAGATTGACGTACACGAGCTCGTAACCGCTATGGCTTCCAGTTCCAAGAGCCACACATCATGTCCCTCGCCTCACGACTGGATGACAGAGTTCGGTGAAGAAGGGGATGTATTTGCAATAACCATCTCATCCAATCTTTCAGGAAGCTACAACAGCGCCTGTACAGCCAGACAGATGATCCTCGAGAATGATCCGGACCGCAATATTGAGATCCTGGATTCAAGGGGAACCGGTCCCAGCCTGAATATGATCATTGACAAGCTGAATGCGTTGATCGGACAGGGCCTTTCATTTGAAGGCGTAAAGACTGAGATCCACAAGTACATGGAGGAGCACAAGCTGATCTTTGCCCTATCTTCTTACCACAACCTTGTCAACAACGGCAGAATGCCCAAGCTCGCAGGCATCGTACTCGGACATCTGGGTCTGTGGGGTGTCGGGATCGCGAGCGATGAAGGAACTATTAAAATGAAAAAGATCGCCAAAGGCGGCAAGAAGACGCTGCAGGTGATCATGAATGATTTTAAGGACCGCGTCGCGAACAAGGGCGTGATCGTCATTTCACATTGCGAAAACGAACTGTTCGCAGACAATCTTAAAAAGGCCGCGCTTGCAGCGTATCCCGGTTTTGAAGTAAAGATCATGCCGACCAGGGGGCTCTGCAGTTATTATGCGGAAAAAGGCGGTATCATTGTGGGCTTCTGAGCCCCGGTGAAGAGTAGTGGATTCTTGATCTATTACGCCGCTAAATATGGATTTAACGTCGTAACTATGCTATAATGGACCATGTGACCGGGCAAAATACTGCCTCAGGCCGCATGGTCCATTTTTGTCGGCCGCCGCTCTTTTGTGTATGTATTCAATTTGTTCAGGGAGTTTTTTAGTATTTATGGAAGCATATCGCGATGAAAAAAATATACGTGTACTGGAAAAGATCAACGATCTCACTGTAGATCTTCCTATGTTCGTCAGGCGCTTTGCCAACGAATATCTTGTCACCAAGAACAAGGCGCCCCGCACTGTTCTCGGTTATGTAGGCGACATCAAAGTCTTCTTTGAATTTCTTGAAAAGACACAAGGGATCCCGGTCATGCGGATCACTATTGATACGCTCGGATCTCTCACCGCCGACGACATTCAGGATTACATGATGTACCTGATGCGCTACAACCGCACGGATCCCAACAACAATAAGACTATTAAGGAGACCAACGAGGCTCCTCATCGCTCCGCGCCTTATACCGCTATTTGATCGCACACAATCATTTGGAGAAAAATGTAGCTGAGCTCGTGGATATGCCCAAGATCCAGGAAAAGTCCATCACGTATCTTGAAAAGGACGAAGTCCGGGACGTACTTCAAGGCGCGGAGACCGGCGACTCACTCACAAAGGCGCAGTTCAGCTTTGCCAAAGTCTCCCAGATGCGGGACGTCGCGATCCTCACTCTCCTGCTCAACACAGGCATCCGTGTCAGTGAAATGGTTGGCATAGACTTGCAGGATATCGACTGGAACGAAAAGCGGATCAAGATATTCCGCAAGGGACGCAAGGAACAATATGTCTATTTCAACGCGCCTGTAGAGGAAGCGCTGAAGGATTATATAGACTACGAGCGCAAGACCTCATCGGAAGATCTGAACGCGCTATTTATATCCAGAAAAGGCCAGCGCATCTCCGTGCGCGCCGTAGAACGCCTGGTCAAAAAATATACGGCGTCAGTCGTTCCCATGAAACGAATAACGCCGCATAAACTCAGAAGTACTTTTGCCACCAATCTCTATGAAGAGACAGGC
>CADCIK010000046.1:11749-14642 GCA_902801415.1 uncultured Lachnospiraceae bacterium
TGGACACTCCAGCCTCGAGACAGTCAAGAAGTATACAAACCTTCGCGATGAGAGGCGCAGGCGGGCTGCTGAAGCCATTGAGAAGGCATATTACAGGGATGGAGATCCGCAGGAATAAGCGTCCGCATGCCGGAACTGCGCAGTATTTTGACCCTGCAGGGATCAGTAACAGGCAATATTGCTGTCTGCCCTGGATTCCGTTCCGCCCACCAGGACGCCGTTGTCCATGCGCAGAATGATCTGTCCCCGGCCGAAGGAGCTTGTGTGCAAATCAACTCTGAGATCATGTCCTTTCCGGATCAGAGCCCGCGCGATGTTGTCGTCAAAGCTGCTTTCCACGGTGACCGTTCCATCCCTCATCCACTGCCAGCGGGGCGCGGCGGGGCGCGTCCAGAGCCTGCTGGGGATTCATGTGGAAGTCGATCATATTCATGACGACCTGCACATGTCCCTGGGGCTGCATATAGCCGCCCATGACACCAAAGGGTCCGACCGGTTTATTGTCCTTCATCAGAAAACCTGGAATGATCGTGTGATAGGTTCGCTTGCCGGGCATAAGGCAGTTGATGTGGTGCGGATCCAGCGAGAAATCCGCGCCTCTGTTCTGGAGAGCGATGCCTGTCCCGTCAACCACGATCCCGGAGCCAAGGATACCATGTTGCCTTCGCTGTCCGCGCAGCACAGATAAACAGTTCCGCTTCTGGGTGGGACTCTGTGCGTCCATACGCGCGCCTCATCTGTCATCTCGGCGGCCCTTCTGGCGCCGTATTCCGGTCTCAGCAGCGTGTGATAGTCGATGATCATCCTGGCCGGATCCGTCACAAAATGGAAAGAATCCGAGAATGCCATCTTCATGGCTTCGATCTGCCTGTGACAGGTCTCCACGCTGTCCTTAGCCGCAAACTTAAACTCTTTCAAAATATTGAGAGCCATCAGCGCTGTGATCCCCTGTCCGTTGGGCGGGATCTCACATACGTCATACCCTCTGTAATTAACACTGATGGGATTGACCCACACCGCTTTGTGAACCGCCAGGTCCTCATAGCGAAGATAGCCGCCGTATCTGCGGCTTTCCTCATCGATCCTTTTCGCCAGTTCTCCGGTACAGATATACCATTTCTCCGGCTTTATAAGGCCTTCCATGGGGCGCGAAAGTCCTGAACCACGCCTCATAGCACTCACCCTGCAGATCTCTTTTGAAGGCTTCGTATGCCTTTCTCCAGTTTTCCGCAATATTGGGAGAAAGCGGAAACCCCTCCCTTGCGTACTGCACTGCAGGCGCGACCACCTGAGACAAAGAGAGATTTCCGAATCGCCTGTTGATCTCCGCCCAGGCAGCCGGAGCGCCGGGAACTGTCACAGGCGTCCACCCGCGGGCCGGCATTCTGCCATTTTCATCTTTTCCTTCATCCTTGATCTTGTCGATCGCAGCCAGCATAGGCGCACGGCCGCTGGAATTGATGCCGAACAGCTTCCTGTTCTTCTCTGACCAGATCAGAGCAAATGCATCGGATCCGATCCCGTTTGAAGTCGGCTCCACAACGGTGAGCGCTGCCGCGGCAGCAACCGCCGCATCCATTGCGTTGCCGCCTTTTTGAAGGATCGAGAGCCCCGCCGAAGCGGCCAGCGGATTGGAGCAGTTCACCATTCCATTGGAGGCATAGATCGGGTATCGTCTCGAACAATAATTCTGATTGAGGGGATCAAAGCTCAGGTTCATCTTTAGTCTCCCTTCTTTAATGAGCGAAACTGCATATTCATAAGCACGTTGGCACCGGCCACATTCGAGCAGCTTGCTTTAAATTCGTTATATTAAACATCCAACAAGTCGGCGGATCATAAGTCAAAAAACGTAATAATAGTATGGATCGCCAGATCCATAGTCTTGGGATCCGTAAACCTGTGGTCCGCGTTCTCCACCGGCACAAACTCGATCACATTGTCGTCCGCGAATTTCGCAGAGTCGTCAAACGATATCACTTCGTCCTTAGTGCCGTGCAGAATGATCAGATCGTCCGCATAATCCATATAATCATATTTGGTGATATCTGCCGCTTCCAGATCATCCAGGAACTGCTTTCCGATCTTGATCTTTCGGTCAAAACCTACAAGAGCCGGTTTGCCCTTGAGGATTTTGTCATGGTCGTCCTTGGACATAATGCGGTTGGTGATCGATTCATACATTTTAATAGCAGGGCACCGGAACGCAGCTTTTCGAAAAGGATTTCCGTGCTCCGCTATATATTTGAGGAACAGATAGCCCCCGAAACTGGTTGCATATCCATAGAGCTCATCGGTATCAAACCACTTCTTTACATATTCAATGACCATAGTCAGGTAAAGATCACACTCGCTGAGCAGAAGATTTTTGCGCGCGTCGTCGCCATGACAGGGCCAATTAAAAGTAACAACGCCAATATCCTTATGTTTGGATATGATCTTGGCGGCAAACTTCTCAGCGGCCTTGTTATCCTTATGTCCCCCGAATCCGTGGCCAAAAATCACAACTCGTTTGACAGCGTTGACATTGCTGCAATACAGTTTGCACCGCACACTATATCCGGATTCATTGATATCAAATAGTTTTTCCATATCTGCCCACACTTTCTCTTATTAATTCATTATAACAGTAAATCTTTACAAAGCTAAAGGATATTGAACATCAAACGGACCAATATCGTTCATATTATGAATTCCGGAGTTTCATCAAACGAACAAAAAGTCCTGAGCATATTACTCAGGACTTTACATGATCATTTTATTCAGTACCTTCAAAACTGAACACCGAAAGGGCTTTACGCTCTTTCCAAGAACTTAAGGATAAGCTTCCGACCTATTAGTACGTGTCAGCTGAATGTGTTGCCACACTTACACCTCACGCCTATCTACCTTG
>CADCIK010000047.1 GCA_902801415.1 uncultured Lachnospiraceae bacterium
GCTGCTTTGTTCCCAATCTGACACGGTTCACGGGGAATCATTGCGTAAGACCCAAACTTCATCACAGCAAGCGGCAGGCAGCTGTTAAGGCTCCGCCCCAAAGAGCAGGACGGCTAAAAATAGCGGGGCATCACTAAAAATGCACCCACATGTGATAATATAGTGGATTCAGTCACTAAAGTCAATCAAAAGATGCGTTTTCAGCGGGCTGATCCGGGACTTGCTCCTGAGAAATGTCCCCCGCAGTGCCGGCATCCGGAACTGCGCTCTTTTTGCGCATTTTATTGCGTCTTCTGAGGTCCTTAAAGAACCGCTGCAGGATCTCTGTGCACTCCTCCTGCATAAGGCCTGAAACGACTTCCACCTGGTGATTGAACGCCTCGTTCTGCAGAATATTGAGAAGAGTGCCGCCGCAGCCCGACTTGAAGCTGGAAGCGCCGATCACGACCTTGTCGATCCGGGACTGGACAAGAGCGCCGGCGCACATCTGGCAGGGCTCCAGTGTGACATACAAAGTACAGCCCTCAAGCCTCCAGTCACCGACTTTGCGGTTGGCTTTACGGATCGCGGTGATCTCCGCGTGGGCCAGGGTAGTGTGATCGGTGTTGCGCCGGTTATAACCGCGTCCGATGATCCTTCCGTTTTCCACGATCACGGCGCCGATCGGAACTTCCCCGAGCGCGATCGCTTTTTCGGCCTGTTTGAGAGCCGCTTTCATGTATTTTCTGTCTTCCCGGGTAAAAGTTCCGTCCGTTGTCACTTGAAAAGTCTCCATTTCATTATATACTTAAAGGTAGGTAATCATATTTGAAAAATAGGATTACCGCCTGAAACACCGGCAAACATATAGTAAAAAAAGAACCTGTAAATTGCAAGCAAAAGAAGGGCCGCCCCGCCGCAAGGAGCGCTCCGGAATGAGGAGTACTATGAAAATTTCGACCAAGGGCAGATATGCCATCCGAATGATGATCGACCTGGCACAGCATGACAACGGAGACTATATATCGCTCAAGGATGTATCCGGGAGGGAGGGCATCACTGTCAAGTACCTTGAACAGATCGTGATCCCCCTCAGCAGGGCGGGATACCTGCGCAGCCAGCGCGGCAACAACGGGGGATATCGTCTCACCAAGCCGCCTCACGAATACAAGGTCGGAGATATCTTAAGGGCCATGGAGGGCAACCTGGAGCCGGTCACCTGCCTTCTAGATGACCCCAATGTCTGTCCCCGGAGCAACACCTGCGCGACGCTCCCTTTCTGGAGAGGTCTCGAGAAGGTGATCAACGACTATGTTGACGGCTATACGCTGCAGGACCTTGTGGACGGCGCCAACTCACTGGCCGGCAATGACTATATGATCTGAGAAACTATCCGAGAAACTGAACGGATCCGTACCGGAAAGGCGGTACGGATCCGTTTTTACATGTCGTGAGGGATCATTTCCGGATCACATGTCATGACCGGAAAGGCAGTGAGGATCCCTTTTGGTTCATTTATCAAACTGTGTCAGGTTGTAGAGATTGACAAGCGCCATCGTGTGGTCAACATAGAGGGAGCCGGTTGCATAGCCGTCATTCTTGATGTTGGTCAGATACTGTCTGGGATTTGTGACGCCCTTGAGGTTGGCATATCTGGCGAGCTGAATGAATTCAAAGTATCCCTTAACACCCTGTTCCATGTTGTCATAGACGCGGAAGTTGCTGCGGATCGTTGTAAGTGTGCCGGCGCTGTACTCCTCTTTGGTAGAGAGATTGACGCTTTTTCCGGTCCAGAGAGTTCCGCATTTGAGGCCAAAGTAATTGTGATACTTGGCCGACAGGGAGGACTCGCCCCAGCCGCTCTCGTGGATAGCCTGCGCGATGATAGGGCTGTAGACTTTGATGCCGTATTTGGGCGCGTACTTTCTCACATACTTGGCGATATTGATGACGAAGTCCCTCTTGGACTTGGGAAGGTCATTCAGTTTTCCGACAACCTTCGTGATCTCGGCGGCAGATGTTTTCTCTGCTTTGGAAGTTTTCGCCGCTGCAGTTTCTGTCTCTGAAGATGACGAGGAAGAACCTGTGCTGCCGGAGGGCTGAGCTGTCTGCGAGGACTGACTTGCGCTTGTAGTTTCTGAAGGTTTCTGTGCAGAGGATGAATCACTCTCTTTGGTCGTCTTCTGGGAGGCGGAAGAGTAGTATGAGGCAATGGATCCGCCGGACTTTGCGGCAGCGGCCACATAGGAGGGCACTGCGCCGAGCAGCTCGCATCCGCTGCCGAATTTGAATTTCCGGCCCTGAATGGTCTTTGTGCCTGTGGCAGCTGCGCCCGTTCCGGTCAGGTAGTAGTATTTGCCGCCGTAGGCAAGCCATCTGTTCTTATAGAGATTTCCTTCTGTATCGCGGTAATACCATTTGCCTCCGGATGATTCCCATGCTGCGCGGACTTGGCCGTCTTTGGTAAAATAGTACTTTTTGCCGGCGAGAGTGACCCAGCGGGGACCTTCGACCATAGTACCGTTTTTGCGAAGAAAGTACTTCTTTTTGCCGTACATGAGCCATCCGGTCACCATGCGGCCGTCCTTTTTGGAAAAATAGTACCAGTTCCCCTTCTCAAAGATCCAACCGGTCTTCATTGTCCCGCTGGAAGTAATATAGTAGGTGGAACCGTTTCTTTCCACGAAATTGGCGGGCTTTTCCAGTGTGGAGGATACAGCTTCGCGTGCCTGTACATATGATGCGGCCTGGACGGAGAGGGCAGGAGATGCTGCCGGTGCTGCGACAGCCAGCATCATCGATGTTATGAGTAACGCGCATTTTCTTTTGATCATAATATCCTCCCAAAATTCTTATCATGAGCGGCTTACAGCTGCCTGAAATCCTTACTTCTTATCAAATCTGGTCAAATTGTAACGTTTGAGTACGTTGTAGGTGTTGACGACGTAATGACTGGACGTCGCGTACCCGTCCGCTTTGATCTTCTCAAGATAGCGGTAGGGATCGGTCTCGCCGATCAGATTGTTGTATCTTGTCCTGTTGCGGAACAGGAATTCAAAATAGCCCTTTACACCTTCTTCCATATTGCTGTATACACGGAAAGCAGCTGTTATGGTCGTATAGTGGCCGGCGGTATATTCTTCGCCGGTGAGAAGATCGACGCGCGGCCCGGTCCACAGCGTTCCGCATTTGAGACCGAAGAAATTGTTGTATTTTTTGCCTAGGCTTGATTCGCCGGACGCGCTCTCCAGAATGGCCTGTGCAATGATGGGACTGCAAACCTTCACGCCGTACTTGGGCGCATATTTCTGGACCAGCGGAGCGATACAGGCGATGAATTCCTCGGTGTTGTGATAGTTGTTGGTGCTGGGGATCAGGACGCCCTGGGAATTGAAACGGTAAACGACACCGTCGATCGTCTTTTTGCCTGTCACCATGACGCCGTTCTTATCCAGGTAATACCTTTTGCTGCCGAGCTGCAGCCATCCGGTCTGAGCCTTGCAGCTCTTGAAGTAGTACCATTTTCTGGAGATCCTTCTCCAGCCCTTCGTGACAGTGCCGTCCTTAATGAGATAGTACTTGTCGCCGCCGATGGTCCTGAAACCGGTCAGCTGATTGCCCTTGGGACCAAGGTAGTAAATATGGCCGCTGGTCTTGTACCAGCCGGTCTTCATAACGCCGTTGTGTGTAAAGAAGTAGCGCTTGCCGCCGATCGTTCTCCAGCCTGTCACAGCAGCGCCGTCTTTATTGAGGTAATATGTGTAAAGCTTAGTCTTGTACCATCCGGTCTGGCGGATGCCGTCCTGGTTCAGGAAGTAAGTCTTCCCGTTCAGTATGAGCTTTCCGGTCTTCATAAGGCCGTTGTCCTGGAAGTAGTACCAGTCGCCGTAGTATTTGCGCCAACCTTTGAGCAGTGTGCCGTCGCTGTTGACAAAGCAGTTGCCCGCGGCTGTTTTCACAAATTTGGGACCCCTATACTGCCTGCCCAGAACAGAGAATACATAAAGCTTTCCGTCGATTTCCTGTATGCCGGTGACACGGGCCTGTGTATCAGGGTCAAAATAGTAACTGTAATCGCCAATGGTCTGCCATCCGGTGAGCGCGATCCCGTCTTCTCCGAAGTAGCGGTACTGATCGCCATCCTTGACCCATCCGGTCTGGATGGTGGGAGGTTCTTCTTCCGAGGCAGATACTTTGCCCGGTGCGTTCGCTGCCGCGACAGATGCTTCAGCAACAATGGTCTCCTCAGGGATCTCATCCTCCGATGTGACTACCTGTTCGGGAACTTCCTCTGCAGCAGCTTCTTCCACGATCTCTGCCTCGAGATCGGAGAGCTCTTCAGCTTCTTCAGCCTGTTCTTCGGTCTGTTCTTCTTCGACAGGCTTTTCTTCAGCGTTTTCCTCTTCAGCCGCTTCGGCCTCTTCGACGACTTCGGTCACCTCGGCAGTTTCGGCCTCTTCGATGACTTCGGCCTCTTCGACGACCTCGGTCTCCTCGACAGTTTCGGCCTCTTCGACTGCGATCGTATATGCAGTTGTTTCTGTCTGCGTGTCGCCGGAGATGGAAAGGACGATCCGGCCGGTTCCGGAAGAGAGAGCAGTGAGACTGCCGTCTTCTGTGATCGATATGATGTCGGGAGATTCACTGGTCCATTTATAAGAGGGGAGGGTATCGGCGGGCAGATCGTCCCAGAAGACATCGATCACGCAGGTCTCGCCCTCTGTCAGGGAATACTGAGAACCCTGGTCCAGGATGATCCCGTTCTCATCCATTACAAGGAAGCTGATCTCTGCCTGCTGTGCGTATTCGGATGATCCATCGGCTTCCGCCGCCATAACCTGATAAGAGGGGAGCCCTGCTGACAAAGATGATATGGCTAAAAAACCAGTAAGAAGAAATACTAAGTTTCGTTTCATCAAGAGGTTCCTTTCGAAAATGTTAACAACAATTACCGTAATTATAACGAATAGATGACGAAAGTGCAATTAAAATAATTCAAAAGTGTTTCGATATGTTAAGAAATTATTAAATATTGCGAAAACAGATAAAGATTATGGCAGAAATGAACAAAGAATTATGTAGAAAAAGGCAAAAAAAATCACTTCCGGATTAAATCCGGAAGTGATTTCCTTCGTGCGCCTCCAGGGACTCGAACCCTGGACACCCTGATTAAGAGTCAGGTGCTCTACCAGCTGAGCTAGAGGCGCTTATTTATTTGCGTTTCGGTTTTTGTTTCTTATCCGTGACGCAAGTGTTATTATAGGGGAAGAATATTTGAAATGCAAGTGTTTTTTTAAAATTTTTTTTATGAGGTTAAAAATGATATTTGATACACATGCACATTACGACGATGAAGCTTTTGACAACGACCGGGAAAGCCTGCTGGAAAGCCTTCCCGCGGCAGGGATCGGCACAGTGGTGAACATTGCGTCTTCGCCGGAGAGTATTGATGCTTGTCTTGCACTCGCGCATAAATATGAACATGTCTACTGCGCGCTGGGGATCCATCCCGAGCACTGCGCGGATATGACGGAAGAGATGCTGGAGGAGATCCGTGTAAAGCTGCATGACAGGAAAGCAGCAGCGGTGGGAGAGATCGGGCTGGATTATTACTGGCCGGAGCCTGATCCGGAGATCCAGAGATACTGGTTTGCCAGACAGATCCGACTCGCGCTGGAAGAAGATCTTCCTGTGGTCATCCATTCAAGGGAAGCCGCCGCAGATACTATGAAGATCATGAAAGATAACCATGCCGAAAGGTGCGGAGGTGTGGTACACTGTTATTCCTACAGCGCGGAAATGGCAGCGGAGTTCGTGAAAATGGGATTCTATATAGGTGTCGGCGGCGTCGTTACCTTTAAAAATGCGAGAAAGCTTGTGGAAGTCGCAAGAAAGATCCCGCTGGAGCGTCTGCTCCTGGAGACTGACTGCCCCTATCTTGCGCCGGTCCCTTACAGAGGCAAGAGAAACTGCTCCCTGTATCTGCCCTTCGTAGTCGCTAAGATCGCGGAGCTCAAGGGCATCCCTGAGGAAGAAGTGATCCGCGTGACAGAGCAGAACGCGAAAGACATGTACCGGCTGTGAAGGCCGGTGCCTGTGGAGAATAACAGAAGTAAACAATAATATTTTGGCAAAACAGTGACAGGCAGTGAGCTTTGTCACCGGAAGAGGTAGAAATGAGAGAGATCCTGGCGGCGCCGGGCGCGACCCGGTATATATTGGAAAAATACGGGATCAGGGCCCGCAAAAAATACGGGCAGAACTTCCTGATCGACGCAAATGTGATAAGGGGGATCATCGATGCCGCACAGATCACAGAAGATGACTGCGTACTCGAGATCGGTCCCGGTATCGGCAGCATGACACAGCTTCTGTCTGAGTCGGCGGGTAAGGTCATCTGCGTGGAGATCGACGAGAGCCTGCAGCCCGTTCTCGAGGAGACGCTGGAGGACTGCGGAAATGTCCGCATCCTCTGGCAGGATATATTGAAGACGGATCTCAAACAGATCTGTGAGGAGTATAACGGCGGAAGGCCGCTCAAGGTCGTCGCCAACCTCCCCTACTATGTGACGACGCCGATCCTCATGCAGCTGCTGGAACAGGACCATGTCTTTTCCAGTATCACTGTCATGGTACAAAAGGAAGTGGCTGACAGGATCCGCTCCGGTCCCGGCAGTAAGGAATATGGCGCGCTGTCCCTGGCGGTGCAGTATTTTGCCGATCCGGAAGCAGTGATGACGGTCTCTCCGTCTTCGTTTATTCCAAGGCCCGGCGTGGACAGCAGCGTGCTGTGCCTGAGGGCCTATGCGGAGCCGCCTGTGGAATGTGACGAAAAGGTCATGTTCGCTCTGATCCGCGCAGCTTTCAACCAGAGGCGCAAGACGCTTGCCAACGCGATATCCCACGGATTCAGCCTGAACGGAAAACAGTACACAAGAGAGGAAGTGACAGATGCGCTCGCTCAAATGGACCTGTCCCCCACTGTGCGGGGAGAGGCATTGACGCTCGAGCAGTTTGCACAATTATCTCTTCTTCTCAGGGACGTTTAAAGCGCGCAAGGCGTGAAACAGAGGCTTTGGTTTTTGACATTGCTATAGGCGTATGCTAAACTGAAATTAGTGAATTTGCCCTGTTTTTATACAGGGAAGGACCGGTTTGTAGTAAATTGTGACGAGTAACTGTCCGAGGTCTGGATTTTGAATAAATATGAACTAAAGGTAACGGTCACGGAAATAGATTCCCTGATCGGGAGACGTCGCTTTAAGGAGGCGGCTGAAGTGGCCGACGCAGTGGACTGGCGCAAAGTGAGAAATGTCAGGACGCTGTGCAGAGTCAGCGACGTCTATAAAATCAATAAACGATATGACGACAGCAAGAAGATCCTGGAACTTGCTTATGTAAAGAATCCCTATGCGAGACAGATCATATTTTCTTTGTGTGAGCTGGAACTCAAGCTTGGTAATTATGTGAGAGCGCTGCAGCTTTACAATGAGTATATCAATGTGGCTCCAAGGGACGCGGACCGCTTTGTGCTGCAATATAAGCTGTATAAGGCACAGAATGTAAGCGTCAATGAGAGGATCGCTGTCCTCGAAGAACTGGCCAGGCATGATATGAGAGACCGCTGGGCCTTTGAACTGGCCAGGCTTTATCTGGAGGCGGGAGAGAGAACCCTGTGCGCTTCCCAGTGCGATGAGATCATCGCGTTTTTTGGCGAGGGAAGGTATGTGCTGAAAGCCCTGGAGCTCAAGGCCTCCTTCACGGAACTGACTGTGAAGCAGAAGTCACTGTACCGCAGGATGACGGGCCAGGAGGAAGAGGAGGAATACATTCCTGCCTCTCAGAACAGCACATATACAGAGGACCGCGAAGCGGATACGGCAGATGCAGATACGGAAAGCCGGGCAGATCCTGCCGGGACGGAACCTGCCGGCGCTGAGAATGGCGCGCAGGCAGAAGCCGGAGATGACGCTGTGAAGAGCACAGGACCGGATGAAGATGCAGCAGGCGCTGAAACTGATCCCGCCGCGCAGCCGCCGGAAGGAGCAGGCGATGGAACAGATGCGCGGGACGCGGCGAAGGAAGCCGGGGATGAGTCTTCCGAACTGATCCCGGACCTCAACCGGGTGCCGTCAGCTGATGAGATCCCATGGGAATATGAGGACTACGAGATCCAGGCTAAAGAGCTCAGGAAAAAACCTGCCAGAAAGCGTTCCGGAACAGAGCGGGAGACCGGGGTACAGCATACCACGGCAGCCCGAAAAGCCGCGGAGGTTCCGAAGGCAGCGCCGGATCACTCAGTATTCGAAGACCATACATTTGAGATCAGCCCTGCTGAAGACGCGATGTTCTCGCAGGAGAACATGCAGAAGATGCTTGCTAAGGGGATCCGGGATCTTGAGAATTATGATACCTACCTTCGCCAGGAGACGGACGGACAGTACGCTATGGTGATCCAGGAGGAGACGAAGCCTGACAAACAGATCACGGGCCAGCTCAATCTCGAAGAGATCATGTCGGAATGGGAGAAGGTCAAGCGGGATTTCTATGAGTCCAACGGACTGGAGGACGATGAGCCCGCTGAAAAGCCCGCGCAGCGTACTTTTGATAAAAACAAGAAGCAGGATACAGGTTCCATGTATACCAAGTCCTGGGACCGCAGAGAAGTGCAGAAAGCTCTGCAGATCAAGGACGACGATAAAGACAGCGCAGGATTTGACACAAGTCTCTTCGTGACGGAAGGCGGCGGAGAATTCCCCGGCGAGTTTGTTGTTGAGAAGATGACGATCAACAATCCTGAGCAGGCGGGCAGGGGCAGCAGCCAGATGTATCTGCACTCGGAGGATTCCATCCGTCAGCTCACGGACGCACTGGGAAGGATCTTTCTTGAGGGCGGCACCGGGAACGTTGTGATCACCGGCGATGAAGGCGCGGGAACACTGAGTCTTGCGAGGGAGCTTGTGCGGAGATACCGCCAGATCAATCCCAACTTTGTCGGGCAGATCGCCAAGTCGGAAGGCAGATATATCACAAGAGAGAATATGCTGCGGGTCATCCCCAGGATGCCGTTCGGGGCCCTGATCATAGAGAGAGCCTCTATGATGAGCGAGGAAGGCGTGGCAGCTTTATGTGAACTCTTAAAGGCGCCGGAACGCAGCATTCTGATCATTATGATCGACCGCAAAGGCGTTATGGACGCGTTTCTGCACGATCACCCCAGAATGCGGGATATGTTCCCGGCCAGAGTGGATATCGCGGCGCTGAGCGTCGATACACTGCTGGGATACGCGAGAGAATACGCGGGCAAGCAGCAGTGCGAGATCGACGAATACGGGATCAGCGCTCTGCAAAGCCGGATCCTCTCCTCCCAGACAGTCAATCACAGCGTCACGCTGGAGGATATCCGGGATATCGTCGATGAGGCGATCTACTACGCGAGCCGCAAGTCGCTCTCCAGCCTTGTGGATTCGTTCTCACGCAGAAAGTCGGGCGCGAACAGCCGCATTATCCTGAGAGATAAGGATTTTCTGCATTACTGATGAACCAATGTGTTCGGGGAAAGAACACTTTATAGTTATTGAGTCAACAGGTCAGCGGACGGCTCTTCATACAATGAGAGTCAGACGCAGGGTATTCTGTGCGGGAACGCCGCAGAATATCCGGACAGGAAACAGCGATAGGGGAACAGCGTTTTCCTGTAAAACAATTGCGTTCCGGATTGGAGTAAAGTATGGCAGCCAGAAAACCAGCAGCGACCAAAAAGAGCAGTACAGCAGCTGCTAAGAAAACGACGGCTAAGGCAAAGACGGGAACGAGAGCCGTGAGGAAAGCAGCCGCACAGCCCGCGGACAAGAGAGTCTTCATTTCCAATGATGATGCTTACTGGTATGGAAACGGAACACATTACCAGATCTACAAAAAGCTTGGCGCGCATCCGTCTGAAGAAAATGGCGAAAAGGGCGTATTCTTTGCCGTATGGGCGCCCAACGCGAAAGCGGTCCACGTGATCGGCACTTTTAACGGATGGAACGAAGAACAGCATGCCATGACCCAATTCAACGCCGGAGGCATCTGGACACTCTTCATTCCGGGCATTGGTGAAGGCGAACTGTACAAATACTGCATCACCACAGCGGACGGATCCAAGAAATATAAGGCGGATCCCTATGCGAACTGGGCAGAACTTCGTCCCGGAACAGCTTCCAGGGTCGCAGACCTGTCCGGATACAAGTGGGGCGACGCGCGCTGGCTGAAAGCGCGCGCAGGCAAGGACGTGAACCGCGAGCCCCTTGCCATCTATGAGTGCCATATCGGTTCCTGGATGAAGCATCCCGACGGAACTGAGGACGGCTTCTACAATTACAGAGAGTTCGCTGATCGTCTGGTAGACTATCTCAAGGTCATGAAGTTTACCCATGTTGAGCTTATGGGTATCTCCGAGCACCCCTTCGACGGCTCTTGGGGATATCAGGTCACCGGTTACTATGCACCCACTTCCAGATACGGCCACCCCAAGGATTTCATGTATCTGGTAGATACGCTGCATAAGAACAATATCGGCGTCATCCTCGACTGGGTTCCCGCCCACTTCTGCCCTGATGCATTCGGTCTTGCGGAATTTGACGGAACCTGCATCTATGAAGATCCCGATCCGCGCCGCGGCCAGCATCCCGACTGGGGAACCAGGATCTTCAACCTGGCCAAGCATGAAGTATCCAACTTCCTGATCGCCAATGTGAACTACTGGATCAACGAATTCCATATCGACGGTATCCGTGTGGACGCAGTTGCTTCTATGCTGTATCTTGACTACGGCAAGAAGGACGGACAGTGGCTGGCCAACCAGTACGGCGGCAACGAGAACCTTGACGCGATCGAGTTCTTCAAGCACCTCAACTCGGTGATCCACGGCGCATACCCCGGATTCCTGACAATTGCCGAGGAATCCACAGCATGGCCCAAGATC
>CADCIK010000048.1 GCA_902801415.1 uncultured Lachnospiraceae bacterium
GAAATCGACTGCTTCGATTGGCACTTGCTAATGATAACGTGGTGTCGTTGCCCAACTTAGTGGGTGAGTTGATCTGTTGATGGCGAGAGAACTTGCTTTAGGTACAGACAAGGCTTTTATAAGAATTATTCTCCATGGATTTTTCCGTTTTTTGGCGAGTTTAGGTACAGGCGAGGCTTTTATAGATTTGTTCTCCATAGCTAGTTGCTGTTTTAGGTACAGCATCGATTTATTTGAGAATAGTTCCAAATAATCTCGGAAAAGATGGAGAATATTTCATCGAAACTAACTGCCTGTACCTAAACCCGGTCTGCGGCCATCAAAACCTTGGAGAACAAAATCAGAAATCATCTCACCTGTACCTAAACCCGCTCTACGGCCATCAAAACCTTGGAGAACAAAATCAGGAATCATCTCACCTGTACCTAAACCCGGTCTTAACCCGGATCTACAGCCAATAAAACTGTGAAGAAACCCATTCCGCCGAAGAAGTCGTCACCTTACTCCGCCGAAGCCTCCACATGCGCCGCTTCATGCTCCTTGCGCAGATCTTCGTTGGCCTTCTCGACGTTAAGTCTTGTCAGGATCAGCGTGATCAGCAGGTTGAAGCACATGGGCATGCCGATGCCGCCGCCCAGCTTGGTGCCGAGGGATGTGCAGGAATACATTGTGCCGTCCACGCGCTTGCCGCTGGTCAGGTAAGTGTATTCGGAGCAGGTCGCGATCAGAGCGTTCATGTCACCCTGCAGCGGGCTCATACCAATGGCTGCGATACCTGTGCAGACCAGCATCAGCGGAACAGATCCCAAATAGCCGGCGATCACGACGCCCAGACGTCCCAGTGTGCCGATCGTGTAACCGGTGAGGTTGAGCTTGTACATGCCGCCCCATTTCGCCACTAGTGTGGGGGTAAAGAGCAGGCCGATGATCATGGGAATGTTGATGAACCAGGAGAAGACGCCCAGCAGGTTGGCGTTCTTGAGCACATACGTCATGTAGTAGATGCCCATGTTCAGGGTCGCGGAATAGATCTGCATCAGAATGTAGGATGCGCAGATCATCAGATAATATTTGTTGCGGATCAGCAGCTTGAAGGCGTCGATCAGGGAGTACTTCTCATCAACAGCGCCGGCTGCGGGCTCCACTTCATCCCCTTCCGCGAGTTCTTCGGGCGTCAATTCTTTGACCGAAAGGACGGAAAGCGTGTTGGAGATCACACCTACAATGGCGTAGATGATAGCCACGGTCCGCCATGCAGCCGCTCCGCCGCCAAAGTAAGCGACCAGTCCGACTGTGATGGTCTGGATCAGCATGCTTGTGCCGAACGCGAACATGAAACGGATGGAACCCATCTGCACGCGCTCGTGGTTGTTTTTGGTAACAAGAGCGGTCAGTGCCGAGTACGCGATGTTGTTGGCTGTGTAGAAGCCCGCGTTCAGCAGCGTGTAGGCGATGAAGAACCACGCGTACTGCGCTGTGGCGCTGATGTCAGCGGGAATGCAGAAGATGGCTACCAGACATACCGCGCAGCCAAAATATCCATAGAGCATCCACGGTCTCGCCTTGCCCATCTTGGTGTTGGTCTTGTCGATCAGCGATCCGAAGAAGATATCGGAAACGCCGTCAAACAGTTTGGACACAGCGATCAGAGTACCGACGATACCTGCGTTCATGCCGACGGTATCCGTCAGGAAGATCATGACGAACGCAGACAGCAGCGCGTACACTACGTTGCCGGCGATGTCGCCGGAGCCGTAACCGACCTTGTTATACCACTTCAAATATTCTTTTTCTTTTGTATGCATTACAAAATCCCCCTATATAATGATTGGTTAATATTGCCTTCATAGCCCGGCTTCGGCATTGTGCCCCGGAGGGCACGCCGCCGAAGTTCAGTCCTTATGTAAAGGATTTCCCCCAATGCTATGCCTTCAGATCGCTTCCGGCTTCAGCACGAAGGAGAAGCGGAAGGTGTCGCTGCAGACTCTGTATTTCTCGGAGAGATCGGGGCCGCAGCTCTTGGATCCGATGCCGGCCAGCTTGTGGTCCAGACACAGAACTGTGCTGCCGCAGGGCACCAGCTCATAATTGTGCTTCTTGCTCTCCAGCTCCTCCTGCGTATAGACAGAGGCGTTGAAGGAGAAAGTCTGCCCGGGATCGCCGGTCGCGGCGGTCAGCGAAATGCCTGCGCCTTTGACCGTGACATAGTCGCAGTCGTAATGGCTCCCGTTCTCCTGAGGCCTGATGTAGTCCTCTTGCAGATCAGAAACCGTGGACCGGAAGACGCCGTGGTATCCCGCGTGGTGCTTATCGATATAGGTCTCGCAGGGCCCCATGCCAAAATAGGAGACCTGCCTCATGGCTGCCGGCAGGAACAGGCGGAGACCGATCCTGGGAAGAGTAGCGATCTCAGGGTCTTTGGCGGCGTTCACATTCAGGCGGATCCTGCCGTCCGGATATACAGTGACTGTATTTTCCATCCGCAGAACCGGCTGCACGGACATGGCGCCGACCGACTGCCGGATCGCGATCTTCACTTTGCCGCCGAGCTGCTTCCAGGTCACTTGATATGCCCGTGTGACTGTGTGATCCAGGCGTTCCCATCTCCACAGATCCGCGGGGGCCGCGTCATTATCCGTGGGAGCGCGCCAGAGGTTGAAGTCCATGTCCTGCTTGTCCAGCAATTCAACGCCGGCAAACTGCAGGGATGTAAAGAGGCCCGACAGCGTATCCAGGCGGTAGGAGAAGTCCTTGCCCTCCAGAGTCAGGAACCGTCCCTCCTCGCGGACACTTACAGGTCCGGTTCCGGCCGCGCTGGCTGATTCGGCGGCCGGCGATACGGCCGTACAGGTTTCCATATCTCCCGCGATAATTTTCGCCGCCTTGCGGGCCAGACTGTCACGGGTAGGAATGAAGATCTCGTCAAAGCCCAGATCGTGTCCGCCCGGCAGACAGGCGTTCGCCTCCTTGAGGGGATCTCGGCAGAGCAGTGAGGCTGGATCGAGGGAAGGAACAATGTGCCGCCGGCGATCATCGCTCCGTCCAGCATCAGAGCCCAGGAGGCGCTGATCTTGGACGCGGGGTCCAGGAAATCCAGATGATTTTCTACTGTGAGGATCTGTCTCTGCATATCGTAGGAAGCTCTCAGCGGCCTGTGGACGTTCTTGTATTCCAGAAGACCCGTGTGAGGCTTCCTGTCGGGATAGACAAGGCCGTCCAGACAGAAGTTGGAGTCGTGCTGGAGCTCGCCGTGATCTCCGCCGTACCAGTACATGTCCCTGCCGGACGGTGTTTTGCCATTGTAGACGGCGTGGTCGCACCACTCCCAGACAAAACCGCCGCACAGCGCGGGATACTTCTCCGTCAGATCCAGATATTCCTTGAAATCGCCGGGTCCGTTGCCCATGGCGTGGCAGTATTCCACCAGGAGGAGCGGCTTGTCGGGATCATTGTCCAGATAATCCGTCACCTCGGAAAAGGCGGGGTACATGCGGCCGAAGAGATCGATGTCCGAGACGTCGAATTCCCGGTCGCGGCTGAGATAAAAGGCGCTCTCATAGTGAGTCAGCCTTGTGGGATCCGTTTCTTTGGTCCAGCGGAGCGACTTCTCGAAGGTGACTCCGTAGCCGCATTCATTGCCCATGGACCAGACCAGAATGCTGGGGCGGTTGCGGTTCCGCAGGACCATGGAGCGCACCCTGTCCAGCGTGGGCTCGATGAAGTCCGGATTGTCCGCGATTCTGACATGGGCCAGCCGCATTCGCTCGGAGTAGTCGTCCTCGCCAAAATACAGCGGCGCCGTTCCGTGGCTCTCATTGTCAGCTTCGTCGATCACATAGAGACCCATGCGGTCGCAGAGCTGATAGAACCAGGGAACATCGGGATAGTGGCTGGCCCGGACAGCGTTGAAGTTGTGGGCCTTGATCATGCGAAGGTCCAGCAGAGACTGGTCCATGGAGCAAACCGAACCGGTGACCGGGTCCGACTCGTGGCGGTTGACGCCGCGGAAAGTGATGGGCTTCCCGTTCAGGGTCAGAACACAGTTCTTCACCTCCACCTTTCGGATTCCGACCTTCTCGACGATAACCTCCCTGCCGGTATCCATGACCAGCGTGTAGAGGAAAGGTTCTTCCGCGTTCCAGAGGAGAGGATTGTGTACAGGAACGCGGACAACCGTTTCTTCGCCCTTGCCAAAGGAGACCTTCCGGTCAAAGAGAAAACTCTTTTCGTCCGGCGCCATAAGGGTCATAGAGACCGGGATGGGCTTTCGTGAGAAATCAAACGATATTGAGATAACGGCGGATGTGAGGTCATCTGCCAGGTTTGTTGTGATCACATAGTCCCGGATCCTGTCCACGGGTCTTTTCAAAATATAGACATCCCGGAAAATACCAGAGAAGCGGAACTTGTCCTGATCCTCCAGGTAGGAGCCGTCGCACCACTTGAGGACAAGAACAGCCAGAAGGTTTTCACCCTCCTGCAGAAGGTCCGTCACGTCGAACTCCGCCGTGTGGTGGGAGACCTGGCTGTAACCCACGTAGTTGCCGTTGAGCCATACGTAGAAACAGGAATCAACGCCCTCAAAGTTCAGAAACGCGCAAGGCGCTTCGGGGTCCCTGTGCCACGAAAAGCTGTGCAGATAGGCGCCGCAGGGGTTGTCCTGAGGGACATAGGGCGGGTCAAAAGGAAAAGGATAGCGAATGTTGGTGTACTGGGGACTGTCGTAGCCTCTCAGCTGCCAGCAGAAAGGCACCGTCTCCTTTTTCCACCACTTGCCGGGCTCATAATCCGGCAGATAGAAAAGATCCTGCAGATCGTGGATGCTCGGGTAAAAGGCAAAGCGCCACTCGCATCCGCTCAGCATCTGCAGGCGGTCAGAACTCTCCCTGTTCCAGATCACCATGTCGTTGCGCGCAGAAGAAGGCACGTAGTAAGCCCTCCCCGGCTCGGTGTTCTGGTGAAGGACAGAGAGATCTTCATAAAATCTCTGAACGATCAAAGCAGGAACCCCCTTTCAATTGATCTATACCGGTTTAAGAATGAATCCCCATTCATTCCGGTGCGGTATTTTGGCTATACTCCTGATTAAAGTTTAGTGAAAAAGGGTTCTGAGCCATATGAACGATTCGATACAAAATCTGCACAAAGCGGTCTGCATTACAAAGGATATGGAAAAGGCGCGGGGAAAGTGATTAAAATAATTGGGCAGGAGGTAGTCAGACATGACAGAGATAATGAAACAGGAAGGCTTTCCGGAAAAAGACCTGTATGTCAATTCCGGATATCTGTTCAATTCCAGAGTGCCTTTCAGGGAAAAGAAGCGGCCGCTTCGTATTCTGAGCGCGGGTACCTATCAGCTTTTCAGCTGGCCCAAGCTCCCGACTTTGCGGCCAAGAGGCAGAGTAGACTGGCAGATCATATATATTGCAGCCGGAAAGGGGCACTTTATTCTGGATGGCAAAGAAGTCATCGTGCCGGCCGGCAGCATGATCCTGTACCAGCCCAAGCAAGTGCAGGATTATTTCTATTTTGGCAAAGACAAGACGCAAGTGTGGTTCGTCCATTTCACAGGGCGGGAAGTGCGCAATATATTCAGTCATTATGAGATCCCTACGGACGGCTACATCCTTCACACCGGCATTTCCAAGGAGTACGAGGACCTCTTCCGCAGAATGCGGGACGAGCTGGTGAACTGCTCGTGGGGCTACGAGGAGATGCTCACATTTCTGTTCCGGCAGCTTCTGATGACCATGCGCAGGCGCATGACGGAGAACGCGCCGCGGGTGTCGGGCTTTATCCAGGACGAGATGGACAGGGCCAGGACTTACTTCGAGGAGCACTACAACGAAGACTTCAGCATCGAGCAGTACGCGGTCTCCCGCAACATGTCCACGAGCTGGTTCAACCGGAGCTTCCGCAGCGCGATGGGGACCTCGCCCATGAAGTACATTCTGGACATCCGGATCCGCAACGCGCAGACGCTTCTGGAGACCACGGACTATTCCATCAGCGATATCGCGGCGCTCATCGGGTACGACAACCCCATGTATTTCAGCCGCCTCTTCCGGAAGGCAAAAGGGCTCTCGCCCTCCAAATACCGCAAGACCTTCCGCGAACAGTTCATGGCGGGGGTCGCTTCGACCGAAGGGTAACCAACAACTGCGCTCTTCGTTGAGAGCGCAGTTGTGGAAGCCCTGTCGTGGACAGGGCTTCCGGTTTTGTAGACGCACAAGCTGTCATGATAGTTAAAGAGGTAGCTTTAGGTACAGGCAAGGCTTTTGTAAGAATTGTTCTCCAACGATTTTCTCTGTTTACAGGGTGTTTAGGTACAGGCAAGGTATTTTAGTGACCGGAGGGTTACCCTGCGGTCACATCAAGATATGGGAGAAACGCAACTTGATGGATGCAAATTGAACAGAATACACTTGATCGAGTTATGAAACGCAACCGACTGGTTGCGTTTTGTTTTTGCAAGCCTTGCCACACGCATTTCCGGCTGATACCATGAAGCTACAGAGTCGACACTGTAAAGCAACATAATAATTCGGAGGAAACGTATGGATAAGCTTGATCAGAGAATTCTGGAACTCATCAAAGACAACGCGAGGCTCAGCTATTCTGAGATCGGCAAATCCGTGGGGATTTCGCGCGTCGCTGTCAAGAAGCGCATGGATGCGATGGAAAACGCGGGCGTGATCCGCGGCTATCGGACTGTGATCGATGAGGAGCAGGCGCAGGAGGGGATCCGCTATACGATCGATATCGAAGCATTGCCGGAAGAATATCCGAACGTGGTGAAGACGCTGCAGGCCGATCCCAAGCTGGAGGAGATCTACAGCACGACCGGCGAGTGCCGGATCCACTGCGTCGGGCGCAGCCGCAGCAAGTCCACGATGGAGGCGCATGTCAATTATCTGTTCAACCATACGAAAGGAATCCGCAAAGTGAGCTGGCATATTCTGATGTCAGACCTCAGGAAAGGAAGTGTCGATGCGGAGTCAAAAAACTGAATGCAGGGAACTTTTCAATCTGTACAGCAGGCTGGGAGCGCGGCCGCGGATCCCGGTCTACATGGGCGAGGAACTCATGGGCGCGCCTATCGAGGACCTGGAGCTATCGGTGCGCTCGTTTAACTGCCTGCGGAGAGCGGGACTGTTCACGGTGGGCGAGCTGGTGAGCAGCATTAACGGTCGGGACGACCTGCTGCGCATTCGGAACCTAGGCGCGAGAAGCGCGGAAGAGATCATGCAGGCCCTTATGCAGTACCAATACCTGCTTCTGCCTGAGAAGCAGCGGGAGAAGTATCTGAAGCGAATGGTGGAGCTGAATGCAGCGGCCGAAGGTCACAACGCACACTGTTGATGATAAAATGGTTAATAGTAGATTCACTATGTAAAGCCCGAAGACGAGGAGCTGCAGGAACTCGAGATCCTTGAGCACGACTTCATGCCCAACGAGCTGATCAGTTGTACGCTTTACAGCGAGCCGGTCTATGAGGCGGGCATCTACGAAGTGGAGACGGACAGTGTTTTGCAATATGTATCTGCCATGACAGGGATGCTGGATACGGAAGTGACAGCAGAGATTTACCTTTTAAGCGAAGGCGCCAAAACACCGACAGACGGAGAACTGCTGGAAACGGTCAGCGATACTTTCAAGTTTGCAGGATATCACCGCATGACGCTGCCGAGCGGGCTCCTGATCCCGAAGGGATCCATCATCAGCATAGTCGCCCTGCAGCGTGTTCCCACTGAAGTGGGAAAGAAATTCGCGTTTGTGAATACTTCGAGCCTCGGCAAAAAGGGCACAGATAAACTGAAAGAGCTCTATAATGCAAAAGCCAGAGAATACTGCGTAGGCTGCGTCAACCCCGGCGAGAGCTTTGTGAGCTTTGTCGGCGGCCGATGGATTGACTGGAGCGATGAAGTCTCAAAGCTCGCAACACTTGAGGGGTGCAGCTGCATTGCATATGATAATCTGCCCATCAAGGGCTACGCCTACCCGCTTGATGAGGTAGAAGCTCTCCATGACTTCAGCAGGAAAGTCCGCACCACGGAGGGAGAGGCAGCCATCTGCCCTGAATGCGGATATGTCATCCTTAATCTGTCGCCTGCCGCGCATTGATGGCGGTGAAAAGATCGTCGCGACCGCAGGGTTACCCTTCGGTCGCCACCGCAACGATGTGAACCGAAGGGTAACCCTGTGATTCCGGAGGAGGAAATATGAGAGATACTGCAGGAATTGTGCGGGAGGCACTGGGAAAAGAGGTGGCGAAGGGCGGCGTGCGTTCCGTGTCGGGCGGAGACATTAACGACGCGTATCTTGTGGCGCTCGAGGACGGGCAGAAGGTCTTCCTGAAAGTGAATACGCCGGGGAACGCCGCCTTTTTCAGTGCCGAGCAGGCAGGTCTGGAAGCCCTCAGAAAAACGGATGCGATCGGAGTGCCGAAAGCGATCACGGCAGGAGTGTCCCGGGATTGTTCATTTCTGATCATGGAATATCTGGAAGCAGGACCGCACAGGCCCGATTATTGGGAGCGCTTCGGAAGGCAGCTTGCCGCTATGCACAAAGCGGAGACCGGTGAGTGGACGCCGCAAGGTAAATACGGCTTTACGCAGAATAATTTCATCGGCGCCGGCAGGCAGAACAACCATATCTGCGGCAGCTGGATCGACTTCTTCAGGGAATACAGATTGGAACAGCAGTTCAGATGGGCAGAAGCGTATTTTGATTCCTATGGTAGAAAGGCGATGCAAAGCCTGTTGGATCATTTGGAAGACTATCTTGTGGAACCGGAATTTCCGTCGCTGCTGCACGGAGACCTGTGGGGCGGAAACTTCGTCACGGGGCCGGACGGAAGCGCGTGGCTGATCGATCCGGCTGTGTACGTGGGGCATGCGGAGGCGGACCTTGCGATGACGGAGTTATTCGGGGGATTCGCACCGGCTTTCTATGGTGCGTACAAAGAAATGAGCCCCCTTTTACCGGGCTATGCGGACCGGCGGGAGCTCTACAACTTATATCACTTGCTGAATCACCTCAATTTGTTCGGTGAGGCATATTACGGATCGGTGATGCGGATCGTCAGGAGGTATGGGAGAAGGCCTGCGGGCTGATTTCGGCTTCCGGCCTGTGGATCAGGCAATCCTCCGAGAGCCGGTCGCATCCGCTGAAAGCCCAGGCGTAGATCTTCTCGAGGCCGGCGCCACAGACGACTTTGCGCAGGTTTTTGCAGTCCTTGAAGGCGAACGGGGGGATGATCCTGAGATGATCAGGCAGCACGATTTCCTCGATGCCGCACCTCACAAATGTATACCCCCACAGCGTTCTCAGCTCCGCGGGCAGCTGCAAATGACGGAGATTCACGCAGCCGTCAAAGAGAAATTCGCCCATATCCGTCACTGAATCCGGAATCTTTATGGATGTGATCTCATCGTGCCCGCGAAACACCTTATCGCTCAGAATCGTGAATACCTTATCGTCGGGAATGACTACCTCGGCTTCGTCGCCCTCGTAGCCTGTGAGGCAGAAAGTGCCGTCTTCGACTCGTCTGTAGTAAAACTCTTGCATGGGGAAATCCTCCGGATCCTGCACCCGGTCCTTTGTTATTGGTCCGTCTGGTCTTTCTGCTCCATCAGCCCGTCTTCGCAGATCAGACGCATGTTGGTCGCGATCAGGTCGAGACAGTGATACATATTCTCGCGCATTTCATCGGTGATACCCTGGCCGGCCAGGTCGAGTGCGACAGTGGCACGGGCCCGGATCTGCGCAGCGAGCGCATGACCGCGCGGGGTGAGCTTAGGCGTAAATCTATATCTGGGGCCGTCGTATGGCTCCAGGATTCCTTTTTTCTGGAAGTCGGCGATCGCGCGGGAGACGTCCGCCTTGTCGCGCTGGCAGAGGTCGGCAAGCCGCGCCGCTGTCATCTCGCCCTCGTAGCCGTCGAGGATCAGCAGGTACAGCGCATGCGCGCCGCGCAGCCCGTATTCCTTCATCTCTTCAGACGCGATTTTATTCCAATACTTGGATATGTTAAAAATATCCAGCGTAAAATGCTCAAAACGGTTTTCCATTGCGGCGTCCTTTCGGTGTTTTGGCAAATGTGCATGTCAAAAACCTGAATCGGTGTTTTGGCAAATGTGAGTTGATACCGTGGTCAAAAAATCAATCTTTTGACATTCATTGGCCTGTAACCTACTTATTTTACCGCACCGGATTTGAAATACGCAACAGCAACGGCGCCGGGACCGGCGTGTGTGCCGATGACACTGCTGAGCTGTACGCAGTCCAGAGTGTCGACATGGCCTTTCCAGAGGGCCTGGCTGTCCTCGATGTACTGCTGCAGCATGTCATCGGAGAGTCCGGTGTAGCCAAGCTGAAGCGGCATGGAATAGTTCACGCCGTCGCGTGTGATCTGCTCGACCAGCAGATTGTTGGCCTTCTTGGAACCGCGGGCTTTGCCGAGAACGGCGAGCTCACCGTCTCTGGTCGTGACGACAGGCTTGATGTTGAGAACGCCGCCAGCGAGAGCGGCAGCGCCGGAAATGCGGCCGCCCTTCCGCAGGTACTCGAGGGTGTCGACCATGGCGACCAGGGCGACCTCATCACGCTTCTTAGTCAGATGCTCAGCGAGTTCGTCGAGCCCCATCCCTTCCGCGGCGCAGCGAAGCGCATACTCCGCGAGAATTCCGGAAGCGATCGAAACATTCATGCTGTCCACGACGCGGATGTTCGGAAAATCCTCCGCTGCAATGCAGGCGCTCTGATATGTACCCGACAGGCGAGAGGAGACTGTGATCACAACCGCCTCTTCACCTCTGTCCTTGAACTCCTTGAAAACTTTAATGAACGCATCAGGTGTCGCCTGGCTTGTCTTGGGGAGCTCTTTGCTGGTGACCAGCTTCTCATAAAAAGTCTGCTTATCTATCGTGACGCCGTCAATATAATCCGTCTCACCAAAAGACACGGTAAGCGGTACAACGGTAAATTCACTGCTATATTTCTCAGAAACGTCTACTGTGGAATCGATAATGATCTTAACTGACATTGGATTGTTCCTCCTTATTTGAACAATGCATTTCGTCTTGTTTGCGTTAGTTTTGTTTGAATGTTGATTGGTCAACATCCGGAAGAATAGCACCAAGTTGTTGAATTGTCAACAACTTTTTTCGCGACCGCAGGGTTACCCTGTGATCACCACCTCAGCGGTGTGAACCGAAGGGTAGCCCTGTGATACAACAACCCTGCGGTCACAACCAACAAGACCAACGCCGTAAGATGTAGTATGATGGTAATTAAGAAGACTAAATCAGAATTACAATAAAGGAGGAACCACAACTTGGTTACAGAAAAGATGTACGATAAACTAGCACAGCTCGTGGTGCGTAAAGGCGCA
Source organism: uncultured Lachnospiraceae bacterium (assembly GCA_902801415.1). Classification (GTDB taxonomy): domain Bacteria; phylum Bacillota; class Clostridia; order Lachnospirales; family Lachnospiraceae; genus CAG-791. Next base: position 11,396 of record CADCIK010000048.1, read on the forward strand.
AATGTTCAGAAGGATCAGCCCCTGATCATCAGGGCACATGTGCAGGACGCGGCGTTCGTGAAGAAGGTCGCCAAGTGCGCCTACAAGGCCGGCGCCAAATACGTGAGCGTCGAGTGGCACGACAACGACCTCACCAAGATGGCTTACCAGTATGAGTCCACGGAGGTCCTGTCCCAGGTGCCGCAGTGGAAATACGACAAGACCAAGGCCCAGCACGACGACGGCGCCTGTTACATCACGATCCTGTCCGACAAGCCCGGCGTCATGGCCGACGTGGACAGCGAGAAGATCAAAGCCGCCAACATGGCCTACTACACCAAGATGGCCGACCTGATCGGCTACACCATGAACAATGAGGGCCAGTGGAGCGTCATCGGCGTGCCTTCCGTAGATTGGGCCAAAACAGTGTTCCCCGATCTGCCTGAGGAAGAGGCCTTTGAGAAACTCGGAGACGCTATTTTTGCCGTGACAAGAGTTTCGGAAGACAACGACCCCATCGCCGAGTGGGACCAGCATGACAAAGAAATGATCGAGCACGCGAAGAAACTGAATGAGTACAAGTTCGCGAAGCTGCACTTCACCAGCGAGACCGGAACGGATGTCGAAGTGGAACTTGTCAAGGATCACATCTGGGTCGGCGGAGGATGCACGACGCCGAAGGGGGTGTATTTTGACCCCAATATGCCGACCGAGGAGTGCTTCTGCATGCCGCGCAAGACGGGCGTCAACGGAATCGTCTACGCATCCAAGCCGCTGGACTACGAGGGCAAGGTCATCGACGGTTTCTGGATCCGCTTCGAGAAAGGCAAGGCAGTTGACTTCGGCGCCAAAAAAGGAGAGGAAGCCCTTGCGCAGCTGCTGAGCTACGACGAGGGATCCGCCTATCTGGGCGAAGTGGCGCTGGTTCCTTACGATTCACCGGTGTCCCAGTCCGGCGTCCTCTTCTTCAACACCCTGTATGACGAGAACGCGGCGTGCCACCTTGCATTTGGCCGCCCCTATCCCGAAAACATCGCGGGCGGCGAGACCATGAGCAAAGAAGAGCTCAAGGCGTGCGGCGCCAACGACTCCATGCAGCACATCGACTTCATGATCGGCACTCGCGGCACCAACGTCGACGGCATTCTCGAAGACGGCACGATCGTGCCGGTCTTCCGCGACGGAAACTGGGTGTAATTAAGTAAGGATATGGGTCCTGACGCGACCGAAGGGTTACCCTGTGATCACCACCGTGGCGGTGTGAACCGAAGGGTAACCCTGTGATCATGACTTTCAGCACTTGTGCGCGGAGCCCTGAAGGACCCATATCCGAACTTTTGATGATAGGTGGTGTTTATGAAAGCAGTGCAGTACACTTTTTTGGCCATATGCACCATTGCGGAATTGGCGCTCCTGATTTTCGGCATCATGGGCTTCACCGTGTATGCGGGCGATCCGGATCCGAATGTGCCGATCGCGATGATCGCTGCCATCGCGGTCTGCGCCCTGATCATGCTCGGCATCACGATCAGGAGCTTCATAAGGCTGTCCAAGAACAGAGAGAACCCCGTTCTGATCGGCTTCCTCTTCAAATTCCCATTGATGATCTTCACGCTGGGAATCTGTTGGTTTGCTCTGGACATTCCGGAGGCCGGCTGGCTCGCTATGATCCTTTCAATCCCGCTGGGAGCGCTGATCATCTTCATGCCCAGAATCATGGAGAAAAACAAGATACAGGCGCAGCGCAAGCGACCCGTATCGACTGCCGCGCAATTTACCAAAGACAAAGCGGAGTGGGCCTGGGAAGCCGCAGCATCCGAATATCTGCGCACGCAGGTCAGCGCGGCTGAAGCGCGGAATATGGCTAAAGAGTTTACCGACAAGGAGAACGAGAAGATCTTCGCATATGCGGGTACGCCGATCGCCTATTTTCTCGGCTGGCTGGTCAAAAGAGACCTCGTCAGCGAAGAATTCCGCAGCACCTGCGGTGCGTTAAACATTCGTGATCTGAAGGCTGAAGAAATTACGCCGGTCGAGTTTTTGGCCGCATATATGGACTATGTGTTTGCGCGGGACGACATCGCGCCTGAGGCCTGGCGCTTCGTGGACCTGTATTACCGCGACGACACAAACGGAATTACGTTTAGCCACAGGTCAAAGAGATATTTCTTTGATTATTACAAGGCGGTCTGCAGCACCTATGAAACGCCCCGCTACTACTGCGTGGATTTCACATGGGAGAGCTTTCACCGCCTGGCATGAGCGACGACTTTGACGAGGAGCCTGCGGAAAACAGCGGAACGACAGAAAACGGCGGAGCGACAGAAAATGGCGGAACGACAGAAAACGGCGGAGCAGCGGGAAACGATGGACTGCGTCTGCAGGGGCAGTATTTTGACACGAAGGCGAAGCTGATTGTGGAGCCGGGTACGTCTTCGTACTATTCGCAGAAGTGCGCCGACGCCTTCACGAACATGAGCGAAGGCCTGCAGCGGGAGATTGCCGACTGCATGATCGAGTACTACACCGAAACAGCCCCGGAAGATCCTTCAGTCGAATGGATCCTCAGCCATTTCTCACCCTCCAAAGTCGTGGTCTTCAAGCCGGACGCAGGCCTGTGCGGGTGCAAAACATTGTTCGGAGAGCTGGCAACAGCACCCCCGTTCGGCAGCACAACATCGGCCGCCCCGTCCGGCAGCACAGGATCGGCTGCCCCGTTCGGCAGCACAGGATCGGCTGCCTCGTCCGGTAGCACAGGATCGGCTGCCTCGTCCGGTAGCGTGGCAGCCAAAGACATTGTAAATGGTGGCCCGAGAGTATATGGCAGCGCAGCTGTGCCCGCTTATGTGGTGCGCGGCGAGAGCGAGTGGGACCCGGAGCACGGTATTTCGTTCACAGTGATCGGCGACCACGTGGTGGACTTCGGCGGCTATGCCGATTCGTCGTCGCCTTGTGAAGAAGACTTGCAGTGGCGGTATCGGATCCTTGAAGACGCGTCACGCGGCAACTACTGCAAGGCGGAAGTGATCCCGGCGCGCTTCGGCGGTCGGATGAATTCAGCGGACAACCAGGTCCTGGTCCCGAAGGCGGCCGCAGCCCTCAAAGAGTACTGTGAAGACTACGTCGAGGCACTCTACATCATGAAACAGGTGGAGCACTATGACTGCAAGATCACCTATCAAGAGGGCAAGCCGAATTTCCTGTTCCTGGAGGCGACTGCCGGCGATCGCAGAACATTCAGGGACTCCATTGCACTTGGCTTTTGATGTCAAAAACGTATGATATGACGCGCCGGCTTTGTGCCGGCGCGTCAGTTTATAACAAATCATTTTGGTTGCCGTTGTCGTGCCCTTTAGGAGTAGTTTAAGGGCATGGAAACGTCAGAAATCAGAGAAAGCTTGTCGTCTGCCGTTAAAGTGCCCTTAAGGAGTACCGTAAGGGCATGAAAAGGGCAGAAACTATAGAAGTGTGGCGGTCTGCCCTTAAAGTGCCCTTAAGGAGTACCGTAAGGGCATGGAAACGTCAGAAATCAGAGAAAGCTTGTCGTGTGCCGTTAAAGTGCCCTTAGGGAGTACCGTAAGGGCATGAAAAGGGCAGAAACCAGAGAAAGCTTGTCGTGTGCCGTTAAAGTGCCCTTAGGGAGTACCGTAAGGGCATGAAAAGGGCAGAAACCAGAGAAAGCTTGCCGTCTGCCGTTAAAGCGCCCCTAAGGAGTACCGTAAGGGCATGAAAAGGGCAGAAACCAGAGAAAGCTTGTCGTCTGCCGTTAAAGCGCCTCTAAGGAGTACCGTAAGGGCATGGAAACGTCAGAAATCAGAGAAAGCTTGTCGTGTGCCCTTAAAGTGCCCTTAAGGAGTGTCGTAAGGGCATGAAAAGGGCAGAAACCAAAAAAGCAAGCTGGTCTGCCGTAAACATGCCCTTAAAGAGCATCAAAACGGCAAAAAAACGTCACAGTAACGGAAATAGGAACAGAAAGGAAGCAACTGTTAATGCACAAAATCGGAATTCTTTCAGATACACACGGTCTCCTCAGACCGGAGGTGATCCAGGCACTTCAGGGCTGCGAAGCCATCCTCCACGGAGGCGACATAAACCGCCAGGACATCATCGACCAGTTGAACACCATCGCTCCCGTATATGTGGTCCGCGGCAACAACGACAAAGACTGGGCCGAACACATCCCCATGTTCCTCGATTTCCAGCTGTACGGCTGCCACATCTGCATGACGCACAAGAAAAAAGACCTTCCTCAGGACCTCTCTGACTATGACCTTGTCGTGTACGGCCACTCCCATCGCTACGAGCAAAAGTCAAGCGGCAAAACCCTGCTCCTCAATCCGGGCAGCTGCGGCCCCCGCCGCTTTCATCAGGACATCACAATGGCGATAGCAGAGGTTGATAACTGCATTGATTCCGGCATTGACTCCTGCGCTGATACCAGCTCAGATGCCAAAACACCGAATATCACCATCCAACGCACCGACACCGCCTCAGATGCCCAAACACCGAAGATCACCATCCACCGCATCGACATCCCCCACGAAAAGAAGTCCGGCATTACGCGGACAACGACGCAGAAACCGGATGGAAAGATCACTCTGGAAACAATTCAAACGCAGGACATCGAGAAGATCATCCGCATGATCAAAAAGAAAAAGAGTGTCAGATATATTTCCGAACAAATGGGAATGGAAGAGGACTTTGCAGAACAGATCTGCAGGCTCTACCTCACACATCCCGGACAGGATCATGACAAAGATGGGCCTGTGATTCCGAAATAGAATACTTCAGAGATACAGCGTTGAAATTCTCTTACATGTGCGTATGTTAAGTTAGATTCCGGAAGACAAGAACCGTGACTTTCGGAGTATTAAATAATCAGGACATCTTCGTATGATTTACAAAGAGGATTTCACAATGAAAAATACAAAGAACGAAAATACAAAGAACGAAATGAAAAAGAGATTTGTCTCACTTTTCAGCGCACTGCTGATCGGCATGACTGCAGCTGCAGGATTTGGCAGCACAGCCTGCGCAAAGCAGGCACCTGACACCGCGGTAACAGCTTGTGCAAAGCAGGCACCTGACACCGCGGTAACAGCTTGTGCAAAGCAGGCACCTGACACCGCAGTGACAGCCAAAGCTGCAGAGTCCGACAAGCAAGTCGACCCGATAGAAGCGATCATGGAAATGTTCCTTGGTCCCGATTCCGGATATTCCAACGGTGACGATTCCGTGGGTAAGATTGTCAGTTTCGAGACAAAGGATCTTAACGGAAACCCGGTTAACAGCGCTGATCTTCTGCGGGACAAGAAAGTGACAATGATCAATTTTTGGGCCACTTGGTGCCCGCACTGCGTGGAAGAGCTTCCTGAGCTGCAAGAGCTGAGCAAGGAGCTGGAGGCACAGGGCTGCCAGATGATCGGTGTCTGCGAAGACGCGGATGACAGCGGAGATGATGCCAGACAGATACTCAGCGAGAACGGCGTCACTTATACCAACATTGAGCTTACAAAACAAATGTATCCCATGATGCCCCACAAAGCCATTCCGACCACATACTTTGTGGGCAGCGATGGCAAAATACTGACCAAACCGGTAATCGGAAAAAATCTCGCGGAGTATCATGAGAGGCTTGCGGAGGCACTGGCGATCGTAGAGCAGCAGTAAAGCAAACGCCTGCGTTCCCAAAAGCAGTGAGTTACGCCTTCCTGGCATCCATCGCTTCTGTGATCTTATTCTTCCACTCAGTCATCTTTGCCTGCGTCTCCGCAAACTTTTCCTCAAAACCCATAATGCCATCCTGTCAAAAAACAGTTCAAAATCAAATTGTATTTCGTTACCTGCGTAACATTATACAACATTTACAGGACTAAGAAACAGAATGATTTGTAAAGATTTCTTTTCCGGAAAAGACAGTAAAGGGTATACAATGAATAGAAGAGCCGGGATCATGAGCCCGGCGGAAAACCGATGAGTTTTCAATACATTGCAGCAAAAGGAGAGCACTATGAAGATTTTACTTGCAGGAGCGTTCGGCAATCTTGGTATTGAAATACTGAGGGTACTCAGCGAGGGCGGCCACGAGATCATCGCGGCGGACCTGAAAGAGAAGGAAAACAATGGCCTGGAGGGAAAGTACACATTCCGCGCCATTGACGCGACCACATCGTCATCACGACGATGGGTCTCACAACCTCTTCCACGAAGTTCACCGCTTACGACATAGACTATCAGGGAAATCTCAATCTTTTGGAGGAGGCTGTTGCCGCCCGCGTAAAGAAATTCAACTATATTTCCGTCATCGCCTGCAAAGAGCCCGGCGCCGAGAAGGTACCCATGCTGCACGCCAAGGCCATGTTCGAGGATGAACTGACCAAGAGCGGACTCGAGTACGTGATCTACCGCCCGACCGGCTACTTCTACGACATTGCCAAAGTATTCAAACCCTACGTAGACAAGGGCGAAATGCAGCTTCTCAAGGGATATCACGGCGTGAAGGCAAATGTGGTGGACTGCCCCGACTTTGCGGAGTTCATAGCGAAGCATATGCTGGATACAAACGCCGTTTACGAGGTCGGCGGAAAGGAGACCTACACCTACGAGGAGATGGCCAAGCTCTGCTTCCGCGCGGCCGGAAAGCCTGTCATCATCAAGGACAGCCCGATCTGGATGTTCAGTATTTTGGCCAATCTGCCCAAGATCAAAAAGGAGGGCAAGCATGATATCATTCTCTTCTCCAAGTGGACGCTTTCCCACGACCTGGTGGGCAAGGATGTGACCGGCGACCATTCCTTCAAGGAATACATTGGCGAGTACTTCAGGAGGAAATGAATATGCTGCATCTGGAACCCTCTTACGTTGGTCAGGTATGGCCGGCCTTCATGTGGAGCGTGGCCGTCGTATCGGCGCTCGGCTGCTGCATGGGCTTTCATGAATTCGTCTGGTTCATGTCCGTGGGCTATGGCTTCGCGGTCATGTGCATCGGTATATTCCATCTGATCTGGGGCTTTGTGAACGGAAGCCTCACGGCGGCGACGGCGATCATGGCGGTGCTTTTCGCGATCTACGGATACAGGCTGGGCGGCTACCTGCTGAAGCGGGAGCTGACAAACGCGGCCTACCGCAAGACGCTGGAATCCACCGGCTCGACCAAGCGCATGCCGATCCCGGTATCGCTGTGCATGTGGATCTTCTGCACGTGGCTGTACGTAGCGGAGACCTCCGCTGTTACATACAGGGTCATAAACCGGGCGGGCGACAACCTCTTCGCGTGGCTGGGCATCGTCATTATGGCAGTGGCGATCGCCGGCGAGGCGACTGCGGACCGGCAGAAATCAGCAGCCAAGAAGATCAATCCGAAGCGCTTCTGCGACACCGGATTGTACAAATACGTGCGCTGTCCCAACTATTTTTCCGAGATCCTCTTCTGGTTCGGCGTGACGGTCTCCGGCATCGGCGCGGTGCAGGGCAGGCAGTGGATCATGGTGCTCCTCGCGCTTATTCTGATCACATTTGTGATGTACAATTCCGCGCAGCGCTTGGAGCTGCGGCACGAGAAGACCTATGGCCTCGACCCGGAATATCAGAAGTATTCCGACACAGTGCCGCTCCTGTTCCCTTTCAGCGGGCAGTATCATTCCATGAAGGTGTACAGGGACTGAAATACTGCTCCGGGTAAGAACGGAAGTGATCTTGAGCATTGCGCGGAAATGCTTGCGCCGACACTGGCGATCATCAGGCAGCACAGAAATGCTTGCGCTTTCACTGGCGATCATCGGTCAGCACAGAAATTGTCCAAACAGGAAGAAAAAGGAGTAATGCATGGATCTGTCCCAATACCATGAAAAATACGTCCGCATAACGGACATATACGGAGAAGTTCACGAGGGCCTTGCATGTCATGGCGGCGCTGATTTTTTGATGGCTGAGTACGGAGGAGAGGAGGATGGCCTCTTCATTGAAGACTTCCTCATCTATGAGTCTCAGATCGAGACTATAGAGGAGTACGTGCCGCACGGCACAGCCGAAATATGGACAGAGCAGCTGAAACTGCGGAAATTCCGGTTGGAAGATGCAAAGGATATGTATTGGTATTTTGGCAGGGTGCCGTCCATGTATAAGTATTCGGGCTGGAACCCTTACGCGACTCCGGAAATAGCGGAGGAAACCATACGCGGATTCATCGACCACTATGGCGACGAGCACTTCTATTCGTGGGTGATGGATGTGGATGACGTCCTGGTCGGAACGATCGGAGCCTATGACTACAAGGACGGACAGATCGAAGTGGGCTACAGCGTCATACCCGGCTGGCAGGGACGGGGCTTTGCGACAGAAGCCCTGGTCAAAATCCTGAACTACCTCACGGAAAACGAGGGGATCCCCTGCGTGACGGCCTGGTGTGCCGCAGAGAACGCCGCATCGGTCAGAGTGCTTGAGAAGGCGGGAATGAAGCTCGTCCGCACGGAGAAGGGCGGACTGGTGGTAGGCGGGAAGGTCTACGATAAGATGTATTGGGAATTCAGGAAGAAAGAATAGTTTACATCGTGCAGGATGACCGCGGCTCTTTGTCCATGGCGCCTTTTACATAGCGCGCGCTATAGGCCATGTTGATATCCCGCAGTTCCATCTCGCCTCGGATATAGGCGTCGTACATGTCCGCCACCCTGACAGAGCAGCCGTCACATGCACCGCTCAGATTCCCGAGCGATTCCTCTACGATCCTGCGGCGTTCTTCTTCAGTGGTATCTTTGATCAAATAACTCATTGTGTCCTCCTGCTATATGGTCGGTATTTTGGCTTCTTTATTTCTTACTGATCCCGGCCTCGGGATCAAGTGGTCCCGGGGCGGCGAAACAGGCATCCCGGGGCAGTCCTCAGAATCCTCTCTCTTTGAGGCCGCTCACAAGCTGCACATAGAATTCACGAACGTCAAATCCATGAATATTTTGGCGGTTCAGATCGATCATGTCGCCGTGCGAAATGCCCCTCTTTGCCCCGTCATTGCGGAGCATCTGGAACGACGCGCCCCACGAAAAGGATTTGTCTCCCACGAGGCCGTCATTTTCTCCGTCAAAATATTTGACGAGGTTATACGTGAAATTGAGCGGGAACTGTCCGGACGACGGTCCCTGCAGGACGGAGCCCACGGATTGATAAAAGACACGGGGATCGTCGTGGATCACTTCGTTGCGCGCCCGGCATTTCTCGGAAGTGAGATCATATACGGCTGCCAGGAAATCCGGGTCCCTGTCGCCGAGCTTTGCGGCAAGTGAGTTGTATTTCTCAGCGATCACCTGCTGCTGCTTTTCCGGGATCTCATTCAAAAGATAGTCGGCAAATTCACAACCTCTGTGCGGCGTATTGATCGTCGTCAGGGATGCGACGTACTCGCCGGCTGAGGTCGCGGCGATCGCAGCGCGCGAATCCAGGCCTCCCTTGGAATGCGCGATGATGTTTACTTTTCCGCATCCCGTCTGGTGGACGATGTCCAGGATCCGCTTTTCCAGTTCTTTGGCGCTGTCTGCCACGGCCGCCGCGCTGTTGTGCTCGCCGTAGTATAGTGTTGCACCGTTCTTCTCCAGCTCTTTCGGAATCCTTCCCCAGTAATTGAAATGTTCAAAATCCCTGAAAAACACGCCGTGGACCAGCAGGATCGGATATCGCGTTTTGCACACCTGCTCGTCTTTTCTGGCAAGATCCCTCGTGAGAAGCCGGCGCTCTAAGGCCACTTCCTCACTGCAGATCCTGATGATCTTCATGAGAGTAAACAGATTCACGATCGGGATCCAGCCGCAGACGATCCCCAGCAGTCTCGTTTTAAAGCCCAGCTGCAGAGAGGATACGTAGACCATAATGATCCCGATCCAAAACAGCACGAACTCGATCACAAACAGACCGACGCCGACCGTGAGCCACAGGAACGGATTTGCGCCGATATTCCAGGTCTTTAGGATCAGACCGAACAAGACGAAAGAGAATACGATCGCGGTTGACGTTATAAGAAAGAACTTCAGTATTTTGACACCGATGTCACATAACCGAATATTGCGAGCCATATGTTACCCTCCATAGGGACAGGTCCACTGACTCAAAAACTGTGGAGTGAGTCAGAGGGACAGGTCCACTGACTCACTGCTCCTTGATCACAGGGCAGCTCTGTGACCAATGCAATTTGATAAACCGATAATTTATGCACGGTATATGGCGTTGTTAAAGATGATAGCAGGAATCCAAAAACAGAAATCCGGGCGAAGGGGGAAGAACCCGGAAATCAGAGAAAGGGGGGGCATAAACAAATGGACGAAAAGAGGCAGGAGTGATCGCGCTGCTGATCGGAATGATCTGCGACGGTGGAAACCAGGGATGCACAATGAAAGGCGTTGCTGCTTGCGATACGGCCTTTCGTTCGGTAGAATTTGCTATGAAGGGAGTACATATCGATAAGGCGCACGGCATTAACGGAGCGACAGCGGAAGATACGATGCGGAATATGGGCCTCATCGCATCTCCCGGTATGGTACAAACGGAGAAAACGATCGTCGAGATCTTTGAAGAATATTCGGCGCATTCTCGTGTTTTTAAACATGAGTAAGTGAGTCAGAGGGACAGGTCCGGTGACTCACCTAACAGGAATGTGGTCAGACCCCATTCATCACAGGAAAGGAGTTCAAGGAAAATGATCAAGATTTACGGCATGCCTTCATGTCCATATTGTGAGTACGTGCAGAAACAGATCGTCGGGCGCGAAGACGAGTTCGAATTCATTGACATCGGCGCACATATCAGAAATATGAGCGCCTTCATGAAGCTTCGTGATAACAATCCGGCTTTTGACGAGATGAAAGCGATCGGCGACGTCGGGATCCCTGCATTTGTGTTTGAAGACGGCAGGGTATCCATAAGCCCGGCAGACGCGGGGCTGATTTCATACAGTTCTACCATCGCCTGCTCGATCGCGGACCACAAAAGCGGGAAAAAAGGCTGCTGACGCGCTATAGCGCCAAAAAGAGCGACATAGGGGTCTGACCCCATTACAGAATTGTTAAGGATGAAATAAAACTGTAATGGGGTCAGACCCCATATGGCTAATACCGGCGCCAAAAAAGGAGAAGAGACATCATGAGTAAACACATAGACCTGGGGCAATACACAACTGCTGCGCTGGGGCAATACTTTGAGCTGATTCCCAAGGATATTGGGGCGGACGCGCACCTTTCCAAGAGAGGGATGACTTTTGACACGAAAAGCTGCGAGATCAAGGGCGTCGGCCACTTGTGCGTGATGCGTATGAACGCGTTCATGGGCCTGATGAAGATGGAGACCATCGTGATCGCCCCCACCAAGGTAGATATGCCGCTTTTTAACGTGGATTGGGTGAGTGCTTTCGGAACGGAGACGCTCATCGCGGAGCTCTACGACACGCAGCTCGAGCCCTGGCCCGAGGAAGCGCAGAAAAAGTTTGAGGAGATTCAGGAAGAGTACCTGGACGTGGAGGACAATGAGTCCGGAGAGCACTGGTACGACTCGGTCCTGTACCCTGTGTCAATCCACAAGAAAGGGAAAGGACTCACAGACCGCTTCAATGACGCGGCCAAAGACTACATTGATCTGTTCGCTGCAGAACTTGCAGAACTCTCGGAACCTGCGGCTGCGGGCAAGTGCCCTGCCGACCTCAAACGTGCTCGCGTCGGCGACTTTGCCCGGACGCTGGTAGAGAACGACGGTCCTGCTGTCAATATGATGGCGAAGCTCTTTGGCGAGGAAACGATGAGAAGGATCGTCCTGAAGCACATGTATGGGGTAGAGTGAGCCCCAAAACAGACCTATAATTATAAAAGCGGACGGGAGCCCGTCCGCTTTTTAGGCACCCGGGAGATACACAATGGCAAAGCATAATAATACTGTCAGCAAAGATGAGCTGTTTTCGAAAGCGCCCGTTCTGCAGGCGCTTGCAGCCATGGCTGTGCCGACGATTATCAGCCAGCTCATCAATCTGATCTACAACATGGTAGATGCCTTTTTCATCGGAAGAACCGGCAACTCCTATATGATGGCGGCGACGACGATCACCCTGACCATGGTCATGCTCAACGTCGCGTTTTCCAACCTGTTCGGCGTCGGCGGCGGAAGCCTGGTAGCCAGGCTGATGGGAAGAAAAGAGCACGGTTCCGCAAGAAAAGTCAGCGCGTTCAGCGCATACGGAGCGATGCTGCTGGCTATTACCTATTCCATCCTGGTAGGCCTGTTGCTGAATCCTGTCCTGCGACTTCTAGGCGCATCCGACGCGACGATCGGCTTTGCCCGGCAATACGCCCTGATCGTCATCGTGCTCGGAAGCCTGCCGAGCATCCTGTCGCTGACCCTGGCGCACCTTCTCAGGAACGCGGGCCATTCCGTAAAGGCCAGCATGGGCCTTAGCATGGGCGGCGTCCTCAACATGGTGCTCGACCCGCTCTTCATGTTCGTCATTCTTCCCAGAGGTCAGGAGGTTGCCGGCGCCGCGATCGCGACAACGCTGTCCAATGTGATTGCCTGCGTATACCTCCTTCAAGCCTATATAAAAGCGTCTGCGGATGCGCCCTTGAGCCTGAATCCCGGTGACGCCTTATCCTTGCCAAAACATTACATAAGGAGCATCTTTTCCGTCGGCGTCCCATCCGCGATGCTGACAGGTCTGTTCGACCTGGCCAATATATGCCTCAATGTCCTTTCTGCCGCGCACAGCGATCTCGTCCTGGCAGCGATGGGCATCGTCATGAAAGTGGAGCGACTGCCCAACGCCATAAATGTGGGACTGTCCCAGGGAATGATGCCGATCGTGGCGTATAATTATGCGGCCCGAAACCATGAGAGAATGCACGAGGTCATCCGCAAGACCCGGTACATCGGACTGGGGTTTGCGGCGGGCAGTATTTTGATCTTTGAGATTTTTGCCGGACCTGTTTCGCGTGCATTCCTCAGCACATCAGGCAATGATGCGCAGACAGCGCTCCAGACGGTGGCCTTCGCGGCCGCGTTCCTGCGGATCCGCTGCCTGGCTTCGCCGGTGCAGTTCATCAACTACAACACGTCCTTCTGCATGCAGGGCATGGGAAAGGGCAAAGCGACACTGCTGCACGCGACAGTCCGCCAGCTGGTATTCTACATACCGATCATGTTCATCATGGACCGGGCCTTCGGCACGACAGGCCTCGCATCCGCGCTGGTCATCAGTGAGAGCATAAGCGCGGCGTTCGCGCTGTGGCTGATGCGAAAAGTGAGTCAGAGGGACAGGTCCGCTGACTCACTCTGCCCCCGTTGAGTCAGAGGGACAGGTCCACTGACTCACTCTGCCCCCGTTGAGTCAGAGGGACAGGTCCACTGACTCACCCCATCAACCTCAAGAATAGAGGAGGAACCACTATGAAAAACCTGAAAAAGACACTACTGATCCTTCTGAGCGCCGCCAGCATCGCTCTGTCCGGATGCGGGAATGCAGCAAGTGGACCCGCCGCCGGCACCGCGGCTACTGAAGCCGCCAGCGAGGAAAGCACCGAGAAAGAAAGCATCGCTGCATCCGGGACAGCCGGTGAGGAGAGTGCAGAGACAGCCGGCACTGCCAGCGCGAGCACCAACGAGATGCCACCTGCAGTCGCACCGGACGCGTCCGTCAGCTACCTCGGACCGGCCGGGACCTATACCGAAGAGGCGGCTATGTTTTTCTTCCCGGAGTCCAAGACGATGATTCCGGAGAGCACAGTAGATGGGGCGATCGCCGACGTGATGAACGGAACGGCGGATTACGCGGTGATTCCGCAGGAGAACACGCTCGGCGGCGCAGTGACTAACTATGTGGACGCCCTGATCAAGCAGAAAAACGCTTACGTGATCGGTGAAGTGATCCTCCCGATCAGCCAGACTCTGATGGGCGTGCCCGGTGCCAAAATAGAGGACATCAAGACAGTCTGTTCCCACGCGCAGGGAATCAAGCAGAGTGAAACATGGCGCAAGGAGAACCTCCCATACGCTGTCACAGAAGAGAAGGCGAGCACAGCAGCGGCCGCCGAATACGTCGCAGAGAAGAAGGATAAGTCCATCGCTGCGATCGCGGCGCCCGGAGCGGCAGCGCTCTATGGGCTCGATGTTTTGGCAGAGAATGTGCAGATCACAGACGCCAACAAAACGCGGTTCTATGTCCTGTCTGCCGAGGAACCTGCCGGTGAGGAATTCCCGCGCGCGGTCTTCGTGGCAGCCTGCAAGGCGAGCCGCATCGATGACATCATAGTCGAGATCCATGATTCCGGCGTTGAGCTCGTGTCGCTCCACGACCGGCCTGAGGGGAGCGAGCTCGGATCCTACTATTATGTGATCGAAGTCGAGAGAGAGGGCGGGATCACGCAGGAGCAGCTCGACAGGATCAGCGGGATCGAGGAAGTCAGGCTGATCGGCAAATTCCGGTCGTTTGAGAAAAAAGCGGCAGGCCAGGCATCCGCCGCCGCAGAAGCAGCCCCCGCGGCAGGCGAAGTCGAAGTCTCTGAAGATAAAGATGAAGAGATCCTCAAGACCATTTCCGGCATGTCAACGCAGGAGAAGCTGGCGCAGATGATGATCGTCGCGCTCCGTTCAGACGGAAAAAACACAAAGACTGTGACCCAGATCAACAAGGACTATGCGGACCTGCTGTCCAAATATGATTTTGGCGGCGTCATTCTGTTTGCAGGAAATATCGCGGATCCGACACAGACTGTGACGCTCATTCGCGACATCCAGGTGGCGGCCATGAAGTCCGAGCAGGGCATCCCCATGTTCATCTGCGTGGATCAGGAGGGCGGTATGGTCAACAGGATTTCCTACGGCACAACCGGTTCGGGAAATATGGCCCTCGCAGCGGCCGGGGACACAGCCCTGACCGAGGAGACCGCCAGGATGATGGGCGAGGAGATGCGCGCGCTCGGATTCAATATGGACTTCGCGCCGGACTCTGATGTCAACAGCAATCCCGCCAACCCGGTCATCGGCGTGCGCTCATTTTCGGACGATCCGAACCTTGCTGCCGAGCACGTGACGGCCTTCATCAGGGGAATGGACTCTGCCAAAATATCGACCGCCCTCAAACATTTCCCCGGCCACGGCAACGTGGGAGAGGACAGCCACACGCATCTTCCCAGCTCGGATTTCACTCTTGAGGAAATTAAAGCTTGCGACCTGATCCCTTTCCAGGCAGGGATCGATGAGGGCACGGATATGATCATGACCGCTCATATTCAGTTCCCTCAGATTGAGAAAGAGACCTATGCCTCTATTGCGGACGGCGAGAAGATCAACCTGCCGGCGACTTTGTCCCGTACGATCGTCACCGGCCTTCTCCGGGAGCAGATGGGTTATGACGGAGTCGTGATCACGGATGCTATGGTAATGGATGCGATCGACGAGCATTTTGATCCGACGGACGCCGCAATGATGGCGATCAATGCGGACGTCGATATTCTGCTGTGCCCGGTGGATCTGTATAAAGATGAGAAAGTCAATACTTTGGCCGATATGGATAAGTACATGGAGAGACTGCTGGCAAGAGTGGGAGCAGGCGATATTCCTGTAGAAGAACTGGATAATTCCGTGTACAGGATCCTGAAGCTGAAAAAAGAGAGGGACATCCATGCGCCTACAGAAGAGCAGATTTCGGAGGCGGCGGACGCGGTCGGCACGAGCGCTGATCACAAGAGAGAGTGGGAGATCGCGCAGGCAGGCATGACGCTTCTGAAAAACGAGAACCATGCGCTGCCGATCGACAAGGAGCAGTCAGTGCTGATCCTGTATCCTGTGGAGAAAAGGGGACCTTCAGTGAAATATGCGGTGAGCCGCCTGGAGAAAGAAAAGCTGTTGGATGCCTCCAAGGTGACAACGATGTGCTATGCGGACCTTAAGGCAGATGACGCCAAACTGCAGAAGGCGTTGGCGAAAGTGGATAAACTCGTAGTTCTGTCACAGTCCACGAGCAGGAACAAAGAGATCGTCAAGCTGATCGCGCAGGCCCATAAGAGCGGTAAACAGGCTGTGCTTCTGAGCCTGAATCTCCCTTACGACGCCGCCTGCTACGAGGAGATGGATGCGGTCCTCTGCGCGTACCAGCCTTACGGAAGCGCGCACGACGAAGAAGGAAACGGACCCTTCAACCTGAATGTGGCCGTGGCGATCTGTACAGCCTATAATCAGTCCGTGCCTTCAGGCGTGCTGCCGGTCAACGTGCCCAAGGTCGAGGTGAAAGACGGAAAGGTCACCTTCCTCGATGAGTACCTGTACGAGCGCGGATTCGGACTGGAAATCTGGGGCGACTGAGTCACGGGGACAGGTCCACTGACTCATTGGTCCACTGACTCATTTCCTTGCTGCTAAAAATAACCAGGGGTCTGACCTCATTACGGAATTGTTGACAATAAAACAAAACTGTAATGTGGTCAGACCCCTTTTTGCATATCAGATATTCCCCAGCAGGAAATCCTTGCTCAGGCCAAAAAACTCCCGGAGCATATTGTTGGGCAGATACACCACTGTAGAAGGCGCCGCAATGGCATACGCATTGGTCAGCCCCTGCCTGCGCGCCAGCGCGAGCCCGCGCGTGACATGGAAATTGTTGGTGACGATCGCGACGGATGCGTCCGGGGACGGCATCAGAGCTTTGCTGTACTGAATATTCTGGACTGTGTTGAGCGCCCGGTCCTCGACAATAATCCGCTCGGCCGGAATCCCGACCCGTACAAGGTAATCCTTCATTCCCTGCCCTTCCGAAAATGGTTCGGAGGGGCCTTTTCCGCCCGTCACGATGCAGACCGTGGAGCTGTTCTCCTGCAGGTAATCCGCCGCCGCGTCGAGGCGGTACTTGAGCACAGCGCTGGGCCCGTCCTCGCGCACCTGGGCCCCCAGAACGATCAGGCAGTCGAGCCCCGCCGGCGCCCGTTTGCCAAAACCCTGCAGCACAAACCCCTCACAGACAGCCAGCATAAGAATCCCCGCGCAGATCATAACGAGGAGGACACTGCGCAATAATCTGGGAATCACCTCGAGAAGATGATTCCGGACCATGAACCCGAGGAGCAGAAAGAACGCGCCAAGGGCAAACCACACGACAAAAAAGGTCGTGCCGCTGCGGATCATAAGAACCATGATCCCGTACAGAATGCACAGGATCCCGATGATCATGAAAAGGATAACTGAAAATGACATTGAATTTCCTCCGATATATTTAAAATAAGCAATTCTGCAACATCAATCAACAGGTCGGACGCACTCACCGCTGTTTTCTTGTCAAAATAGTGTACAATAAATACGAGAAGCAATTAAAAACCGGAAATGAGGAATAGGTGAAAGAAATGGAATTCAATCCGGAATCTGAAGTTCCGCACGGGGAGGGACCGGAGCAGCCGGTCAAGGCTGACGGCACCCTGCAGCAGGAGAGCAGCGACGGCGGAACCGGTCAGCAGCCGGTCAAGGCTGACGGCACCTTGCAGCAGGAGAGCAATGACGGCGGCACCAGTCCCCGGATCAACAGAGAAAAGGCCAGACACCTTGCAAAAAAAACGGCCAAAGACTGGAGTGACCGCGATGTTTCGACCTATGCGTCCAGCATAGCGTTTTACTTCTTCATGTCCATGATCCCGCTCCTGATCATCATTGTGCAGGCGATCACCCGAATAGGTCTGACGAAGGAGGTACTGCTCGAGTTTATAGAGCGGCTGATCCCGGAAACTTCATACGTATTTGCAGCCAGAGTTGTTTACGAAGCGTACAGATACACGCCGGGAACGCTTTCTGTCTCAGCCCTGGTCCTGCTGTGGTCAGCGTCAAAGGGAACAATGGCGCTTCGATGCGGACTCAACAATGTCTATGACGAAGAGGAGCGCAGGGTCTATCCTGTGCAGGTCCTGATCTCGATCGGATACACGCTCATAATGGTCATACTCTTTGTCGTCATGTTGTTCATCGTATTTGCAGGACCTGTGAGCCGGTTCCTGATCGAAAAGATGCCGGACATATTTGATACAGCAGTGACGATCGAGCTGTGGCAGAGAAACCTTGTAGCGGTGCTCATGATCTTCATCCTCGCGATGGTCTATACATTCGTTCCGGCTGGGACGAGGAGTTTCATCAGACAGTTTCCGGGCGCGATCCTTGTAACCCCGACCTGGTATATCTTCACGTGGGCTTTTTCGTTCTATATGAGCGGGTACAACGCCTATACGATGTTCTACGGGAGCCTTGGAACAATTGCGATTTTCCTGTTTTGGCTGTACTGCTGCTTTTTGATCCTGCTCATCGGAGGCTACTTCAACAGACTATGCGGAGAGAGCTGGGACAAACTCAAAGAAATGAGGTCGCAGAGAAAAATCAGAAAAGCCAAAAAATAGAGTGCCGGAGTTGTTGTTTGATACTTTGACCGCAGGGTTACCCTGTGGTCAAAGTATTTTTTGCCAAAATAGTGTGGAAATCATTGCGTTATTGCGTATTATTATTTACAGTGTTTTGAAAAACATATCAAAACAAACGAAATCACGATAGAATTTGATCGGATAGGAGAATACGACGATGAAAAAAATGATCTGTCTTCTTTTGGCAGTGCTTATGATCGCAACTGTGAATATCCCGGCGCGCGCCGCTTCGAGCAATATCGGCCTGGAACCAGGGCAGGAAGTGCCAGACTTTACAGTTTCTCTGACGGACGGAACGACGGCTGCGCTTTCTGAGCTGCTTGAAGAAAAAGAACTGGTGGTTCTCAATATTTTCGCCACCTGGTGCGCACCCTGCGAGTTGGAATTTCCCGGTATGGAAAAGGTTTATCAGGCCAATAGCGACCGGATGGTGATCCTCTCGGTTTCCGGTGACTCGGGCGACACAATGGAGATGGTTGCGGACTATAAAGAAGCTCATGCACTTACATTCCCGATGGGAGTGGCGGGAGATGCGCTCAACTTTATCAACCTTTCCGCCTACCCGACGACAATCTTCATCACGCGCGGCGATACGGCCGGCAGCGGCAAGGTCTCCTTCATCAAAGTAGGCGCGTTTATAGACGAAGGCGCATTTGAGGAAAAGGTGAACACGTTCCTTTCCGCGGATTATGATGGAGCAGCTCTTCCCACGGAAATGGCAAAATCCTCCCTGCCCCAGGTGCTCGCAATGATCGTCGGAGCAATGGTGCTTCTCGTGATCGGCAGATGGCGCCTCTTCGTGAGCGCAGGCGTTCCCGGCTGGTACAGCCTGATCCCTATCCTGAGCACCTATAAGGAATATGCCATCAGCTGGGTCGGCTCGCTTGGCATCGCAGCCATTCTGTGCCAGGTCGGAAGCGGAGCAGTCCTTCTGCTCAGCAGCCATGCCAACTGGACAATCCTGTGTTCCGCAGGTCTTATGATCATGTATCTGGTGATCAGGCTTGTGGAGAGCGTGAAGCTTTCCAAAGCATTTGGAAGAGGCATCTTAATAGGCATCCTGATCGGAATCTTCCATTCCCCCGGCAGATTTGTCCTGAGCCTTATTAAATCTGAATACTGCGGACCTGCCGCAAAATCATAACAACAAATAAGAAGGGGCTGTCGCATTAAGCGAAGGATTGATATGCTACCTTCCAGGTAGACAAGCTAAAAAACAAAAAGCTTGCTGCCCGGAAGGGGGCATTTTATGTCTATCAACAAGATTACTCCAGCAGAGAAACTGCAGACTGTACATCTGATATTAGAGGGCAAGGAAACACAACGTCATGCCAGAGCCAGACTGGGGGTCAGTTTGGATGCTTTACAGCAGTGGATAAGAATTTATAAAAGCGAAGGAGAAGGTGCTTTTCTTGTTACGGGGTATAAAAAGTATTCGAAAGAACTGAAAGAGCAGGCAGTGATGGATTACCTCAGTGGCCGAGGCTCCCTGCAGGAGATCTGCCAACGCTACGGGATCAGAGCTAAAA
>CADCIK010000049.1 GCA_902801415.1 uncultured Lachnospiraceae bacterium
GATCAACATCGGCGCGATCTCGATCCCGACCGGAACCCTTCTGTTCTTTGCCCTTCTCGCGTTTGCGATCTGGGCTTTCCTGCACACCAAGACAGGAACGGCCATGACGGCTGTCGGCTCCAACCCGGCGTTCGCAAGAGCAGCAGGTATCAATGTTGACAAGATCCGTATGCTCTCGGTCATCATGTCCACTTGGCTGGCGGCAATCGGAATCCTGGTCTATGAGCAGGGATTCGGCTTCATTCAGCTGTACATGGCGCCCTTCTATATGGCGCTTCCCGCCGTATCCGCAATCCTGATCGGCGGTGCATCGGTCAATAAGGCGACCATCATGAACGTAATCGTCGGTACGATCCTCTTCCAGGGTATCGTCACCATGACGCCTACTGTCATGAACAACATGATCCACATGGATATGTCGGAAGTCATCCGAATCATCGCATCCATGGGCATGATCCTGTTCGCACTGACCAGAAAGACGGAGGCAGCGAAATGAATAAGAATACAAACAAAAAAGCTTCTCCGGACCTTTTTAATCTTGTACAGAGATTCTCTGTACCGCTCATGTTTATCCTGATCTGCGCGGTCTGCATCCCGCTTTCAGGGCTGTCCGCGAATATGCTGATCAATGAGATCGTCACCCGTATGGGCCGTAACGCCTTCCTGATCCTGAGCCTTCTGATCCCGATCATGGCCGGTATGGGTCTGAACTTCGGTATGACGCTCGGCGCGATGGCGGCGGAAATCGCCCTGATCTTCGTATCCGACTGGCAGATCGTCGGCATCCCCGGCATGGTGCTCGCGGCGTTCATCTCGATCCCGATCTCCGTGCTGCTCGGTATCTTCTGCGGCAAGATCCTCAATGAGGCCAAGGGCCGTGAGATGATCACCAGCTATATCATGAGCTTTTTCATCAACGGTATTTATCAGCTCGTCGTTCTCTACCTGATGGGCAGCGTTATTCCCATCAAGCACGGTTCGATCAAGCTTCCCAGAGGCTACGGCATCCGCAACACAGTATCCCTTCTGAGCATGCGCCAGAAGCTGGATAACCTCCTTGCGATCCAGATCGCCGGCGTCAAAATACCGGTGCTTACGTTTATTATCATCGCCCTTCTGTGCCTGTTCATCGTCTGGTTCAGCAAGACCAAGCTCGGACAGGACATGCGCGCAGTCGGGCAGGATATGGAAGTGGCAAGAGACGCAGGTATCAACGTGGAGCGTACAAG
Organism: uncultured Lachnospiraceae bacterium; assembly: GCA_902801415.1. GTDB lineage: Bacteria > Bacillota > Clostridia > Lachnospirales > Lachnospiraceae > CAG-791. The sequence goes on from CADCIK010000049.1 coordinate 1,230, forward strand.
AATTATCTCCATCGTGATGTCTACCGTTCTCGCAGGCTTCGGTATGATCATCTACCTGCAGAACATGGGTAATATCGCAACCTACAGCGCACACAGCCAGATCGGTATGTTCTGTATCGCAGCGCTTCTGGTCGGCGGCGCTTCTGTAGACCGCGCGTCCATCGGAAACGTATTCCTCGGTGTTATCCTGTTCCACACCATGTTCATCGTGGCGCCCAAGGCAGGAGCAGCGATCACCGGCGACTCCATGATCGGTGAGTATTTCCGTGTATTCGTATCCAAGAGCGCGGCAGGACAGCAGCTCCAGGCAGCGCAGGATGCTGAGGAAGCAGCCGGAAAGGAGAAAGCAGAATGAATAAACGCAAGCTTTTATTCCGGGTCGGAGCGATCCTGATCATTCTGGTCATTGCAGCGTGCATGTTTGTGATCGGCCGCGGCCACACGGTGTATTTTGACAACAAAGAGACCTCCTACAACGGACAGACCATTGAGCCTTTCTACAAGGTCACGGTCACAGTGGGAGATCAGAAGCCTGCCAAACTGTCCAAGGGTGACAGAGGTATGGCGGACATCATGGGCCAGAAGCTCACAATGACACTGGAGATCACGGATGCGGAGGGCGATCAGCCCCACGCCCATAAGGTCAGTATGAGCGTTCCCTACAATATGGACGGTATCATGATCAATGTTCCCGCGCTGATGCAGGGACTTCCCCAGGACGCCTACATGAGCGAGTTCATTATCGAGACGCCTGACACAGGATCCACAGATGAGGAGATTGTGACGGATGAGTTCGATATGGGCGGAGATATGTAAGGATATCTGAGATAACGAACAGACTCCCGGACACGGCATTCACAGTAATGATGGATCGTGCCCGGGAGTTATATTATGTTTGTGTATAAAAATGCATGATTTATGCTATACTTGTCCATAGATGTCCGGATTCGTAAGACCCGGACAGAAAGAGAAACTGAAAGGAGTCTTTTATATGCATATAGAAGAGATCACACATTACAGCAACTGCCTGGACAGAGAGATGCACATGATGATCTACGGTCATGGCGGCGTCCCTTTTCTGGCGTTCCCGACGCAGGATTCACTCTGCCACAACTATGAAGAGTTCGGCATGATCCGTGAGCTGAGCGATTATCTGGAGAATGGCCAGATCCAGTACTTTGTCGTCGATACCATCGACAAGGAGAGCTGGTCCGAGGGCGACTGGGACAAGGGCAGAAGAGCCTGGAAGCAGGAGCTGTATTTCCACTACATCGTCGACGAAGTAATGCCTTTTATCCTGGAGAGAACGGGCGGAAAGCTGCCTATGACGACAGGCTGCAGCCTCGGCGCCAATCACGCCGTACTGACCTTCCTCAGAAGACCTGACCTGTTTTCCGGATGTGTCGCGCTTTCCGGTCTCTATGACAGCAATGTCTTCTTCAAAGGCTGGATGAACGATACGCTCTATGACAATTCACCGGAGTGCTTCCTTCCCAACATGTCTCCGGATCACCCTTATATCGACCTCTACAACCAGAAACAGATCATCATCTGCGTAGGTCAGGGCGCCTGGGAGGAGGACGGCATTCGTTCTCTTCGCTATCTGGAAAGCGTATTCCGCGAGAAGGGCATCAACGCCTGGTGCGACTTCTGGGGCTATGATGTCAATCACGACTGGCCCTGGTGGTTCAAGCAGATGCGGTACTTCATTCCGATCATCCTGGAGAGATGGCAGTGATCACAGCATTGTAAATACAGTGTTTGGATCTGACCCAATCATCTGTGACAGAGATCAATAAAACAGTAAACATAGATGGAGGATACCATGAACTTTATTTTCATTTCGCCCAACTTCCCCCACACCTACTGGAACTTCTGCGACCGCCTGAAGAGGAACGGGGTGAATGTTCTGGGTATCGGCGACGCGCCGTATGATGGTCTGGAAGATGGTCTTAAGGGCGCTCTGACCGAGTACTACAAGGTCGATTCACTCGAGAACTATGACCAGGTATTCAGAGCAGTCGCTTTCTTCTCCTTCAAGTACGGAAAGATCGACTGGATCGAATCCCTCAACGAGTACTGGCTGGAGCAGGATGCGCGCCTGCGCACGGATTTCAACGTCACAACAGGTATTCAGGCGGACCGCATCAGCTTCATCAAGGAGAAGTCCCTGATGAAGAAGCTCTATCAGGAAGCCGGCATTCCCACTGCCAGACAGAGCAAAGTGACGACCCGCGAGGCGGCTCTTGCTTTTATCGATGAGATCGGCGGCTATCCCGTGATCGTTAAGCCGGATATCGGCGTAGGTGCAAATGACACCTGGAAGCTCAACAACGATGAGCAGCTGAACGCGTTCTACGACAATCTTCCCGCTGTCCCTTACGTCATGGAGGAGTTCATTGTCGGCGACCTGATCTCCTATGAGGCCATCCTCAATTCCAAGTTCGAGCCCCTGTTCGAGAACATGACGACATGGCCGACACCCATCATGGAGATCGTCAATGACGACCTGAATCTCAAGTACTACACGAATCCGGACGTTCCGGAAGGACTTCGCGAGATCGGCAGAAAGACCTCCAAAGAGTTCGGCGTTGACAGACGTTTCGTACACCTTGAGTTCTTCAGACTGACCAAGCCCCGCAAGGGACTGGGCAAGAAGGGCGAATACGCAGGACTGGAAGTCAACATGCGCCCGCCGGGAGGCTACACGCCCGACATGATGAACTTTGCCCACTCCACCGATGTATACCAGATCTACGCAGATATGGTGGCTTTCGATGAGAGACATATGCCTGAGTCCGATGACAAGTATTACTGCGTCTATGCGGGCCGCAAGGACGGACACGATTACGTCCACACCCATGAGGAGATCATGGACAAGTACGGCGCCAACATGGTCATGCAGGAGGAGATGCCCCCTGTCAACTGGCCGCAGATGGGACGCGTCATGTACACCGTCAAGCTCAAGACTCTTGAGGAAGTGAATGAGTTCATCAGCTTCGTGCACGACGAGAAATAAAACGGCGGCTGAAGGAGCTTGAGAGAGTATGGATTTAAATAAGTTTCTCAAATATTTTGGCATGCTTTTCGTTGTGATCGGGATGGTCGCAGGCATTCTCTTTATTGGAGGTGCGCTCATGACCCGCAGCTTTCCACTGATCTTCATGGGGGTCATGTTTCCCCTGATTTTCTGTGGAGTTGGCGGTTTCTTCGCCTGGATCGGAGGATCCGCGCTGAAGCGTGAAGAGAACCTTCTCAATCCGGATATCGATCCTGAGAAGATCCGGACTTCGATCGGCGCATCCTGTCCCGCATGCGGTGCGACGCTGATCGTACCTGTCGGAATGTCAGCGATCTGCCCCTATTGCGGAAGAAAAGTCGTCGCAGGTACGGATGGAAGTATTCGATAGAATCGCGTTCAATACGATAAAAATGCGAGCAATAGAAAATGTCACAGCCTTTGCGGCTGTGACATTTTTTCGTTCGTTGTAAGACCATCGGGCATTTAAGTCAGATCATGGATCATATCATTGCGCTGCCGGTACAATCCGTCAATCCAGCTCGTCGTTGGCGGCGAGATAGTCGCGCGCATGTCCCAGGATGTTGCGGAGCTCGCGCAGAACGCCCATCTTGCTGAAGGAGCGCTCGACGATGTCTGCGGCATCTTTCAGCTCACGTCTCGCGTTCGCGACAGTGAGAGCTACACCGGTCTCGCGGAAAGCGGAGAGGTCATTGAGATTGTCGCCAAAATATACAGTCTCCTCAATACCGATTCCAAGATACTCCTGAAGCAGTGCATATGCTTCGCCTTTGCCGGCTTCAATAGCAGTGACGTCGAGCCATTTAGCGCCTGAGATGAGCATATTCATTTTAGCAAAGCGGGGATCATTGCGAAGCTCTTCCGTGCGGGGCTCAACATCATCGCAGTAGATGGAAACCTTGACAATGTTATCCAGAGGAATCTTGGTCACGTCGTCGACGTTCTCAACGTCGTAGTGATAGCCGTCGCGAAGCATCTTCATGAAATCACTGTCTTCTCCACAGTCCATGTAGCTTCTGTCAGGATTTTCAATGACGAAGTTTGCGCCTTCGATCCCGCGGACTGACTCGACCAGCTGTAATACAAGTTCCTTGTCAAGCGGCCAGGTGTGGAGCACGTGGTCCTTGGTGCGCAGAACGGTCCCATTGCCGGAGATGAAGAAGATATCATCTGCGATCGGCCTGAAAAGATCAAGCATACTTGGATACTGCCTGCCGCTGCATGCACAGAAACGGATACCGATTTCCCTGAGATCCTCGATCACCTTGAAGTACTCGGGGCTGATCACATGGGATCCCTCCGGAACCAGTGTGCCGTCAATATCACTTGCGATTAATTTGATCATTGTATTAAATCCCCTTTTCCTAATATCGAAATATAGATCGTTATGGAGTAATTATACAATCAATTGCGCTAAAAAGGGAGAGAAAATGCCCTGTAATGGGAAAGAATGGAAATCTTCCTTGCGGATTCAGCACACATAGGTTTATAGTGGGGTGTACGAAAAATTCCGGAAAATATTAGTTGACTTAAATCGAAAAAGGAAAAATGATCGATAAACGAAACACAGAAAAAGTGAATCCTGAAAATAGACGGACTTCCAGGATTGTAAGCGCGGCCATGACGGCACTGCTTATAGTATTGACAATTCCAACGGCCTTGATCTACTTTGGCAGGAAATACCTGATGGATTATTGGGCAGATCTGTCAATGGACGAGATCATTTATCATCTGAAAAGTGATCTGAACGGCACAGATCCCCATATGATCACACTTGCGCTCACACGGTATCTGCTTCCGGCAGCATTGATCGTATGTGCTGTATTTGTCTGTCTGTGGCTTCTGCGCAATAAGAAAAAGGCGCGTGATTTATATGTGACCGGCATCGTGATATTGGATATTCTGATTCTTCTCCTGACAAAATCGAGGCTGGACAGCGAAATCGGGCTCTCGACTTATCTAATATCACAGTTTTGGAACGGTAGCGGAGATTTTATCGGTGAGAATTATGTTGATCCGCATGAAGTCGAGCTGAAATTTCCTGAAAAGAAAAGAAATCTCATATATATTTTCCTGGAATCGGCAGAGGTCACATTTGCAGACGAGGAAAACGGCGGCGCATTTAAAAAGAATATCATTCCTGAATTGACGGAACTTGCTGAGAAAAATGAGAACTTCTCGGGTGACGAGGGGATTCTGAACGGGGCCGTTTCTCTGTACGGAACAACATGGACCTCAGGCGCTATGTTCGGGCAATCTACCGGACTTCCGCTCAAAGTCTCGATCAATTCAAACAGGATCACGGATGAGGACGATTTCTTTCTCAAAATCGATGCGATCGGCAATATTTTGAAAGATCAGGGGTATCGCCAGGAACTGCTGATCGGATCAAATAAAGCTTTTGCAGGGCGGGATGTATTCTATTCGGGACATGGAGATTATGAGATCAGAGATTATAACTATGCGTTAGATAATGGCCTGATCCCGGATGATTATTTCGTCTTCTGGGGATACGAGGATGAAAAGCTGTTTGAATTTGCCAGGAATGATCTTCTGGAAATGTCGGAGAGCGGACAGCCTTTTAATCTTACCATGCTGACAGTTGATACACACGCGCAGGAAGGGTACAAATGCAGGCTCTGCAGAGATGAATTTGACGATCAGTATTCAAATGCGTTTGCATGTTCAAGCAGACAGGTCGCAGAGTTTGTAAAATGGATCCAGGAACAGGATTTCTATGATAATACAACGATTGTTCTCTGCGGTGATCATCCGACAATGAGCAAGGCATTTGATGCTGTTATTCCTGAGGACTATACGAGAAAAACATATGTCTGTATTATTAATCCGGGTGAGTCGGTTAAGGATGCAGGGACAGGCAGGTATAGAGAATATGATACGTTTGATATGTTCCCGACAACACTTGCGGCTTTAAACGTTGAGATTCCGGGAAACAGACTCGGATTGGGTGTCAATCTGTATTCCGACGAGAAAACGCTGATCGAAGAACTGGGACTTGAGAATGCTGAAATGCAGCTCATGCGTCCTTCTGCCTTTATGGAATCCATGACAAATATCGAGGTCACGGAAGAAATGCTTGAAAAGCTCAGAAATGAGGTTGTGATCACGATCTCAGAGAACAGCAAAAGGACAAAAGTAAACCTTACAGAAATGAGCTACTATATCTCAAATGAGGTTGTTAAAGGCGTTGAGCTCGAGTTGATCGATAAGGAAAGCGGGGAGAGCACTTTTATTGAGGCCGATATTGCATATCCAAACCCCAAGGATCCGAATAAGTATGTGCACACAGTGAAATTTTTAAATGGTGACGAACGCCTCAATGGAAAACAAATTGAAGATTATGATGTTGCATTCTATGTTACGGTAGGCAACATTGAGCACTATAAGATCGCAGACCTGGCACATAATTACAAGCAGAAATGATCAATATATAGGTTCAAATTACTTACCTTGTGGAATCCTGGTAAAATAAACGTAAATGTTTATATAGATTTTTTAGGAGGTTTGAACGATCATGAAAGTAAGGATTATCAGTATTGTAGTATTTGCTCTTTCGATGACATTACTTGCAGCCTGCGGAAGTCCTGCTTCCGGCAGCAATGAAACTGTTAAAGATGAAGAAGTCGTCAATATGCCCAATCCCTGGCAGGAGACGACAGATATCGAGGAAGCAAAGAAAGGTTCCGGCATTGATCTGGAAGCATCTGAGGAGGGAACTTTGTTAGACGGATTTGCAATTAAGACTTACAGATATATGGACGACCTGCTCGAGGTTGTATATGAAAACGGTGAAGATGAGATGATCGTTCGCTTGTCCACAAAACTGAGCGGCATTGATCTCAACGGCGATTACACAGAATACAGCAAGGAGTGGGATGTGAGTCTTAATGGCCTTACCGTACACTGCAAGGGAGACGGCGCTTTGGTCAATTGTGCCAACGCCGATATGGAGGACCTCCATATTGCCGTCCTTTACAACTGCGGTGAAGAGGGCAGAGGTCTGGACGAACAGAACCTCATGACTGTCTTTGCGGGAGTACAGGCATCGCCGCTCAAGTAAAAGCAGCATTGCCAATCCGGTAATCGAACTGCTTAATACCGGAATACAGAAAAGCGTTGTTTTCAGTAATATTTTGACCCGTGAAAGTCGGGTCAGGAGAGGAGGCAGCGATGTACAAAAGATTGGGTTATCTGGCAGCCGGCATTGTAGTAGGCGCCTTGATCACAGGCTATCTGGTCAACAATGAGATCCGTTCGAAGATGGATGAAAAGGAACCTGAGACTAAGCACGACGGCCTCTTCGCGGAGGTGTGCGGTTCTACAGTGCGCCTTTACAAAGTGGAGGACGGCCGCTTCTGCGGCTATCATGTGATCCGGAAGTTCGACACGCAGGAAGAGGCGGTCGAGTGGGTCCTCAAAGACACCAATGCAAAGCTGCAGTTCACAGGAGAGTGAATAGAAAAATCCTGGGGCAGATCACATCTGCTCCAGGATAAACTGTTTGACGTCTTCAAGTTTACTATCTTTCCAGGCTCCCTTGTCCGCCTCTGCCGCAATCGGACAGATGATGTGGAAGTCGAGCCCCTCGCCGATCACGCGTCCGCTGCGTTTGGGATTCATGAGATTCTCTTCCCAATCCGCTTCGGTCGCGTTTTTATATTTGTCCGGATAGAGGAAGACCTGCTGACGCTTAGTTGCCGCAATGAACATCTTGCAGGCGAGGGGGATCAGCTTATTGTATTCGTCTTCCTGCACGTCGACAAAGATCCTGGGCAGTTCGGCCTTACAAATATGCTCATTTGTGCGGTCGATCCTGAGCCCATGGGCGGTGAAGGACCAGCTGTCCTCTGTAAAGTGCAGCTGCAGAACAATGCCTTTTTCCGTATTGAACTGCGCGCGTTGATAGTCGGTGTCAAAAATAAAGTTGCCAAGGGAATAGAAGATGGCTTTGTCCCCGACCAGCTCGTAGTTCATAGGAACATGGGGGTGATGGGAGACGACGACGTCAGCGCCCATCTTCAGGTAAGCCAGATAGCGGTCCCTTGTGTAGGGACTGGGAATAGCCGTAAACTCCTCGCCGCCGTGAGCTACAACTACGCACCAGCGGCACTTCTGCTTGATCCCCTTAATGACTTCCTCAATGGAGTCCATATCGCTCCAGCTCAGGCACCCGGCTTTGTCGGGACCTGCAGGCTTACAGCCTCTCTGGTAGCCGACGCCGAACATACCGATACCTCCCGCCTCGTCAAGAATGACGGGGCGTTTTGCTTTTTCAAGATCCATTTCCGCGCCGATGGTCTGCGCGCCGGCCTTTGCGGCCTCTTCAAGCGTCATCGCAAGTCCGTCCGGACCGACGTCCATAATGTGGTTGTTGGCCAGGTTCCAGATATCAGCGTGGATTTTTTTCAGAACAACGACAGCCTTGGGATCGATCGTGTGCATAAGGCGCATTTCCGCCGCTTTTACGCGGACAGCATCTTCTCCCGCCAGAGGTCCCTCCACATTGGCAATAACATGGTCGGAAGATGTCAAAATATCGAGCAGGGCGGGATCGATCAGCTCCTCATCTTCCCATTTATTCTGCATGTAGTGGTCAAATCCGATATCGCCGGTAAAGGCCAGAGTGGTGTTGGATTTCATAAAGCGTCCTTTCTGTGTGCTCGCATAGAAAAGCGGTTATGGGGTGCTGGACCGACGGCGTTGACTGATGCGCATACGCGGCGCAGCCTGTAACATTATTTCTCCTTGATCAGCTGCTGGAACACGTCGCCGCGCTCCTCGAAGTTCTTGAAATAACCGTAGGAAGCGGCGGCAGGGGACAGGATGCATGCCTTTCCGGAAGGCGTGATCTCGCGGGCCAGTGCGACAGCGCCTTTCAGATCTTCCCTGTACCGGCAGCAGGCCAGATCCTCCACGTCCTTGTAAATGCGTGCGCCGGACTTATACATGAGAATGTAATTATATTCGCCGTGTTCACGGATGAACTCTATCAAAATATCGTAGTCAATATTGCGGTCCATTCCGCCAAGAAGAATGGTGCCTGCATTGGGAATGCTGCGGATGGCAGCGATCGCCGCCTCCGGGATCGTGGAGATGGAGTCGTCATAGTAGTCGACGCCGTCAATATTGCCTGCGAACTGCATGCGATGTTTGAGACCGGTGAAGGAATGAAGCGCCTCACGGACTGCATCGGGATCACAGCCAAACAGTTTAGTGCTGATGGTATAGACGAAACGCGCGTTGAACTGGTTGTGGTCGCCCTTGAGATTCATGTCAAAGCGCATCGGATCGTCATAGGAGATCACGGTTTTCTCAGCTGCTGTCTCCAGCGGAGGAACATTATTGCCGACGAAGAAGTAGTCACCCGGCTTCTGATGAAGCGTGATATTGGACTTGGCGCGGAAGTACTTGTCCATCGTGCCGTAGTAGTCTAGGTGCTCCTCGTAGAGGTTAAGGAAGAGCGCGATATGGGGCGATATTTTGGTATGGGCCAGCTGGTGACAGGACATCTCGAAGACGATGATCGTATCATCGGTGATCTCGCCGTAGTAGTCCAGAGCAGGCAGGCCTATATTGCCGACCAGCAGTGTCGGGCGGTCTGTGCACTTGGAGAGGACCGTGTACATGAGAGAAGATGTCGTGCTCTTGCCCTTAGTGCCGGTGATGCCGATGACCTGTCCGGAGAACTCTGTGAGGAAGAGCTCCGTCATAGAGGTGAACTTGTTGCTGAGATTCTCGGCCACAATGCCGGGACTCTTGATGATATAGTCGTACGCGTCCTCGTCGATCTCATCGCGCTTGCCCTGGAATACTGTGAGCTCACGGGTGTCGCAGTAGGTGCGGATGAACTTTTCCGTGGACTTGCCTTCCAAGCCGTAGCCCCACAGAAGAATGCGTTTGTCTTTCAGGATTTCTGTGATTTTCATCAGGTTTAGCCTCCTTGAGCAATTGATCGACAGGATCGCGGGCGGGCTTATGCTGAATTCCTAAGCCCCGTACATTCATTGTTCCAATAGAAAATTATACCATGGATATGGGGAATGGTGTGCTATTATTAGTGTTATAACGCACGGGAGGGGATTCGCACTGCCGTAATTCGTGTGAATCTGCCAATGACAGACGAAAGGTATAGATATGGACGATCAGATCGCATTAGTGGATCTTGACGATAAGATCATTGGATATGAGACAAAGGCGGAAGTCCACCGCAGAGGGCTTCTGCACAGAGCGTTTTCCGTATTTATTGTGAAGGATGGGAAAATGCTCATTCAGATGCGCAACCCGGACAAGTATCACTCAGGCGGATTGTGGAGCAACACCTGCTGTTCCCATCAGAGATTTGGGGAGGCGCTGGAGGAATCCGTACACAGGCGCATGCAGGAGGAGATGGGGTTCGATTGTGACCTGAAGGAACTGTTCAGTTTCGTCTACAGGACGGAATTCAGAAAGGATCTCATCGAATATGAATATGACCACGTATTCGCAGGTACATACGACGGCGAGATTACTCTGAACCCTGAGGAGGCGTCCGAGATTCGCTGGATCACGTTTGCCGATCTCAAGGAGGAACTTATGCGGACGCCGGAGAAGTTCTCCAGCTGGTTCCTCATCTGCGCGCCGAGAGTGATGCAGATCATGCAAAACAGGAATTAATGAATATGACTATGAAAAAGAGAAAAGCCGCTCTCTGCGCATGCTCCGACCCGCTGTCTGAAGCGAGAAGGCCGCAGATCGAGCAATTGATCAATATGCTTAAAGAGCGAGGACTTACCGTTGTGACCAGCCCATATCTGTTCGGATGCGGAGAACCTGATCAGGGTAAGAGCAAGGCGAATGTGCTGAATGGATTCTTTGCGGATCCGGAGATGGA
>CADCIK010000050.1 GCA_902801415.1 uncultured Lachnospiraceae bacterium
GGTAAGATCGGGAACCTGGAGATCAAGAACCGCATTGTCATGCCCGCCATGGGATGTTCGCTGGCTGAGTCCACAGGCGAAGCCGGAGCCCGCATGATCAAGTACTATGCGGACCGCGCGAGGGGCGGAGCAGGCCTGATCATCACCGAGATCACTCGTGTCGACGATGAGACCGGCGTCGGAACACCCAATCAGCTGAGCGTGACCAATACACACATGATCGCACAGCTTTCCCGCCTTGTGGAGGCGGTACATGCTTATGACACGAAGCTGTTTGTACAGCTGCATCATCCCGGAAACCAGACGCCCAGCCGCCTGATCGGCGGAAAGCAGCCGGTTTCTGCATCTGATGTCACCTGCAAGGTGATCGGCGAGCAGCCCCGCGCATTGACGACGGAAGAAGTCGAGGCAATGGTTAAGAAGTTCGTCACCGGCGCAGTCATTGCCCAGAAAGCAGGCGTTGACGGCGTAGAGATCCACGCGGCGCACGGATATCTGGTCAGCCAGTTCCTTTCTCCTCATACTAACAAGCGTACAGACAAATACGGCGGCAGCTTTGAGGGCAGGATGCGCTTTGTCACAGAGATCATCATGGGGATCAAGGCATACTGCGGTCCCAAGTTCCCGATCAGTGTCCGCATGAACGGCAGCGACTATCTGCCTGACGGCATCACTGAAGAAGATGGCATTGCACAGGCCAAGTATCTGGAGGCTCTGGGCATCAGCTGCATCAACGTGAGCTGCGGCACCTATGACTCCGGTGCTACCATCATCGAGCCCAACTATTTCCAGGAAGGCTGGAAGATCAACCTCGCTTCCAACATCCGCAAAGCGGTCAAGATCCCTGTGATCGCAGTCTGCAACGTAAAGCACCCTGCATTTGCGGAGCTTATGCTCGAAGAGGGCGACGTGGACTTCGTCGGCATCGCGCGCGGTCATCTGGCTGATCCCAACTGGGGCCGCAAAGCGAGAGCTGGCGAGGATGTCATGATCCGCAAGTGCATCGGCTGCATGGAGTGCTTCCGCATTCTCAACGACGGACTGCCTCTCGGCTGTACGCTCAACCCGATTCTCGGCCGTGAATTTGAATATGGCGATGAGAAACTGGTCAAAAACGGAGAGGGACGTCCGGTCGCTGTGATCGGCGGCGGACCTGCCGGTATGGAAGCGGCGCTGACACTGGCTAAGCGCGGATTTAACGCGATCCTGTTCGAGGCTAAGGAGAAGCTCGGTGGAACAGTGAATCTTGCTGCAGTTCCTCCCAACAAGCAGATGCTGAATGAGTTCATTGAGACTATGCAGGCGCAGCTTGTGGAAGAAGGCGTCGATATCCGTCTTGGCGTTAACGCGGATCTTGAGACCGTCAAGGCGACAGGCGCGGAAGCAGTCTTTATGGCAGCAGGCGGAAAGCCCATCCTTCCGGAAATTCCGGGAATCGGAAATGCGGTCATCGCGGAAGATGTCCTGAGCGGAGCAGCTCCGGTTGAGAACCAGACGTTAGTCGTGATCGGCGGAGGCGTCACCGGTCTTGAGACCGCCGAGTATCTTGTACCCCGCAACAAAGTGACCGTAGTTGAAATGACGGATAAGATCGGTGGAAATCTCTATCCCAGTATCGTCATGCATCTGGCAACAGAGATCGTGAAGAACGGCGGCACGATCGCGAAGGGATACAAGCTGACAGCGATCGAAGAAGGACAGGTCCGCGTCACGGAAGTCGCGACCGGAGAAGAGAAGTGCCTGCCTGCTGATACAGTAGTCCTGGCAATGGGCGTCCGTTCCAACAGACCGGAGATCGAAGAGTTCCGCGCTGAGTACGGCGACAAACTCATCATGGTCGGTGATTCTTCCAGACCCGGGCAGATCTATGACGCGCTGCACAGCGGCCATGACAGAGCGTTTGTGTACGACACCTGAGTGACCATGTCATTAGAATACAGCACCGGAGTGGTAAGAGCGTCTATTTCCGGCACATAGGCCATGACAAAGCTTTGGTCCAAACTTGGGCGCAAGCATGTCAGACAATTTAAAAAAATGAAATGATTGTGATCAGTTGTCCTATAATAGTAATTGGCGCATTTTGCCAGTTATATCAACCAGACAACAGAGGTCAACTGATCACAATGAAAACAATTGAAAACCGAACCGATAAGAAAAGAAGCGCATTCCTGCGTATTTGGACACTTGCTGTAATAATTTCTGTATTGGCGTGCAGTTTGAAGCTGACCGCGGATGCGGGCAGCAGCAAGATGATCATTACTGCGATCGACCTGGGAGAGAAGAATACCGGCGACGCGACAATGATCACAGACCAGAACGGGAAGGCGCTTCTTGTCGACAGTGGCGATAACCATAACCGAACTATATTCGCATGGCTGGACCGCAACGGATATAAAAAGAAGAAGTTCGACACGCTGGTAACGCACTGGCACGACGATCATGCCGGAAATACAGCCGAGATCATCCACAAGTATAATGTCGGTACGGTGTATATTCCGCCGCTTGATTATGTCAATAAGCATAATTCCAGCTATTACAAATATGAGCGCACATACGTGAGCAAAACGCTGGCCGCTGCAAAGGCCAGAGGCACGAAAGTCGTCTATCTCAAAAAGGGTATGAAATTCAAGGTAGGCAGCGTCTCTGCCAAAATACTCTATATATGCGGAAGTCCGGAGAGCGAAAGCTACTATGACATTATGTACTTCAACAATAATTCCGCAGCGATCATGTTTGAGGGAGGCGGCGCTAAACTCCTTATGAGCGGCGACCTTATGCAGGCAGGAGAAAAACGGCTCGTCAATTCAGGCCAGGATATTAAGGCGGATATCTTCCAGCTCAATCATCACGGATATGACGGATCGAACAACCAGTTTCTTCTGGATAAAGTTGATCCTGCGTTTGCATGGTTTTCCAATAATAACTCCACGCCTTCCAGATACAGCTCCGGGTCGATCAATGCCAGTGTGACAAGGATCGGAAGGATAGCCAATACCTTCAGCACCAGGTATAACGGCAATATCAGGTTTACCTGTTCCGGAGGAAAGATCACGGCCAACGCCGGCAGAAACACTGTTAAGATGTATGAAAAGCTGACCAGTATCAAGACAGGCACCACAGTAAAGAAATCGTATGTGTTTAACAAAGCGTGCGGCGTGCATCTCGATAAGACCATCTTTGATACCAGCAAGGTATACAATCAGCAGCTCAACTCCAAAGGTGCGATCTTCACAGGAAATTCTGTTAAGAAAGACGGCAAATATTATCTGCAGTCCGGCAGTATGAAGGCATATCATACTTTGGCCAAGTGCAAAGGAAAGTGGTATCTATACGGCAGTAAAGGCGCCCGCCTGAGCGGTATGAGGAAATTCAACGGCAAACAGTATTACTTCACGCCGGAAAGGGCGACCGGTTTCAAGAAGATCGGCGGGGCCAAATATTACTTTATTGACAAGAAGTACAAGTATTACAAGGAAGCCAATGAAGGAGCAATGGCCACAGGCTTCAGGATCATCAATAACAAGATGTACTATTTTGCAGAGCCCAAACTCAGCACATACAAGGCAGAGGACAGGGGCAAGATGCAGATGGGATTCAAGAGGATTGATGGCGGCCTTTACTATTTTGCCGCAAAATCTATGGAAGGCTATACGTCTGCCCAGGCAGGCGTCCTGCAGCATGGGTGGAGGACGATCAGCGGAAGCAGGTACTTCCTGAAATCCAATGGCAAGGCGGCCATCGGCTGGTTTACGGTCGGCGGCAATACGTATTATTTTGATCAGAACGGAAAGCTGGTGACAGGAGTCCTGAAACTGGAGGACAAGATCTACCATCTCGACAAGGATGGCAGGCTGGTCCATGGATGGCACAAGATCATTCGTAACAAGGATGACAACAGTGTCATTGATATGCTCCGGAGAAGCGACTGCCTGGATGAGAACGGCGAAGAGACAGCGGCGTGGACGGACGTGGAAGCGGATATCAGCTATGCGGATGAAAACGGTGTAGTACTGACAGGAGAACAGACCATCGACGGCATTCTCTATCGCTTCGATGAGGAAGGAATTCTCATTCCGGAAGAAGCGCCTGCCGGAACCGGCGCAACGGACGACCTTCCCGATAATGAGATCGCTCCGGAGGTGGAACCCGCTGACGGGATCGAGCCGGGCAATGGAACTGATCCGGGTGACGGAACTGTGTCGGGTGAAGGCACTGTGACTGAGGATGGAACCGGTACAGGCGAAGGGACCTCTACGGACGGAGAAAAGACTGATTCAGGCGAAAATTCCTCCGAAGGTTCGTCGACCGGCGAGAGTGTAACTACAGGCGGGGACAATACCGATCCGGTTGATCCTCCCGCAGATCCTGTGGTTCCGCCTGAGGATCCCGACGGCGTCGGCAGTGATAACGGCGGCAATGCAGATCCTTCCTCCGGAACGGAAAATATCCAGGATAATTCCGGATCCGGGCAGGCTGCAGAACCGGCCGGCGATGCTGGCTGAAGCGGCAGAAGAGCATTGAAGCGGCAGAAGAGGTAAAATGAAAAAGATTGAGACAATAGCAATATATGGTCTTGGCGCACTGGGAATGTTGTTTGGCTCAAGCCTTCAGAAAGAGTATGGGATGGAGCGTGTCAAGTTTGTGATGGACAGCGCCCGCTTCTCCCGCCATCAGAATGACCGGTATACGATCAATGACGAGCCATTCGCATTTTCTCTGCAGGATATCGAGGATGTGAAAACTCCCTCTGATCTGGTGATCGTTGCAGTGAAGGGCCCCTCTCTGCCTGCAGTGATCGACATGATGCAGCCCTCGGTGGGGAAGGGCACAGTCATCATCTCCCTCATGAATGGGATCACCAGCGAGGACATGCTGGCAAAACGCTTTGACCGTCAGCAGATCCTCGACTGCATCGCGATCGGTATGGACGCCATGAGGGACGGAACAGATCTTCACTACACGAGAATGGGCCGGATACAGATCGGCTCCAGAAACGGCGGCCAGAATGAGGAGGTCGAAGCTGTTGCGGCAGTACTTCGCGGGGCGGGTGTTCCCTATGAAGTGTTGGAAGACATTCGCGGCGCAATGTGGCACAAGTATCTGCTCAATGTCGGCGTAAATCAGGCCTGCACGGCGTATGAGACCGATTATGGCCATGTCACCTCACCGGGACCCATCTGTGATGAGATGAAAGAGGCTATGCGCGAAGTGATCCGTGTGGCTGCGGCGGAAGGCGTCACACTCTCCGGGAAAGACATTGACGAGGCGATCGAACTGGAGAAGACGCTCAAACCGGATGGATATCCTTCTATGCGTCAGGATGCGATCGCGGGAAGAACCACGGAAGTGGATCTGTTTGCGGGCACAGTTATTGCACTCGGGCAGAAATACGGCATACCGACGCCTGTCAATGAAAAGTATAAGCGGATGATCGAACATTTAACCACTTAAAGGGTGGTAACCGTTACACGAAAATGGTGTTATAGTATCTGTGCTGCCTGACATAAAGAACGGCAGAAAACAGCCGTACGACCGGAGCAGCCGGTCTGATAGCGGCACAGGCGGTTTTGCCGTTGCGTATGGTTCCCTGGTGTGTGCAAAGGGAGTGACATCTCCATTATCTGGAAATGTATATATATCATATCTGATTAGGTGAGGTAGTACCGTAATCACGTCTTAAAATCCTTCCTAATACGTATGATCGCAGATTATAGTTTGCTTAATACCGGCAGCGGCCGGTAAGGAGAGCACTCTGCAGCAGCACTTACACGAAGCCCGCGCAACGGCAATACTATTGTATCAGGATCTTTTCCCTTGCAATGCGTACACATCTTGCCTATCCGGAGCTACTTCTCAGGACAACTCTTAAATATTTATGACTTTCCGGTAATTCCTCTTCTTTTTTTGCGTGGATAATAGTATGATGCGTTGTATATTAATATATCAACTGCAAAACATACTGATTTCTGAGAGAAGACATGCAGTGATATAATAATATATGTTGATCAGAATCAGTGATCTATTAATTCCATTTAGGAGGAAGAAAAATGAAAAAGAATACAAAAGATTTACTGAAGATGGGTATTGTAGTTCCCGCATTGATCCTGTCTCTGGCAGCATGCGGCGCTTCCGGAAACACAACTTCTACACCTGCTCCCGAAGCAGAAGCGGCTGCAACAACTGAAGCTGCCCAGCCTGCAGAAGAGACAGTAACAGAGCCTGTCGTTTATGAAAATGAAGGCATGAAGATGACAGTAAACAGTGAGTTCGCGAACAAAGTGATCGTAAACATTCCCGAATCCAAGGAAGACGGCGTTCTCTTCACAGTCAGTGAGAAGGCTTCCGTTGAAGCTGCAAAGGCGCAGGGATATGGCGAAGAAGACGGCATGGGCTGGCTGTTCGCGATCGGCAGAGATAGCGAGGACGTAGTCAAGAGAATGCTCTGTGACGATATGTCCGGTCAGGTCGTATTCGCACAGGATGCAGATGGTCAGTACTATATCTTCTATCATCCCACAGATGTACGTTACAACCGTGAGACTCCTGAGCAGATGGAAGCCGACCAGGATGAGTGGACAGCAGTATGCGAGTGGGCAGATTCCATGAGAGATGCTTTCATTGCAGAGAACGAAGGCCTGACAGCGGTAACCTATGACAACAGCACGCCTGCGATCTTCATTGCACGCGCAGCGCTTTCGGAAGACGCTAACTACACGATCAGCACAACAGAGTTTGGCCCCATGGCACCCAATGGAGTAGATGGAGTTCCTTATTTTGAGAAGCTGGTTAAGAACGCGAAGTTTGAGTATGAAGATAGGGAAGAAGGTCCCGACGGAGAGTATGTTGTCCTTAGTTTCCCTGAAGAAAACATCCGCTTTGACTTCTTTACAGCTGACAAGAATCTGGTCCGCCAGGTGGTAACGGATGGCGATGAGGAGTATAACTACTACTTCCGCGCAACACTGGCAGACGATCAGCAGGCAACAGATGTTATGCAGGAGTGGTACAACGCTCTTGTTGAAGCCAACAAATAATTGAGATATTGATCTGAATCAGATTCTCTCATATAAGTCTAATGAAAGAGGACCGGTACATTTCGTACCGGTCCTCTTTTATTGCCAGTCTTTGGACATCTACATGTGAATGATATTTCTCCAGCCTCGCAGGTCGATGGGGGAGAAGCGCTTCTTAAGCTCCTTCACCATACGGTCGCGTCCGGCGTCTTCGATGAGGACGTCGCATTCTCCGGGATCATTGCCGAAGGTAATGGTCTGCGGCGCGCCTATCAGCTTCTCGCCCTCCTCGCAGTCGAAGGTATCAAAGTTGGTGCGGCATTGGGAAGCCCAAGGCTGCTCCATGAGGGAAGCATGGAGCTGATCGACCTTTTCCTCCTGATCGATCACCAGGATATAGATGACATCATGGGTGATGGCCGCATTGGTGCGGACATAGTTTCGATAGGGTGAGGTCCGTTTTTTCCTGTAGAGTCTTGCCATAGAGACATAGGAACTGATGGCAGGGGCGTGTTCCTCCTGCTTGTACCGGTCTACAGCCTCGTGATGCGCGTCTTTGACCTCATCCAGGATCAGATTCTTGTAATCCTTAAAATATATGACCAATAGGTTATCCTGTATGGTATTGACAAAAAACGGATAGCCCTGTTCATGAAGAAATCCAGAGACATGCGTGACTAGTTCGGGATCCATCTTTTCCGTCCGGACATACTTCATTGTGTGAAGATCGTAGAGCACGGCGCCGTCCATCGCGATGATCGGCAGTTTGAGATTGATGTCGGACAGGATTTCTCTGACTGTTGCGGGGGTCTGCTTTGTCTGTACGCTAAACCGCATACCCTCATCAAGAAAACGGTTCAGCTCTACTTTGGTAAAGGGGGTGAGCTTGCGATCTTCGCGGAACAGGACAGAATCAATACCTGAAACGAACAGTGTCGACCGGTCGTAAATCCTTGGGAAATGAACGGAATTAATTGCGATCGCAACGCCTACACCGATAATAGTCTCGATTGTCCTGTAATACACATGGATGTAGGGATTGACATCTTCAACGTGATACATGGCAATACCGAGAAAAACAACTGCGGCAAAGAGCGCATACTGCGGTATGCCCATGAGGACGGTGGAATAGATAACAAGTCCGGAAAAGACCCCAAGAAGCAGATAGAAGATCACGGTGGTCCTGAAGCTCCCTCCGACCGGCAGCAGCTCAGCAAAGAGGATCACAGATCCCCAGAAGGCACCGATCAGAGTGCCTATAATGCGTTCTCTTCCTTCACTGATCATGTTGGAAGAGTAGGGCTGCACACACTGAAGCGCCGCGATGATCGAATAGAAGGGCTCGCCGTTCATCCCCCTGATGACATAGACCAGCATGCAGAGCCATACTGCGACGATCGAGCGCATGATCCGCTGACCGGGAGGAACGATCCTGGCCCGCGGCGCCCGTAAACGCGATGATCTGTTCATGATCCGGTCACATCAGATGAGCCGGTTGTGCCGGCAGCGGATGAATCAGTTGGCGTGACATATGCCGGCGGAACATCAGTCGGCGGAACATCAGCAGCAGGAGTGAAGTCCGTGTGGAATGTCTCTGCAGGTTCGGAAGGCGTATACACAGGTTCCGCAGCTGTTGAAGCGGCCTGTGCGGGAGGGATCTCCTGATAGTCGCCGTGCATCACAGCCTGTGCGATTTCCTCCGCCTCTTTCTTTGCTTTCTTCTCACGCCTTGCTGCGAGCAGGATACAGATCCACGTCACGATCAGACTGAACAAACAGGAACCGCCGCTGATCAAAAGGATCCAGTGAGGGAAGCCGGCAATCAGCTGTGTGACCGGGGTGATACCCGCCATCACGCAGAAAGAACCTGCCAGGCAGGCTATTGCGAGCACGAGACTGAGGACCCACACGGCGTAATCCAATACCTTGACCTGTACCGTGCCCTGCAGTGTCAAAACACTGAGGACAAGGGCAAGGAGCCCGGTATAGATCTCAAAATTACCGGTCAGTTCGTTCATCCGCAGGAAACCGATGACACCCAGAATGGCCAGCAGGACGCCCAACGTAAAGCCGTAGCGGTCGATCCGCTTGAAATCGCCGGATACGAAAAACGATATGATCGACACGATGCCTACCACGATCAGTCCTCCGCACAGGATCCGGCACAAGGTAAGGACCTGCATGTTCTTGTCGAAAAGAAGCAGATACCCCAGAGCGACAGCAACAGCGGCGAGCAGGACCTGTGTTACAACACTACCCTTATCAGTTGATGTTTTCACGATATTTCTCCCCTTTTTTACGTGCATTGCACAGTATTTGATCACTATTAGTGTACCATGGTTGAAGCCGGATGGAGATCATTATTTGCGTGGAAAACACACGAAAACCAGTGAATTAACGCCCTGCTCTGATGAGTAGTCTGCCTGATATTTTGCGAATCGGCTTTCATGTGGTAAAATAATTAGATACCTGTAAAAACAGGAGATGTAATGGGATCCGCCAGACAGATATACGGATTCCGGAAAGGATGGTGAAAGGTATGTCCTTTGCTGTATATGTGGACGGCAGTGCGAATCTGCCCGGAAATATGCTCGACGGGATCTCACTTCTTCCGTGCGAGTACACTGTAAACGGCGAACCTCAAGTGTATATGGGAGATGTTGATCACTTTGACGGGCACGCATACTATGAGGGCCTTCGGAATGGCCAAAAGATCAACACCAGCTTACTGAACACGCAGACTTTCCTGACAGAGTTCACGCCTCTTCTGGAGAAAGGGCAGGATATTATATATGTATCTATGAGTTCCGGCATAAGCGGAACCTATAACGCGGCGCATGCTGCCGCAGTGGAGCTGATGGAAGAATTTCCGGACCGGTTCGTCCACATTGTGGACTCGCACGGATGCGGATTCGGCAACGGTCTTCTGGCACTCAAGGCGGCTGAACTGAGCCGGCAGGGCGTCGATGTCCGCGAAGCAGCTGCGATCGTGGATGCGGAAGTACCTCACACCTGTCAGTATTTTACGGTGGACGACCTGAATTTCTTAAAACGGACAGGCCGCGTCAGCGGAGCAACGGCTATGATCGGCACAGTGCTCAATATCAAGCCGATCCTGTTCGGCGACAGCACAGGCCACATCGTTGCGTGCACCAAGGTGCGCGGCCGCAGAAAGTCGATCGAGATGCTTGCGGAGAAATACAAAGAGAAGAAACTGGACGGTCCGGAGCAGAAGATCTGCATTTCCCACGGTGACTGCCTGCAGGATGCGGAGACTCTGGCGGGACTTGTGAAGAAGATCACACCCGGAATCCCGATCACGATCTGTCAGCATGAACCGTTTTCCGGCGCCCATGTAGGACCGGGCATGCTGGGACTTTTCTTCAGAGGCGTTGAGCGATAATCGGAATTGGGAAACATATATTCAGCGGGAATTGATCTCAGAACATGGATCATTGAGTGGAGCATATTACAGGTTTGGAGGTTTTGATGAAAAGAAGACTGGCAATACTACTGGCCATTTCACTCGCAGTTTCACCGCTTTGCGCAGTCCCTGCAAGGGCGGCGGAGGCAGCGGAAACCGGAGCAACGCTGGATCCTGAGATTGCAGCGGTAATAGAACCGGATACAGAGACGGAAGAGATACCTGGAGCAGCAGAATCTGCTGAAATCGGTGCAACGATCGACCCTGAGACCGCCGCGGAGACGGAACCGGAAGAGATCGTGGAAGCGGAAGAGGACGTGACGGCCAAGGACGCGAAGATGAGCGGTGTCGTGACGGACTTTGATAACAGCGGAAACGTCCTTCACCACTATATCGACGGAGAGATGGTCAAAGGCGCCTGGGCGACCATTACGATCAGCGGCAAGGCATATAAATTCTACTTCGATGAGAACGGAAATCCGCTTGCGGGAATGAAGACGGCTGCCGGTAAAGTTTACTATTTTGCCGACAAGAATTATCCGTCATTCCCCAGAGGCGCAATGCTGACCGGATTCAGGAAGATCAACGGGTACAAGTACTATTTTGGCAAGGATGGAGTGCGCAGGACCGGCTTCCAGGTCATCGGCGGCAAGAAGTACTATATGGCCAACGGAAGTCTTCCCGGCGCCAAATGGGCCGCGGTTCAGACGGGCGTCAAGCGCATCGGCGGCAAATGGTACTCTTTCAACGGATACGGCGCCATGCGGACCGGCTGGTTCAAGAACTACAACAATCTGATGTGCTATTACACCAGTCACGGCTATGCCGGCAAAGAGGGATGGCGCAAGCACAATGAGAAGTGGTTCTACATCAAGGCAAACGGCATAGCCCGGATTGGCTGGGCCAAGATCGGTGATGACTATTACTATCTGGACAAGACAAAGGGCGGCAGAAGGTTATACGGTCCTTCCCCGGTCGGTTCCAAGCGCTATTTCTTCGACAGTGAGGGACGCCGCGCGGTGACAAGGGGCTGGAAGACCTATAACGGCAATTATTATTACACCTATTCGGATGGTACGATTGCCGTGAACACAACTGTTAACGGATTTCCGGTTGACAAGTACGGAAAAGCGTCCCTGGATTCCATGGACTGGAAGGCGCAGGATTATTCGAGCAACACCAATTATCTGATTCTGGTCAACAGGAGCCTGCATAAGGTCTCGATCTACAGAAGATCAGAGGGAATGTGGTCACCGATCAAGAAGTGGTACTGCGGCGACGGCAAATCTTCGACGCCTACGATCGAGGGGAACTTCACTGTTGGGATCAAGATGCTGTATTTTGACTCCGGATCCGCAAGATGCTGGTACGCGACGCAGTTCTGCGGCAACTACCTGTTCCATTCGGTCCTGTATTACCAGAACTCCTGGCCGGCTTCTGTCATGGACGGAAGAGTGGGCGTGGGCGTATCCCACGGCTGCGTGAGACTGCAGGTCGACAACGCGGAGTGGATCTACGACAACATTCCCAGAGGGACCAAGGTCATCGTATATCACTGATCAGATTGATGGTGTCTGCGCAGTCCTGTAAGAAGTCTGTGGAAGACACGGAATACAGGTATAAAAAATCCCCCGGAGAGGTCTCCGGGGGATTTCACTATGCTATGAAGTTTTATTCGATTATACCGGGCAGTATCTGTAATTAGCAGTACTGGATGAATCTTTTGTCAACCCAGCCGGTCTTTCCGCCGTAGGAAGCCCAGATGTAGTTGCCGCTCGTCTTGCCGGTGTAAACGCTGAAAACGGTTCCTCTGTAGATGCGGGCGATCTCGTTCTCATACTTGAAGGAAGGATGGTTGCGAAGTGCAAGATAATTCTTCTTAACTGCACACTTAACAGATTTCCAACGTCCGCCTGCTTCGCCTACGCCACCGTCTACTTCATTGAGCTCAGCGTCTGTAAGGGGAGTCATCTCCAGTTCAAAATCCTTGTTCATTTCTTCCATAGTAGTTCTCCTTTCATTGAGCGTATTGAGGCTTTCTTAGTCGCTCCTCAATTACTTATTATAAACGATTGAAATCGTTTGTGTCTGTAAAATAAATGTGAACTTTGTTAAAGTAAGCTATTTGC
The DNA here is from genome assembly GCA_902801415.1 of uncultured Lachnospiraceae bacterium. GTDB lineage: Bacteria > Bacillota > Clostridia > Lachnospirales > Lachnospiraceae > CAG-791. Next base: position 12,567 of record CADCIK010000050.1, read on the forward strand.
TGTCAGATTCTCTCTGTATATCTCTTAGCAATGAACGCGTAGCAGGTGCCGCCTCTGGGATCGTAGATCAGGAGTCTGTACCATGCGCCGTCAGCTGTGATCCCGTCAACCTTCAGTCTGTGACCTTTCTCATAGACCTTGGCGATCTTTCCGCCGGGGGTATATCTGCAGTTCAGAGAAGTGGATGTAACTCTGACCCAGATGGGAGTGATGGGTTTTACCTTGACTGCTGCCTGTGCAGTTCCGCCGCTGACTTCCTGCAGCTCTTCATCGTTTATTATGTTTTCTTCAAATTCACTCATTTCTTTATTCCTCACTATGTGATTTGTCTTCGCTGTTTGTTAAGCGTTGTTTTTTGTTATCTGTATGTATATACGCACGGCATGTTTATATCCACGAAGATATTTAAAAAGTTGAGAGATTTCTTTGGCGGCATATCCGAGAGGATCTTTGATGGAGCGTCGGTCACATCCAGAGGAACTGCATGAAGCCGGGAACCTGTTTTTCCCAGTCTGCTTCACAGTGTCCGCCGTCAACCTGGAAAAAGACCTGGGTGAGTGCTCCCTTGCTGTTCAGAAGGTCCTGCGCGTCGTAGTTGACCTGGGAGAGAAGACGGGCGAAGTCGGTGTTTTGACCGCTTTCCTTTTCACCCCATGAGAAGTAGACCCGCGTGTCGGGATCGATCCGGCAGTGTTCGATCTCATCGAAGAGGCGGTCGCGCACGATGAAGAGTGTGGAGGAGACACAGGCTGCCTTGGAGAAGGTGCTGTTGTAGGCGGTAACCGCGAAAAGTGACATGAGACCGCCCATGGAGGAGCCGCCGATCGCGGTGGCTTCGCGGAAGGAATAAGTGCGGTAGTTCTTGTCTATATAAGGCTTGAGGGTGCCGACGATCCAGTCCATGGTCTCGCGGCCTTCACCGTGGATGTGAGTGCCCATCAGATCGGCGTCGTAGGGGCAATACTCGTCGAGGCGGTGATTGCCCTGATGCGAGCACTCGAGACCGACCGCGATCATGGGTTTCTGCCAGCCGTCGAAGAATTCCTTGAGGCCCCAGGACTTGCCGTAAGTGGCGTCCGAATCCAGGAACAGGTTGTGGCCGTCGAAGAAGTACATAACGGGGTAACGCTCCTCTGTTTCATTGTAGTTGTCCGGCAGATAGATGTGCACAGTGCGGTCTTCCCCGGCGGGATCGTAGTAAAGCGTTTCTTTGATGATCATTGTTTTGTCGTCCTTTCCGTCAAAATGTATAACGTGATCACAGGGTTACCCTGCGGTCACAATTCCTATTCTAACACATAGGGTAACCCTGTGATCATTTTCGTCAAAACTTACAATGATTTGCCTGCCGTCAGGCAAGTCTGCATGGAATGAACTGTGCTATAATACACCTACAACTACCCGGATACGAAAGGACACATAAATGAAAACGATTTATAAGAATAAAGATTTCATGTTTGCTTTAGAAGAAAAAGATGACGCGAACGTCTCCGGCGCGCGGATTGTCCGTCAGGATACGAAGACCGGCGAAGAGGTCATTCTGTTCGACTACGACTGGCCTGCCCAGCTGACGGTCGAGGTTGACGCCGCCGAGGGCACTCTCAGAGAGGACGGAGTCCTCTGCTGGCAGCTGCTCGTCACCGCGCACCATGTAAGCGGAATGGTGCAGGGTGAATTCACCGAGACAGAGTTCTTTGAAGTGACAGCTCCGTTCGGATCCAAAGAGGAACTGACCTGCAGCACTGTGGACATCGTCAGAAAGACCCGCTTTGCCATTGCTGAGCGGCATCTCAAGCATCTGCCTCACCGGACCTATCCGCCCGTCGACGGAAGGCAGGGCCCTTACGGACATCCGTAAATAGATGGAATTTCTAAGTTTCAAATAAGGTTCATTGTGTATAAAGAGATCAGAAACAGACAAAAACGGATCGATCACAGGAATTATGTAAGTGATCGATCCTTATCAGAAAGGAAAGGGATATACAATGAACAAGAAAGAGCTCGTAAAGCTGGCAGCGGCAGTAACAGCAGCTTTTACAATTTCTGCTGCGGCTGGGTTTGGCGTGTTGAGCAGTTCTTTTGGGACCGGCGAAAAATCATATGCGGCAGAGACCGCAGTGACGCAGACAGTCGAGACCACCCGGACACAAGCGGCAGAGACCACCTCTGCATCAGAATCCGGCACCACAGCTAATGAACTTAACATGGTGACCGGAGGTGCTGTCGATACAACCGATCTTTTCACTGATCGTGACCTGGAGCAGACAGCAGATCTGAGCGAAGCAAAGACTTATACGATCAGCGGCGGCCAGACGATCGAGATCACTTCGGAAGGCGTCTATGTGATCACCGGAAGCGCATCGAACGCATCCATCATTGTCGAAGCCGGTGATGAGGACAAAGTACAGCTCGTCCTCGACGGCGTAACGATCACCAACGACAGCATACCCTGCATCTATGTAAAGAGCGCTGACAAAGTATTCGTAACAACGACAGACTCCGAGAACAGCCTCTCTGTGACCGGCACATTTACAGCGGACGGTGACACAAACACAGATGCGGTCATCTTCAGTAAGGACGATCTGGTTCTGAATGGCGTCGGAACTCTGAATATTCAGTCCAGTGACAACGGAGTCTCCTGCAAAGACGACATGAAGATCACCGGCGGTACGATCAATATCGCATGTGAAGCAGACGCCCTGGAAGCCAACGATTCCATTCGGATTGCGGACGGTGAGATCAATATTTCGACCAATAAGGACGCTCTGCATGCGGAAAATGACGATGACGACACAGTCGGATACATCTATATTTGCGGCGGTACGCTGAAAGCTCTGGCCGGCGACGACGCGATCCACGCGACGACGATCATTCAGATCGACGGCGGCACGCTCGACCTCAACGCCCACGAGGGTCTCGAGGCGACCTGGATCCAGATCAACGACGGCACGATCAACATTGCGGCCAGTGACGACGCCATCAACGCGGCTTACAAATCTGCCAAAATATCGCCTGCAACCGAATTTAACGGCGGTTATGTCACTATCGTGATGGGCTCCGGCGATACAGACGCGGTCGACTCCAACGGAAATCTGATCATCACAGGCGGCACGCTTGATATCACTGCGCAAAGCCCCTTTGACTACGATGGAACCTGCCAGAAGACCGGCGGCACACTGATCATTAACGGAACAGAAACTGACACCATCTCCAATCAGATGATGGGCGGAGGCAAGGGAGGACGTACCGGCGGCCGCAAAGGATGGTGATCACAGGGTTACCCTGCGGTAAGCGAGCGACCTGGTGATAAAAAAACAGCTCACAGAATTCTGTGAGCTGTTTTAATGTTTCTTTATTCCAGATATCTGTCGCGCAGCGCATTCAGCCGCGTCTGGTCCAGTCTGTATTCCTGTTCAAAATACCGATCCCAACTGCCATAGCGCTCCATGATCGCATCGAGCGCCGCCTCCGCGAACTTGGGGAGAACGCCGTACTGGATCACCATTAGTTCGTACCGTTCTTCATCCTCACCGCCCATAGCCAGGAAGTTCTCACGCAGCGCATCCAGCTGTTCCGCTCTGCACCGGTTGGTTTCCAGATAGTCCTTCAGCGCTGTCTCCCTGCTGCATCCCAGCGCGAGCAGGATCAGCATGGCGACGACGCCCGTCCGATCCTTGCCGGACGTGCAGTGGAAGAGCAAGGGAACGTCCTCATTCTCCAAGGCGTCAAAAACAGCCTGAAAAGCAGGATTGTTAAATGGCATGCGGGCGTAATAGGACTTCAGCGAATCGACAATGGAAAGATCGTTTAGAAATGCGAATTCCTTTTCTACCCGCTTCATGCCTTCCGGTGAAAAGTCGACTTCATCGCCGTTGTCATAGCGCATTGCGCTGATCTGACAATATCCGGCCCCATCAGGCACATAATCGGGACTGACCCGGCACTCGCCGGTGCTGCGAAAATCGAGCACCAGCTTCAATCCCAGCCCATCCAGACGGGCACGGTCCTCGTCGCTCTTGAGGTCATGCAGAGTGCCGCCGCGATAGAAGTGCCCGTATTTGACATGCCTTCCATCGGCAGAGGGATATCCGCCTAATTCACGAAAATTCGTGCCGCCCTGAAAATCAATGATCCTCGGAGAAAACCTGTTATTTCCCATCATCACGCCATACTCTGCCGGAATTCATAGATCGTCCGGATCGCGTCCTCATACCGCTCCTGCGGGACGCCGATCAGCAGGTTCAGCTTGCCTGCACCCTGGTTGATAGTACTGATCTCGATGCCGTTTTCCGTGAGTTTCTGCAGAACGCGCACATTGGCGTCGCTGGATTCAGTCGCCTTCTCGCCCGTCACAGCGATCAGGGACAGATTGTCGCGCATGCCGATGAAGTCGGGATTGAGCGTGCTGCGGATCTCCGCAATGAGGTCGTCCTTGCAGCTCTCAAGCAGGTCGCTCCGGATCACCAGCGTGATGGAATCGATTCCGGTCAGGCAGTATTCAAACGGAAGGGACCGCTCTTTCAAAATATCGAGCATCAACGCGCTGAATCCCGACCCGTCACTGACCATGACCTTCTCGATCTGGAGAACGGACATACCCTTGCGCCCGGAGACGCCGGTCACGGGATTCTTGGAAACGCCCGGTGGAAGATGACGCATGATCATAGTGCCCGCATCTTCAGGCCGATTTGTATTGCGGATGTTGATCAGGATCTCCATCTCGGAAGCGGAGAGGACCGCGTCGGAATGGAGGACAGAAGCGCCCATGTAGGACAGCGTTCGCAGCTCCCGATAGCTCATGTAGGCGACCGTTGCCGGATTCTCGACAATGCGCGGATCCGCGGCAAACAGCCCCGAGACATCTGTCCAGTTCTCATACAGGTCTGCACCGACCGCGCATGCCGCGAGACTGCCTGTGATGTCGGAGCCGCCCCGCTCGAATGTATGGATCGTACCGATCATGTCCGCCCCGTAGAAGCCGGCGATCACGGCCCGCTGCAAAGGGAGCAGAGACGCCCGCATTGTACGGCTCGTCATTGCCATATTCAACTGTCCATCCTCGTCAAAACATACACACCATGCAGGATCGACAAATGTAAAGCCAAGATACTTGGCCATGATCTTGGCAGTTAAATATTCTCCTCTGCTGGCCGTGTAATCTCTCTGCGGATCGGTGAGAAGGGTCTGCTCCAGATGCTCGAACTCGTCCTCGAGTGAAAAACGGATCTGCAGGCCTGTGAGGATGTCCTGAAAACGCGCCTTTATGCGGGACAGCTCGTCCGCAAAGGATTCGCCGGCTGCCGCCTTTTCATAACAATCCAGCAGGAGATCCGTCACTTTGCGGTCTTCAGGAAAGCGCTTTCCGGGCGCCGAGACCACAATAAATCTTCTTTCCGGATTATTGCTCACGATTTCCTTGATCTTGCGAAACTGGGAGGCGTCCGCAACG
>CADCIK010000051.1 GCA_902801415.1 uncultured Lachnospiraceae bacterium
AAAGGGCGCGAAGCGCCGCATTTTTGTGGCTTTTTGTCAAGTAGTTTATTAAAAAAGGCAGGTAGTTCCTTAACTTAATAGAAACTACCTACCATTGGGAACAGACTCTGTGAGTCGAGGAACATGTTCGGTGACCCATGTAACAATTTCGTAATGGGGTCTGACCCCATTACGCCTACCATTGGGGTCAGACCCCATTACGCTATGTAACAACTTTGTAATGGGGTCAGACCCCTATTACGATATAAGGAGACTTAATGGACGAAATCAGGATAGACATGCGCGACAAAAGCTATCAGAATGCGGCAGCCGGCGCCCGCAACGAGGAGCTGGTGTTCAAGCTCAACCATACATTGCCGACTTCGCAGGAATACAAGGACATCCTTCATGAGTTGTTCGACGGCCGCATCGGCGACAATTCGTTCCTACATGCGCCGCTTGCCGGCGCTGCGTTCGAAAAGATCACGATTGGCAGCGGCGTGTATATAAACAGCAATTTGTTGGCAATGGCGAGGGGCGGCATAACGATCGAAGACGATGTGCAGATCGCCGCCAACGTGCAGCTCCTGACCAACAACCATGATCCATATGACAGGCAGATCCTCACGTGCAAGCCCATCGTGATCAGGAAAGGTGCGTGGATCGGGGCCGGCGCAACCATCCTGCCGGGTGTGACGGTCGGAAAATACGCCATCGTAGGCGCGGCGTCCGTGGTGACGCGCGATGTGGGTGATTACGAGGTTGTAGTCGGTAATCCCGCCCGACAGGTCAGAAAGTTGGACGCGGAGAGGTTTGAGTGAAATAGTAGAAATAGACACAGAAATAGCCGCCCCGTCCTGAGAAAACGAGCGGCTACTCTGTGTAGTTAATCTAATTTGATGGGCTGACCGTCTATCGGCAGCACATTTTCTAACTTAAATATACCTCCATCCTCAATTTAAATCAAGGGTGGTGTATGGTTCACGGTGTTATAACCGCTTTGCCATACAGGGAGCACACAGATTATAATAATGAAGTGCTGCCAATAACGGTAGGCGGTTAGCCCTCTGCGGAGGGACTGTGACCCTCCGATTACATAGAAACCCACATGGGAATCTGCAGGAAAGGAGGGCTGAACCAATGGAAGTGATCGGAGTAATCATCGGTGTGCTGAGTTTATGCGCGACCTTTTTCACTGTCGGTTACCAGATTGGTAAGGATAGTAATAATACACAGAAATAGCCGCCCCAGTCTGACAAACTAAGCGGCTATTTCGTAGCTTATTAATCGGACTAACCGTCTATCGGCAGTACATTTTCTTATTCAAATATAGCATTATACAAGAAAAGTGTCAATTTGGCCGCAGATTGTGCTATTCGATATAAGCCAGAAGGGAAGTGAAGATGATGGGGCGATTTGCAAATATACTGATCATCATACTGGAGATTCTGGGGCTTCGAGTCAGCATCGGTGATCGCAAATGGAGGATTTTTGCGTATTATACACAGATCTCAAATCTGATCACGATTGTCTCTTCGATCGTATATGTATTCACGGGAGGGCCGGCTTGGCTGCGATATACGAGCGCCTGCATGCTGACGATGACATTTGCGGTCACACTTTTTATTCTGGTGCCGTTTGGCGGCGGATTCCGAAGGCTCATGTTGTCGGGAAACGGGCTGTATCATCATACACTATGCCCGGTGTTGTCAGTTATTTCTTATATATTATGGGAAGGCCATTCGTCAGCATGGATGATTCCGGTGGCGATCACATTTGTGTATGGGATCGTTATGATGTATATGAATTACAGAGAGTGGTTCGATGGGCCATATCCGTTTTTCAGGGTGAACCATCAAAGCAGACTGGCGACGGTATTCTGGATAGCGGCGCTGACCGGAATGATCACGGTAATCTCGCTGGTTATGCGGTGGATCGCGTGAGGAACAGCTGGTGTTTTATATGAGATATGATTTACGGTGTTATATCCGCTTTGCCATATATGGAGCACAGAGATTATAATAATGAAGTGCTGCCAATAACGGTAGGCGGTTAGCCCTCTACGGAGGGACTGTGACTCTCCGATTACATAGAAACCCACTTGGGAATCTGAAGAAAAGGAGGGCTGAACCAATGGAAGTGGTCGGAGTAATTATTGGTGTGCTCAGTATGTGCGCAACCTTTTTTGCTATCGGTTACCAGATTGGTAAGGATAGTAGTAATACACAGAAATGACCGCCCCTCCAGCCAAGGTTAGCGGTCATTTCACATGACTTATAATTCGGGCTGACCGTCAACCGGCAGCACATTTTCTAATTCGAATATAGCATTATGCAAGTGAAGTGTCAATTCATGCAGATAAGGAGGCCGGCATTATGACCGCTCAAGGAAAGGATATTAATATGAAAACTTTAGTAGCATATTTCAGTGCAGAGAGCGGCAGAACCGCAAGTGTAGCAGAGAAAATGGCAAATGCGATCGGCGCAGATCTGTTCGAGATCAAGCCTGAGAAGCCGTATTCAGCTGCGGATCTCAACTACATGAATCCTGTCTCACGCTGCAATCGAGAATTCTTTGCCAAAAAACAGGTGCCCGTATCAGGCAAAATCCAGAACTTCGAGGATTATGACCTCGTCCTGATCGGTTTCCCGATCTGGTACGGTTGCGCACCGCTTGTGGTGAACACTTTCTGCGCCGGATACGATTGGACCGGGAAGAAAGTTGCAGCCTTTGCAACCTCCGGCGGCAGCGGAATTGGCAAAACAGCGTCCAAGCTGGCACCTTACGTCAAAGGCGCGGACATTCTTGACGCGCGCCTCCTGAACGGAGCCGGGGCGGATGAGATCAAAGCGTGGGTTGAGAGTTTGTGATCAACGACAAGACTGACATTCACAATCCAGTTAAAACAGCCCCACAAACCCAAACTACAACAGGAGACTAACACCATGACCGACAAAGCGAACATTCTCGTTATGGGACCTGCCGGCGCAGGCAAGTCGACGCTGATCAACGCAGTGACCGGCAAGGAAGTTGCCAGAATAAACGACGGCAGGCGCGGGACCGAGAAACTGGCAGCTTATGAGTCCGACGAGCTGAATCTGCGGCTGATCGACAGCCGGGGATTCGGGGATGGATTCTGGGACTCGCAGAAAACGATCCGGGATATGAGCAGGTGGATGAGGGCCGGCCTCAAGGGCGACAGACCGCTGATCCAAATGCTTTGGTTCTGCGTGGATGCGTCGTCCAAGCACTTATCTGCCCGCACGATCAGGACCGTAGAATTTGTCAAGCGTGAATGGAAGGACATTCCCGTCATCGTTGTGCTGACCAAGTCTTACTTCCCCGACGAAGATCAGGAAAACATCAAAATGGTGGAAGACGCTTTCCGCAAAGCAACCCGGAACAATTGGCTGCCTGTTGGCAAAGGGCGGCCTATTAGGAACAAAGAGCACCCCGCTGAGAACAAGGGCATGCCTGTAGCGATTATTCCTGTTTTGGCAAAGCCGCTTAAGAGCATGCCTGCTGTGCCGCGCGGGATTGAGGAACTGATCAAGGCGACGGAGGAGCATCTCGACGATGCGCTCAAAGATTCGGAAGAGGCTGTGTATCGCTATGATCTGAAGCGCAAGCGGATGAATGCGCACGCGCTGACAGTTTTGGCGACTTCTTCGGCGGCTGCCGTTGGGGCGGTTCCGCTCAACCTGCCGGATTCGGTCGTGCTCTCCACAATGGAAACCGCGCTGATCTCGAGCATTGCCAAAATATACAAGCTCGACAAGAAGGACGACCGCATGCAGAAGGTCATGGCCAGGATCATCGAAGCGGGGGCGGTGAGCATGACAGCGAAGATGGCACTCAACCAGCTCAAGATGATCCCCGGCGTCGCCAACATCGCGGCTGATGTCCTGAATGCTGTGGTCGCGGGCGCGATCGTGTTCGGAATCGGTGAGGCTTCGGGCGTCATCATGGAGAAGGTCTACCTGGGCGAGATCGACGAGGAGAATCTTGACTGGATCAACAAGGTCGTGAACGGCAAGATGGGAAGCGTGGTCGGCAAGGTGGTCCGGATGGTCGCCTCCAACGACGGCAAGATCAACGTCAAGGAAATTATCGAGTCGCTGGGGAAGAAATAGGAATTTATAGGGCGGATGCAGGCGCTGAAGAGTAGTTTTCAGTGTCTGCGTCCGCCTTTTTTCATGATTTTTAGACGATATTTCGTTGGCTTTAATTTGTTGGGTACAGAAGGATACTAATTGCAAAAAAGTTCCAAAGGAAAATTTGCTAAACGCCTGATAATACGAAATGACGCATAGGAAGTGGTCGATATTTTGAATGAGCTCTGAAAAGTTGGGCACAGGAGGGAGAAGAGAGCTTCTGCTGTACCTAATTTCATGTATTTAATATTGATAATTGAGCAAAACCGTGGGAACTTTTTTGGGGAAAAGCTTCTGCTGTACCCAAACGCTGACAAAGAAGCCAAAACCAAGCAGCGCGCAGGGGAAAAAGCCAAAAAAGAGATGCACCCACGACAGCACGCAGTGGAACTTTTTGGGGAAAAAGCTTCTGCTGTACCCAACCGCTGACAAGGAAGCCAAAAACAAGCGGCGCGCAGGAGAAAAAGCCAAAAAAGAGATGCACCCGCAGCAGCGAGCACCCGCCTCAACAATTAAAAAACATCAATTATCAGGTTTAGATATCTTGTAATTGCATTTTGACATGATATAATTTATTTTTATATGCAGTCTACAAAGAATTCTTGCTTTTTAAACGATAGACTGTATATATTTAAGCAATATATGCTTTAGCAAATTAAAACTGGAAAGGGGAAACACCATGACTCGGTACATTGTTAAAAGAGTCCTGCTGGCTATCGTGAGTGTATTTATCATTTGCGCGATCACGTTCTTCGCCATGAATGCGATTCCCGGAGGACCCTTCAACTCAGAAAAGGCACTATCGGAGGCGACCAAGCAGGCTCTCGAGGCGAGATACAACCTGGATAAGCCTGTTCCGGTGCAGTTTGTTCTTTATTTAAAGAACCTCATGCACGGAGATTTCGGCGTATCGCTCAAGACCGGCCGCGATATTAAGGATACACTGCTTTCTTGCTTTAAGGTATCCGGACGTCTGGGCCTGACGGCTGCTGTTCTGGCAGTTATTACAGGCATTATTCTGGGTTCCCTGGCAGCTCTGTTCAGAAACAGACTGATCGACCGAATCATCGTGTTCTTTACAACGCTGTTCACGGCAATGCCTTCCTTCGTATTCGCTACATTCCTGATGCTGATCTTCTGCATCACGCTGAAGCTGCTGCCGGTCTGGGATGCGTCAAGTAAGTCGCTGATTTTGCCGGTCATCGCGCTGGCAGCTTATCCGACGGCGTATGTCACGCGACTTACCAAGACATCAATGCTTGACTCTCTTGGCCAGGACTACATCCGTACAGCAAGAGCTAAGGGTGTCCCGATGGTCAAGGTCATCTTCAAGCACGCGCTCAGAAACGCTCTGATCCCTGTTATTACTTATGTAGGACCTATGCTGGCCTATATTTTGACAGGATCCCTTGTCGTAGAGAATATCTTCACGATCGGCGGTCTGGGACAGCAGTTCGTTAAGTCCATCAACAACCGTGACTATCCCATGATCATGGCAACCACCATCTTCCTGGCAGTCGTTATGGTCATCTGCAACCTGCTCAGCGATATCGCTTACAAGGTTGTCGATCCCAGAATCACTTTGGACTAAGGAGGGCAGGTTAGTATGGAAGCAAAGAAAAATCCCTTAAGCATGCAGATCGATCCTGCTCTGTTCGAAGCCGCAACTGAAGACGAGAAGCGGCAGGCGGACGTCATGAGCGAATCTACCACCTTCTTCAAGGACGGTATGAGAAAGCTCATGAAGAACCCGCTGGCAGTAGGCTCCATTATTGTCCTTCTGTTCATCATCCTCACAATTACAATTGCTCCGCTGGTTGTTCCTTATTCCTATTCGGATATCATCAAGGTCAACGGCAAGCGTGACAGATCCAACAAGAACCTCGCGGCTTTTGAGTACTCCGAGATGGAGCAGAAGTACATCGACGAGGGCGGAGAAGTGTTCCCGCACATTATGGGAACAGATTCCCTTGGCCGTGACTACTTCATCCGTGTGGTCTACGGTGCAAGGATCTCCCTGATCGTCGGTCTCTTCGCCAGTATCCTGGTCCTGATCATCGGCGTCATATACGGGTCAATAGCCGGATATACGGGAGGGCGAACGGATCTGATCATGATGCGTATCGTCGATATCATATATTCGCTGCCGGACATGCTGATCATCATTTTGCTGGCAACTGTCCTGCGTGTTCGGTCTTCTGTACTGGGTCGGTATGGCCAGACTTGTTCGAGGCCAGATTTTGACGATCAAGAATAATGAGTACATCCTCGCGGCAAGATCCATCGGCGCTAAGCCCGCCCACATCATCCGCAAGCACATTATTCCTAACTGTATTTCGGTTATCATCATTACGACAGCTCTGCAGATTCCTTCCGCGATCTTCACGGAGAGCTTTCTGTCATTCATCGGTATGGGCGTTAACGCTCCCATGCCTTCCCTGGGATCTCTTGCAAACTCGGCTCGTGAGGGCCTGCAGACCTATCCCATGCAGCTGGTTTATCCTGCGGTTCTGATCGTCCTGATCGTTCTGGCCTTCAACCTTCTCGGCGACGGCCTGCGTGACGCGTTCGATCCCAAGCTCAGAAGCAAATAAGCAGCAGACGGGTCCGACGAAAGTTAACAAGAAGACGCTATTAGTATTGAAAGAGGAAAGCAGGTAAACCATGAGTCAAAATACAGAAAAGCACACACCGCTTCTGCAGGTCATTGACCTTCATACTTCCTTCAAGACGATAAGGGAGAAGTCAAGGCAGTTAACGGTGTCACCTATACACTGGAAGAGGGCAAGAGCCTTGGTATCGTAGGCGAGTCCGGTTCCGGTAAATCGGTCTCGGCGTATTCCATCATGCAGATCCTGGATGGAAACGGCCACATCACACAGGGCAAAGTACTGTTCAAGGGAGAGGATATCACCAAATATACTCCCAAGCAGATGGAAGACTTCCGCGGCAGACACTGCGCTATGATCTTCCAGGATCCCATGACCTCCCTCAATCCCGTCTACACGGTGGGAAACCAGATCATGGAAGCCATCACAACACACAATAAAGTCAGCAAAGAGGACGCAAGGAAGAAAGCACAGGAGATGCTGGAGCTGGTAGGTATCAACGATGCTCCCCGCCGTCTCAAACAGTATCCTCACGAGCTGTCCGGCGGTATGCGCCAGCGTGTCATGATCGCTATGGCACTGGTATCCGAGCCCTCGATCCTGATCGCGGACGAGCCCACGACCGCTCTGGACGTTACCATCCAGGCACAGATCCTTGAGCTGATGATGGAACTGCAGAAGAAGCTGGGCATGGCGATCATCATCGTTACCCATGATCTGGGCGTTATCGCGCAGATGTCCGATGAGATCGTTGTTATGTACGGCGGAAGAATCTGCGAGCGCGGAACTGCAGAGGATATTTTCTACAATCCCTGCCACGAGTACACCAAGGGTCTGCTCCGTTCCATTCCGTCTGTCAGCAATATGAAGAAGAAGCTGGTCCCCATTGCGGGTACGCCGATCAACCTTCTGAACATGCCTAAGGGCTGCGCGTTCTGCGCCAGATGCGACAACGCCATGAAGATCTGCCTGACGCAGGTTCCGGAAGAGGTCAGGATCGATAAGACCCATCTGGCTTCCTGCTGGATCAATATCAGAGATAATAAGTATCTTCATACTGAGGAAGCGGAGGTGAAAGCATGAGCAGCGAATACTTAGTTGAAGTCAAAGACCTGAAACAGTATTTTCCCATTCGCACCGGCTTTATGAAGACAACCCTGTTAAAGGCTGTTGACGGAGTAAACTTCGGCATTAAGCCCGGTGAGACTCTCGGACTTGTAGGCGAGTCCGGCTGCGGCAAGACTACTGTCGGCCGTACGCTTCTTCGTCTCTACAAGCCCACAGGCGGCGAGATCTACTACGACGGAAATCTGATCACCGATCAGAACATGATCCAGTACCGCCCCAAGATGCAGATGGTTTTCCAGGATCCCTATTCCTCTCTGGATCCCCGTATGACGGTCGAAGAGATCATCGGCGAGCCACTGGATGTTCACAAACTCTATTCCAACAAAGCAGAGCGCAGAGAGAAGATCCTCGGCCTCATGGAACTGGTCGGACTGAACGCGGAGCACGCGACAAGATACGTCCACGAGTTCTCCGGCGGCCAGAGACAGCGTATCGGTATCGCGAGAGCGCTGGCTGTAAATCCCAAATTCATCGTCTGCGACGAAGCCGTATCCGCGCTGGACGTTTCCATCCAGGCGCAGGTCATCAATATGTTTGAAGAGCTGCAGGAAAAGCTCGGTGTTGCCTATCTCTTCATCGCGCACGACCTTTTGGTTGTTCGTCATATTTCCGACCGAATTGCGGTTATGTACCTGGGCCGCATCGTAGAGACCGCCGATGCGGACGAGCTCTATGACAGCCCCATCCACCCCTACACGCAGTCTCTGCTTTCCGCGGTTCCGATCCCGGATCCCAAGATCGCCAAGAGCTCCCAGCGTATCATCCTGGAAGGCGATGTCCCCAGCCCTCTGCATATGCCTTCGGGCTGCGCATTCCGCACCAGATGCCGCTTCGCGACAGAGCAGTGCGCCAAGGAGTGCCCGTCCCTGACCGACAGAGGAAATGGACATCTGGTGGCGTGCTGGAACAAGTAATGTCAAGAATTATTTAGAATTATTACTATTTTGACCTTAAATAATTGGGGCAAAGTAGTATAATAGTTTCGATGTGTTTACCGCGGTGACGAGATGCTCTAAGGCAGTGAAGGGCGGACGTGAACTGGGGTTAAGCATAAATAAAGTAACTGGCAGTCACGCGGGGGAATCTGGCGGGCTGCTAAATAAAAAAGGAGGACGTTATGAAAAAACGCGCATTAGCACTGATTCTGTCCGTAGTGACCGCTATGGGCATGCTGACAGCTTGCGGCGGAAGCACAGGCGCTTCCACAGCTAGCGAGCCCGCAGCAGAGGCTTCTACAGAGGCAGCAGCAGTCGAGACTGAAGCAGCTGAGGCTGGTGAGCCCATCGAGTCCACAATTTATCCGACTCCCGAAGGCGTTACCTACACAGCAATCGCTGAAGGCAAGTCCGCTCCCGATTGGACAGAGTACGAAGCTCTGATCAAGGAGATCAAGACCACAACTGACATGGAGAACCGTGTCGCTCTGATGCACAAGGCAGAGGATATCCTGATGGGTACTGCCGCTGTCATCCCGATCTACTACTACAACGATCTGTATCTGCAGAAGACCGACGTGGAAGGCATCTACTCCAACCTGTTTGGATTCAAGTTCTTCCAGTTCGCAACCTGCCCCAGAGACGTTCTGAAGATCAACCTGGCTTCCGAGCCCGCAAAGGTTGACCCCGCTCTGAACTCTTCCGTAGACGGCGCCTGCCTCGCAGTCAACATGTTCGAAGGTCTCTATACTTATGATGCAGAGGGTCAGCTTCAGCCCGCACTTGCTGAGAACACAGAAGTTTCCGAGGACGGCTTGACCTACACCTTCACACTTCGTGATGGTCTTAAATGGTCCGATGGCACAGATCTGACTGCTAAAGATTTCGAGTATTCTTGGAAGAGAGCAGCAGCTCCTGAGACCGGTGCTGACTATGGTTACATGTTCGACGCTATCGCTAAGACTGAGGATGGCGCTCTTGACGTAACTGCATCCGAAGATGGCAAGACTCTTACAGTTAAGCTGGTAGCTCCTTGCGCATACTTCCTTGACCTTGCAGCATTCCCGGCATACCTCCCTGTTCCTCAGGCACAGGTTGAGGCAGCTGAAGGTTGGGAGACCAACCCCGGCGCATGGGCAGCAGAAGCTGGTTTCGTAACCAACGGTGCTTACACCATGACAGCTTGGACACATGAAGAGTCCATGGTTCTGACCAAGAACGACAACTACTGGAGAGCAGATGAAGTTACCATCCCTGAGATCGATCTGATGCTTTCCGCTGATGACACAGCAATCCTTTCTGCTTACAATGCAGGCAACCTTGATTTCGCTGACACAGTTCCCACAAACGAGATCGCTTCTCTTATGGGCAACGAAGATTTCCACGTTATCGACAACCTGGGAACCTACTATGCAGCATTCAACGTAAACAGCCCTATTTTCGATGGCAAGACTGTTGACCAGGCTATTGCTATGAGAAAGGCTTTCGCAATCCTCATCGACCGTCCTTACATTGTTGAGACAGTCGGCCAGACAGGCCAGAAGGTTGCTACTTCCTACATCCCTGCAGGAATGGCTGACGGCAACGGCGGCACATTCAAAGAGAATGGCGCAGCTTACACATTCCCTGTAGAAGATGGCTACTATCCTGAGGAAGTTCAGGATGCAGCGATCGACGAAGCTATCGCTCTTCTTGAGTATGCTGGCTACAAGTTTGATGGCGACAAGCTCTCCGCTGAGACTCCCATCAACATCACATACCTGACCAACGATGGCACAGGCCACATCGGCGTTGCTCAGATCATGCAGCAGGATTTCGCTGAGATCGGCATCAACATGACCATCGACACTCGCGAGTGGAACGTATTCCTGGATGAGAGAAAACAGGGTAACTTCGACTTCGCACGTGAAGGCTGGCTTGCAGACTTCAACGATCCCATCAACATGCTTGAGATGTGGACATCTGATTCCGGTAACAACGACTGCCAGTTCGGCCGCTAATTAACTATTAGTTGGATCGGAACAAAGTAATCCGGATTCTGAAAAATGAATTAATGAAACAGGGAGCTGCGGATGCAACTCCCTGTTTTATTGTGGTTGAAGGTGGGTGAATTGCGCTTGCACTGTAGGTGCACTTGAATTGCGCTTGGTTGTGCTTTAATTGCGATTAGTAGGAAAAATTGGTACTCTAGAAGTGGTTACAGCGGGATTCCGAGGGCTTAAGCTAGGTTAGGCGTTTGTAACTTACTTTTGCTGGCGTTTGAAGCCTCCACTAAAATGGCTTGAAATCCATTCTTATAGGGCATCTTGAAAATTGACCTTACTAAAAAGCTTGTTAATCACTTTTTATCGGGTATCTTGAGAAACCGACCTCACTAAGAATGTAATTATTGAACTTTTAGTTGCAACCAACAATGAAGAATAGAAATTGTTAGTGGGACGTCAAATCCACTAATTATTGGCATAAAGAAATCTTGTTGGAGAGACTTCACTAGAACGCTCAGAAGCTATAATCATAGTGGGGTCGTTTTGATGGCAAGGTACCCGATAAATCTTGAAAAAATGAATTCTTAGTACAGCGAAAATCGAAGATGCCCGATAAGATTGAGAAAAAAGAATTCATGGTGGAGCCAGAATTTAACATGCCCGCTAAGAAGTCGTTAATAAAATATCTTAGTGGAATTCCAACCCAGGCCAAAGACATGGCCGCCAATAGAAAGCTTCTTAGTGCAACCCAACTCATCTCCAATAAGCTTAATACACCAACCACATCAACAAAAAAGGAAGTGCAACCATGCAGCTGACCAAAGACTTATCACAGAACTATACAACCATCCTGAAAGAAGAGCTTGTGGCGGCAATGGGCTGCACTGAGCCGATCGCGATCGCATACGCCGCCGCCAAGGCCTATCGCGAGCTCGGCGAGATGCCCGACCACATTCGGATCACCTGCTCGGGCAACATGATCAAGAACGTCAAGGGTGTGACGGTCCCCAATTCCGGCGGCCAGAAGGGAATCGAGACGGCAGCTGTGCTCGGCGTCGTAGGCGGAAACGCTGACAAAATGCTTGAAGTTATCGCCGATGTGGACGACGCAGCTCGCGAGAAGACTCATGAGCTTGTGGCGGCCGGCATCTGCGAGGTGGCCCTCGCTGAGAACGTCCCCAATCTCTACATCAAAGCGGAGATGTGGACCAAAGATCACGAAGCCGCTGTGACCATCGCCGAGCATCACACCGATATCACTGAGATTGAGAAAGATGGAAGGCTTGTATTCATTGCTGAGAAGAGTATAGGGGTCAAAAAAGAGAATGCCCATAAAGCTTCTACAACTGCAAAGGTAAGTGAAGAAAACGCCATCACTGGTGCCTCGACCGCGGATGCAAGTGAAGAAAACACCATTACAGGCGACCGCACCAAGATGACCCTCAAAGGCATCCTCGATTACGCGAATACAGTAGATCTGGCTGAAGTCGAAGAAATTCTGGAGAGACAGGTGCGCTTCAATACAGCGATTTCTCAGGAAGGTCTCGACAATCCGTGGGGCGCCAGAGTCGGCAAAACAATTCTGGAAAACTGGAGCGACGACGTGAAGAGTTATGCTTGTGCACGCGCGGCGTCAGGATCTGATGCCAGGATGAGTGGATGTCCGCTGCCTGTTATTATCAATTCAGGAAGCGGCAACCAGGGAATCACGGTCACAATGCCGGTCGTTACATATGCTGAGCGCTGGCACTTGTCCAAAGAAAAGATGTACCGCAGTCTTTTGGTATCGAATCTGGTGTCGATCTATATCAAGCACTATATCGGGGCACTGTCGGCGTTTTGCGGGGCAGTGAGCGCGGCTTGCGGAGCAGGCGCCGCTATAACCTATATGTCGGGCGGCACTTATGAGCAGATCGGCGGCACGATCACCAACACACTTGGCAATGTGGGAGGAATTGTCTGCGACGGGGCAAAACCCAGCTGCGCCGCTAAAATCGCTTCCTCCGTCCATGCGGCCCTCCTTGCTCATTACATGAGCACGAGCATGAAGGAGTTCCTCGGAGGAGAGGGCTTTGTCGAGAGCGACGTCGAGAAAACGATCAAAAACATGGGCTATATCGGCAAGATTGGAATGAAAGAAACCGACCGTGAAATCCTCAACGTAATGATCGACAAGGTCGACGTCGATTCATGCCTGTAACAAACGAGGTAATCTTTATGAAACACGGAAGACCCGGCAGCCGAAAGAAAAATACAAGCAAGTTCATATCGCTGATCCTGCGTCATAAGCCGGAGGCAATAGGGATTGCGTTGGATGAGCACGGGTGGGCGAATGTGCAGGAGTTGATCGACGGAGTAAATCGCACCGGAGCGCATTGGCTCGACATGGAGACGCTGGAAGATATCGTGCGGACTGATGAGAAGCAGCGCTATTCGTTCAATGAGGATCACACGCTGATCAGGGCCAATCAGGGGCATTCCATTCAGGTGGATGTCGAGCTGGAAGAGAAGACGCCGCCGGACGTGTTGTGGCATGGAACCGGAGAGAAGTATGTCAAATCAATTGATGAGCAGGGGCTTCTGCCTAAGGGGCGGCTGTATGTGCATCTCTCTTCAGACACGGAGACAGCAAGGAAAGTCGGGAGCCGGCACGGCAGACCGGTGATTTATAGAATTGATTGTAAGAGAATGAGTGAAGATGGATGCAAATTCTATCTTTCGGCGAATGGAGTATGGCTGACGGTTGCGGTGCCGGTGCAGTATCTGGAGAAGCTGGTTGGTAATGACTGATGAAATGTCAGTGTCACAAATACTCTTTGAGAAAATCAATGCAGCTGCAGCTTATGAAAGGAAACAAACACTATGTGGAAATGCCCCAAATGCGGACGCTCGTTCCGCAAAGAGAACCAGAGCCACTACTGTGGCAAGGCTCCGACAACTGTTGACGAGTACATCCTCGCGCAGGACGAGGGGGTCCGCGAACAGCTTCGCAGCGTCCGGACCGTTCTGCGCGGCAAGCTGCCCGATGCGACCGAAAAGATCGCATGGTCCATGCCCACCTACTGGAAGGACCATAACATCATTCACTTTGCGGCGCAGAAGAAGCACATCGGGCTGTATCCGGGTCCTGAGGCGGTTGCGTGTTTTGGCAGAAAGCTGGAGGAAGCTGGGCTCAAGTACAGCAAGGGATCGATCCAGATCCCGTATTCGGATTCGCTGCCCCTCGACCTGATCGGGGAGATTGCGGACTGGTGCGTCAAAACAGGAAATCACGCATGATTGATCGGGGAGATTGCGGACTGGTGCGTCAAAACAGGAAATCACGCATGATCACGTTGCCAGACGGGATACTGATTAAGTGCTGAATTCTTAATAATTAGTGGTCAGCGCCTGTCTCGCAGAGTGAGTTGCAAGTATAATGGTGGTATCAAAGTAAATGAATTCAATGGATTCGACAATCATTGTTGACGCAATTGCATATGCGCAGGAGCTGTTCCGCACGAACGCAGGCGGCCACGACGCGGAGCACACAATGCGGGTCTACCGAAACACGCTTCGGATCGCGGCTACGGAGCCGGATTGTGACATACGGATCGCTGCTTTGGCGGCGCTCCTTCACGATGTGGACGACCACAAGCTGTTTGCAACGGTTGACAACGCGAATGCGCGGGCTTTTCTGGAGTCACACGAGCTGCCTCAGGAAACAATTGAGCGGATCTGCGGCATAATTAACTCGGTATCTTTCAGCCGCAACAAAGACCGCCGGCCTTCAACGGCTGAAGGCAAAGTCGTGCAGGACGCGGACCGGTTGGATGCACTTGGCGCTGTCGGAGCGGCGAGAACTTTTGCCTACGGCGGCGAGCACGGGCGGCCTATGGATGACTCCATCCGGCACTTTCATGATAAGCTGCTGCATCTCAAATCACTGATGAACACGGAGACTGGACGCCGGATGGCTGAAAAGCGGCACGCTTTTCTGGAGGCATTTCTGAAAGAATATATCGCTGAGACATCGTGACCAAAGGGTAACCCTGTGGTTCACACCGCTGCGGGGCGACCGAAGGGTAACCCTGTGATCACGTATGCGATTGTAATTGCTTTGGCACTGACCTTGTCCGCAGGAGCCTGCGGAAGCGCGAGCGGACAGAAGGCTAATACAGCTGCGGCAGCGGAGGCAGTGGAAACTGCGACAGCGACGGCGGAAGCCGAATCCAATGAAGCCGGAGTCGAACTTAATGGAACTGAGGCCAATGAAGCCGGAACCGAGTCCAACGAAACCACACCCGGCACCGAAGCCAACGCCCCCGCCTCTGAAGAAGAGACGGAAGAGGTCACGACGGTCAGTGTTGCGGCCAAGACGCCGGGAATTGCGAACCGGAAGCCGCTTGCAGGAACAGAGATCAAGATCACCGATATTGAGCCGCTTATGATCGGCCAGGCGGAGAACAAGGAAGCTGCTACGGGCTGCACTGTTTTGATCTGCGAGGATGGAATGCGCGCCGGTCTGGACGTGCGCGGCGGAGGTCCTGCTTCCCGCGAGAGCCAGCTGCTCAATCCGCTGATGTCGGCGCAGATCGTGCACGCGATCGTTCTGTCCGGCGGCAGCGCGTATGGCCTCGGGACGGCCAATGGCGTGATGACGTATCTGGAGGAGCAGGGGATCGGCTACGACACCGGTTACGCGCTCGTTCCGCTGGTGGCGCAGTCGGACATCTATGATCTGTCCGTCGGCGATCCGTCCGTGCGTCCTGATCCCGACATGGGCTACGAGGCTGCCAAAAAAGCGCTCGAGGCGCCCAATTATCAGGACGGCAATTACGGTGCCGGCTGCGGCGCGTCTGTCGGTAAGATCGCAGGCATGGATTTCGCGATGAAGACCGGTATCGGAAGTTACGCGGTCCAGATCGGAGACCTGAAGATCGGCGCGATCGTCGTTCTGAATGCGCTGGGCGATGTGTATGATTGGAGAACAGGTGAGCAGATCGCCGGTTTTCTCACCGAGGACAAAACATCGCTCCGCAGCACAATGGAACAGATGAGTTCTTCGATCGAGGCCAAAGACAATAAATTCACGGGCAACACAACGCTGGCAGTGGTGGTGACCAACGCAAACTTCAACAAGTCCCAGCTCTGCAAGATCGCCGGCATGGCGCATGACGGATACGCAAGGTCGATCAACCCGGTGCACACGTCCGCGGACGGCGACAGCATCTACGCGGTATCAGTGGGCGACGTCGTGGCTGACCAGGATCTGGTCGGCGCGCTTGGAGCGGAAGTGGTCAGCGAGGCCATCGTTCGCGCCGTGTACAATTCGGAAGGCGCATACGGACTTCCTGCGGCAGCTGACCTGCCGTAGCCAACAACTGCGCTCACAACGAGGAGCGCAGTTGTGGAAGCCCTGTTAATAACAGGGCTTCCGGGAGTTTAGAATACCGCGACCCTGTGATCACAAATAGAAAGGTGGAAATGTGAGATGAAAACTATTATTCTCTATTATTCGAATCATCATGGAAATACGAAGAAGCTGGTAGACGCGATCGCAGCTTCGGATCCGGAAAATGTTGAGCTTCTGGACGTCACCAAAGCAGGCCCCCGCGACCTGTCCGGCTATGACTGGATCGGCGTCGCTTCCGGCATTTACGCAGGCAGCTTTGGCAAGCCCCTCCTGAATTACATGAGCGACAATCTGCCGGCCGGCAAGAATGTCTTCATCATCTTCACAAGCGCCATGGACAGAGACAGCATGTCTTCCTCCGCGCGCAAAGTCATCGAGGAGAAGAAGTGCCACGTGATGGGTCAGTACAGCTGCCCCGGATACAATACTTTTGGCCCCTTCAAGCTGGTGGGCGGAACTGCAAAGGGCCACCCCACGAAGGAAGAGATCGAAGGCGCCGTCAAGTTTTATAAGGGACTTTGATCGAACAGTGTTTTTGGCAGCCATTTAAGGGGCGCCTCTGTTTTGCCAAAACAGCACTAAACCCAATTCAGCCGCTCGAGGAGACAAAATGACGAGTCTGACAGATTTATTCTTTACTTTTATGCAGATCGGGATGTTCACGTTCGGCGGCGGGTATGCGATGATCTCCGTTGTGGAGAACGCCTGCGTTGAGAACCGGCATTGGATCACGCACGACGACATGATGAATATCACGGTCATAGCAGAATCGACGCCGGGTCCGATCGCGATCAACTGTGCGACCTACGTCGGGTACAAGCAGCGCGGGCTGGCCGGCGCGATCGCCGCGACTGTCGGGATGATCCTTCCCTCGTTTCTTGTGATCTATCTGATCTCACGTTTTCTAGATGACTTTCTGGAGATTGCCTGGATCGCGCACGCTTTTCAGGGAATCAAGCTGGCAGTCGGTATTTTGATCATTGATGCGGGCGTTAAGATGGTCAGACAGATGCCGGCGAAGGCATTGCCGCGGGTGATACTGGTATGTTCGTTCGCAGCGATGGTGGTGATCGAAATTTTGGCACTGCGAGTGTCGTCGATCGCGCTGCTGCTGGTGGCGGCTGTGGTAAGTCTGGCAGTGTATGTAGTATGCGGGAACGTAGATAAAGGAGCAGCGGTTTGATTTACTGGGAGTTGTTTGTCGGGTTTCTGAAAGTCGGGCTGTTTTCGTTCGGCGGCGGTTATGCGGCAATCCCGCTGATCCGAGACGTCGTGATGTCGTACGGATGGCTGAGCGAGGACATGCTGACATATATGATCGCTGTGAGCGAGAGCACGCCCGGGCCGATCATGGTCAATCTGGCCACGTATGTCGGGATTTCGCAGGGCGGCATGGCCGGCGCTTTGGTGGCAACATTCGCCGCGGTGCTTCCGGCTTTCTTTATCATTATCGGGATCATTGTCTTTCTGCAGCATCTGCTGACCAATCCTTATGTGAACGCGGTCCTGCAGGGGATGAAGAGCTGCGTAACCGGGATCATTCTGGCGACCGGTGTGCATATGGTGTCAAAAAACTGTCTGCCGGCTGACGGCGGATCTCCGGTGCCGGATCTGCGGGCTGTCGTTGTGACAGCGGTGCTGGCGGGGGTGTATTTTGGCCTGCGGGCATGGGGGAAGAAGAAACTGTCGCCGATCCAGCTGATCGGAATCTCGGCTGTTGTCGGGATGATCGTGTACAGGTGAGATATTATGGGAAGAGCTTCAACCAGGCAAAACAAGAATATATACCAGCTTCGGAGAGAGGAACTCGGGCTCACGAGGGAGAAGGCGAGCGATGTTGTGGCCGCGGTGTCGCCGGAGCGGATCGAGAAGATCGAGAGCGGGAAGTCGCTGGCGCATCCAGATGAAGTCCTGGCGATGGCGGATGGCTATCGGATGCCGGAGCTGTGCAATTATTATTGCGCAAATGAGTGCCCGATCGGGCAGCGGTATGTGCCGGAGATCAAGGTGAAGGATCTGTCGCAGATCGTGCTGGAGATGCTGGCGTCGCTCAATTCTATGGACCGGGCCAAAAACCGGCTGATCGAGATCACGGCGGACGGCTCGATCGAGGAGGACGAGATCCGTGATTTCGTGCGGATCCAGGAAGAGCTGGAAAAGATCTCTGTCACAGTCGAGACGCTGCAGCTGTGGGTCGAGAAGAAACTGGCTGATAAAGAGATCAATGCTGATCTGTATAATGAACACAAAAAGGGGTAAAACTGATGGATAAAGTTCGTTTTGGCAAAACAGAGATGATGGTAACTCCTATGACCTTTGGTACATGGGGGATTGGCGGCGCAGGCTGGGATGCGAATTCAGATGAGACGAGGCTGGACGCGATCGCTGCTGCGGTTGAGTGCGGCATCAATTTCATCGATACGGCACCCGCTTACAATGCAGGTAAGGCGGAGCGCTATATTGGTAAGGCGCTGGATGATCTTGGTCATGGCTGGCGGGAGAAGGTCCTGATCGCGACAAAGTGCGCGAACGCCTTTATTGACGGGCAGTATGTGCGCTCGGGCAAGGCAGATCTGATCCTCAGACAGTGTGACGAATCTCTTCAGAATCTCAGAACAGATCATATTGATCTTCTGATCGTGCACTGGCCGGATCCGGTGGTACCTTATGAGGAGACTTTTGGCGCACTGAACAGGCTCAAAGAAGAAGGGGCGATCAGGCATATCGGCGTCTCCAACTTCAATCTGGAGCAGCTTAAGCATGCTATGGAAGTAGCGGACGTCGAGGCGCTGCAGGTGCAGTTTTCCATGGTGGACATGGATAACCTGGAAGTGATGCAGTGGGCACACGAGCAGGATCTTGGCGTGATGACATATGGTTCGCTGGGCGGCGGTATTTTGACAGGAAGATACAGAACCATCGAGAAATATGAGGCGATGGACAGCCGGAATCGGTTCTATCCGTATTTCAAGGAGCCTATGTTCTCGAAGGTGATGAAGCTCCTGGATGTGATGCAGACGATCGCAGATGCGCGCGGCGTGCAGCTGGCGGAGATCGCGATGAACTGGTCAAGGCAGAAGCCGTTTGTGGATACGAGTATTTTCGGCGCGCAGAAGCGTTCGAGGATCGAGAGTAATGCGAAGTGCATGGACTGGGAGCTGACGGCGGAAGAGATGCTGACGCTGGATGAGGCGATCGCGAAAATATTATAGCGGGAGTGCGACCGAAGGGTAACCCTGTGATTTATTGTGGGAGGTGCAAAGATGAGTAGACTGAAAGAGTTGAGAGCGTATGTGAACGGTGAATTGGAAAAAATGGAGAACCCGGACAAGCGGCTCGGCGCTGTCAACCACTTGTACGGCGTGTCACTTGCGGCGACCATGATCGCGAAGAAGCGCGGGCTGGATCCGGAGCTGGCGGCGATGGCTGCTATGATGCACGATCTTGCGGCGTATAAATCGGGATCTTATGATGATCACGCGCATAAAGGCGCTGTTTTGGCAAGGGAGATTCTCGGGGAGCTTGGCCTGACAAATGCGGAGGAGACGGATCTGATCTGTTCGGCGATCTATCATCACGACGACAAGCTTGTGGTGGACGGACCGATGGATGAAGTGCTCAAGGATGCGGATGTGATCCACCACTGCATGAACGACCTGTCCAAAGCAGTGAAGGACAAGGAAAAAGCCAGATTTGCTTCTCTGTGTGAGGAATTTGGAATGTAATGAATCGGATGCGCTTCGTGAGGAGCGCATTCTTTTTGAGAGTATTGCGACCGGAGAATTGCGACCGGAGGGTTGCCCTGCGGTTCACACCGCTGCGGGGCGACCGAAGGGTAACCCTGCGGTCATGGGAGGAGTGCGATGGCGCTTTATGCGATCGGGGACCTGCATCTGCATTTTCAGTCGGTGCTGAAGGCGCCGGGTCAGAGGCACGGCGTCTGGAGAAATCACGAGGAGAAATTCCGGAAGAACTGCATGAAGATGATCACGGAGGACGACACTCTGGTGCTTGTGGGCGACCACAGCTGGGGCAAAAACCTGTCGGAGTGCGAGCTGGACATGCAGTATATCATGGATCTGCCGGGGAGGAAGATTTTGACCCGCGGGAATCACGACATGTTCTGGGACGCCAAGAAGACGAAGGCCTTGAACGAGAAGTTTGCGGGAAAGCTGGAGTTTCTGCAGGGCAATTATTATACGTACAAGGACATTGCGCTGGTCGGGACGAAGGGCTGCACGTTCGAGGGACCGTTTTACCTGAACCGGCGGGGGCAGATCGTCGGCTGGGACGAGGATGCGGAGGAGCATTCGAAGAAGCTTGTGGCTCGGGAAGCCGCGCGGCTTCGTGAGTCATTGGAGGCCGCGAGAGCGGATGGCTATCAAAAAATCATAATATTTCTGCACTATCCGCCGACCAATATCCTCGAGAAGGAGAGTGTTTTCACGCGTATGGCTGAAGAATTCCGGGCCCAGCAGGTAATTTACGCACATTCGCACGGAGATAGCCGGTTTTATGATAGTATTATGGGAGTGTATCACGGTATTTCGTATAGTCTTGTGTCCGGGGATTTCCTGAAGTGGCGGCCGATGAAGGTTGTTGAGTAGGGTGATTTTTTGGCACGGTCTCAAAATACAACATTTGAAACTGCTCGCCATTTGCCACGCATGTGTCGGGCAGTCAGAAACAGAAAGGAAGGTTTGTTATGTCGTTTGCGTTTGTGATTTTGGTGCTCATGGCTTTTTTCTGCGCGGTCGCGTTCCGGCAGCAGCTGAAGAGGGATAAGGTCAATGCGGGTGGACAGGACGAATTGATCAAAAAAGTGCTGTCACGCTACAGAAAGCTGCGGGAAAATCAGGATGCCGTGAATGCCAACGCATTCGTGATCGGGCCGGCACAGGAGGATCACAAGGGGAACCTGCGGGACAACCCCAAAGCGCTCGCGGTGCGGATCCTCGATGAAAAGGGAAAACGCAGAGACGGAGCAGCGGAACTCGGCATGGACGTACTCGAGGTCAAAGAACAGTTCTTCTATCAGTTCCCGGTGGAATTGGAGAAGGAAATGGAGAACGCTGAGCTCGTGGCGGTTCTCACAAGGATCAAGCAGAAGATCGAGGAACGGTATCCCGATGATTTCGTCGGAAGAGCGCCCAATTACCTGACAGTCGTGATCGACGGAAAGAAGCTGCTCAAGCACCTGGATGGTTGAGGTGTGACCGAAGGTTCGTGACCGCAGGGTTACCCTGTGGTTCGCACCGCTGCGGGGCGACCGAAGGGTAACCCTGTGATCATGTCATGCCGTCGACAAGTGCCCGGAGGCGGACGTGGTCATCGGTCCGATTGCAAACGACACGATATTTGATACGTTCGGAATTATAACGAGCGGTGTTTTGACCAAGAGCAATTCCATGCAGCTCTTATTAATTGGGCCAAAATACGAGCAGATCGCCCTGAAATCCGAAAAGGCCGCTTCGCAGCTGAAATGGCTGGCCGGGCGCGTTCTGAGCCGGGATGAGGTGGCGCGGTATCGGGAGATCGTCGAGGCGGAGCAGGCGGAGTACCAGAAGCTGTTCGCGGAGACGATGGTGAAGTTGTGAGGCGATGAAGACCGGATTGTGCTGTGAATTTGCAAGGCAGGAAGCTCTGTCGCAAATCCATATTGTGAGACGTGAAGCTTGGCTTGAACCTCGAATTTGTATAACGAGAAGGATGAGATGGAACTATTAGATATTTGTAATGAAGAGGGATTTCCGACAGGCGAGACGGTGGAGCGCGAGCGGGCGCACAGTGAGGGGATCCTTCATCGGACGGCGCATGTGTGGGTTGTCCGGGAAGTTGATGGCAGGACGCAGGTTTTGCTTCAGAAGCGGAGTATGGATAAGGATTCTTATCCGGGAATGTATGATACGTCGTCGGCGGGGCATATCCCGGCCGGGGCGGAGCCGCTGGAGTCGGCACTTCGTGAACTGGGCGAGGAGCTTGGCATTCATGCTCAGCCCGAGGACCTGACTTATATCGGGATGTTTCATGTCGAATATGAAGAAGAATTCTATGGAGAGCTTTTCCATGACAATGAGATCATTCGGGCGTTT
Source organism: uncultured Lachnospiraceae bacterium (assembly GCA_902801415.1). Lineage (GTDB taxonomy): Bacteria > Bacillota > Clostridia > Lachnospirales > Lachnospiraceae > CAG-791. The sequence goes on from CADCIK010000051.1 coordinate 22,278, forward strand.
CTGTATGGCAAACCTGTGAAGATCGAGGAGCTCAAGCTGCAAAAATCAGAGGTCGACGAGGTGCGCTGGTTTGACCTGGACGAGATCTATGAGGAGATCCTTCGGGGCGACAGCGATGTGTTCTGCGTGAATCCCACAGGCATGAAGGTGCTGGTGGATTACTTGACCAAAGGGTAACCCTGCGGTCGTATAGTGAGTCTGCGGACCTGTCCCCGTGACTCACTCAGCGGAGTGTTGAGTCAGCGGACCTGTCCCCGTGACTCACTGAGTCAGCGGACCTGTACCCCCCTGACTCAACATAAGGGGATGAAATTATGAGGACGATAACAACCGGCGATATGATGCATGTGCACGGCGGATTTGGTGCGGGCGTGGACTACACCGTAAGGCTGACAGTGCGGCTGACAGATCCAATCGACGCGGAGATTCTACAGACAGCTCTTGCAAAGACGCAGCGCCGTTTTCCCTATCTCTGCGTCCGGATGAAGAAAGGCGAAGGCGCCTTCTACTATGTGGACAATCCGCTGCCGGTCGTGATCCTGCATTCGGACGAGCGCGTGAATCTGGGCACGGATGAACTGAACGGGCACCTCTGGGCAGTCAGTTACAATGAGGACCGCTTGCATCTGGACTGCTATCACGGCATTACGGATGGCACCGGCATGTATCGTGTCCTGGCGACGTTACTATATTACTATTGTGCTGAGCGCTATGGCGTGACGGAAACGGAGGGAATCGATCTGGAGACGGACACGATTCCGGCTGCGGAGACGACGGATCCTCAGGATCTGCTGCCTGCGATCGATCTATTGGCAGTTCCACCTGCGCAGTTTGCGCCGGCGTTCACGCTGGAGACGGACGGCGGGCTGACGCCTTCCGAGCCGACGATCTGGGACGTCGAAGTCCCCGAAGACCTGTTCATGCGCTTCACGTCGGACAACGACGCGAGCCCCGGGACCATGGTCTCTCTGCTGATGGCGCGCGCGATCGACTCGCTCTATCCTGCGCGCTCCAAGGACATCATCAGCGCTTACGTGATCAACGCGCGGCCGATGCTGGGCGCCAGAGAGACCTACCACAACTGCCTGGGAATGGCGATTTTTGACTATTCCGACCGCATCAAGGCCATGCCTATGCCAAAACAGTGCACCATTTATCGTGGAAAGACATTTGTGCAGAGTTTTGACCCGATCGTGAGGAATTCGACAACAGTGAGCGCAAATTCGATCAGGGCGGCAGCCGCGGCGGCGCGTACGGTGGAAGAGAAAAAGCAGGTTTTTGGCCAAATGTTCAACGCCGGCGAGGGCCTGATCAGCTTCCTGGTCAGCTACACCGGCAAGTGGAAGCATCGGGAGATCGGCAAGTACATGCGCGAGTTCTGGCTGCACCCGCCGAATACGTTCAGCCTGATGGTGGAGATCGGCGCGGCCGGCGGCAAAATATTCCTCAGCATCCAGCAGCGTTTCCTCGAGGACACGGTCCGCGAGGCGTTCCTCGACCAGCTGGAGGCGCACGACATCCCCTACCGCATCTGCAGAAAAGCGGGCAGCGACATCGCACATTTTTCGGAATCAAGCGTGACCACAGGGTAGTGTTATCAAGAAGGCGAGGTGGCAGGTTGAAAAGCTTTTTATGGACAATTTTATCAGTCGGAATGCTGGGACTTGCTCTGAGCGCATGCGGGCAGTCGGCAAATACATCACAGAATGCATCACAGGAGCTGCAGAACGCAGGCGGCCACGGATCGGCGGGATCGGTCGAGGCAGGCGCCGCAGACGATGCGGGTGGTGCAGGTAGTAATTCGAGCGCCGCAGTAAGCAATTCAGGAAGCCGCAGGACAAGGAGTTCTTCGATGGAGATCAATTGTTGGGGCGACTCGATGGCAGAGGGATACTTCTGGGGAGACGACGTCTCATATCCTTCTGTTCTGGAGGAACTGACCGGGATCACGACTAATAATTTCGGGATCAGGAGTGAGGATAGCGTCGAGATTTTGACACGCTCGCTGGAATATGGAGATCAGTCGGGGGACGTCATGATCATTCAGATGGGCGACAACGGCGGCTGGAAGAATATGGAGGAATTGATCGAGCAGCATCGGACGATGCTTCGGGAAGGCGGCGCTGACAAGTATATCATTGTGAGTTCCACAGATGACCCGAACGACTTTCAGCAGATCTGGGGATATACGACGGAGCCTGTCGGGCTCGAGGATACGTGGTATGAAGCGGCGCTCAGGGAGGCTTTTGGCGAGCATCTGTTTGTGGCGCGCAAGTATCTGGTGGAGAAAGGTCTCGAGGTGACCGGGCTCACGGAGACGGAGGAAGACCGGGAGCGGGCTGAGGACGGCTTGATCTCGCTGCAGTTCCGGGAGCCTGAGCTGGACAACACGCATTTGAACGCGGCCGGGTACACGGCGATGGCACACGGAATTTATGAGCTGGGGCAGCAGCTTGGATATTGGAAATGAGAAGACCGCAGGGTTACCCTGCGGTCTTTTAAATTGTTTCTAACCTATTTATTGATTTGTATCGTTTAGGCACAGCGAGCAAGTTGATAAGGAAATGTCTCCAACAAATCCATATAATTTAGCCTGATTAGGTATAGCTCAAGATTTTGGCAAAATAGTATCCAATGATATATGACAAAAATGTTACGTTTAGGCACAGGAGAGGAGAATTAACATAATAGTATCTAAGAATTAAGAAGCCGAAGTCTTTCATAAGAGATTTGTTAGGAACTCAACAGGTATAAAAGACATTCTATACCTAAAAGGCATTCTAGGCATGGGAACTATATAGTATGAACACAACCGCTGTGCCTAAACCGCGGAAATAAGCAACACAAGCATGGAGAACAATCAAGAAAAAAACATACGCTGTACCTAAACCGCGGAAATAAGCATCGCAAGCATGGAGAACAATATAGAACAATCAAGAAAAAAACATACGCTGTACCTAAACCGCGAACGGCAACATCCCCTCCACAACCACCAATTTTTGCTATGCAGTATGGACAAGAGCTGGAAATAAGCTTATCATTTTTTTAGTGAGAATAACTGAATTTGTGTTGTTCAGAAAGACACTTATGAAGATGCCGGTTTGTGCGGCCCGGTGAACTGACAGGCGGCAGCGCGAGTGCAGGCGGATCAGGCAGCAACGATCAGTCCATTGACCTCAATGTCGGGACTGTTGACGGAACAGGGTGGAAGATCGCGATGATCACCGATACCGGCGGCATCAACGACCAGTCCTTTAACCAGAGTGCCTGGGAGGGACTGCAGCAGCTGCAGGCGGAGACAGGCGCGGAAGCCGCCTACATCGAGTCCAAGCAGAGCGGTGATTTCACTACGAACTTTGAGACGCTGATCGACAACGGCAACTCACTTTGCTGGGGTATCGGCTATGCTTGCGCGGACGCTGTCATTGAGGCGGCCGGATCCCACTCGGATGTCAGCTTTGCATGCGTAGACAACGCGTTCGACGGCTCGCTTACCAACGTGACCGGCGTTATATTCCGTGCCCAGGAGTCCTCCTTCATGGTGGGCTATATCGCTGCGGCTGTGTCCGAGACCAATAAGGTCGGTTTTGTCGGCGGTATCTCCAGTGAGGTCATTGAGCAGTTCCAGCGCGGCTATGAAGGCGGCGTTGCTTATGCGAACCGTGTTCTCGGCAAGAACGTCATCGTAACATCCCAGTATGCGGAGAGCTTCTCAGATGCGGCCAAGGGCAAGAGTATTGCCAACAAGATGTTCACCGATGGCTGTGATATCGTCTACCACGCGGCAGGCGGCACAGGTACCGGCGTTATCGAGGCTGCCAAGGAAGCCGGCAAGTTCGCGATCGGCGTAGACCGCGACCAGGCTTATCTCGCACCGGACAACGTTCTGACTTCTTCCCTTAAGAATGTAAATGTCGCTGTCAATCTTGTATCCAAGCTCCACATCCTGGGCAGAGAGATCGGCGGCAAGACATTGAGCTTTGGCCTGTCAGACGGAGCAGTAGGAATCCCTGAGGATCACCACAACTATTCTGACGAGATCTATGAGGCGGCCCTTGAGTGCGGCGAGAAGATCAAGGAAGGAATCCTTACGCCTCCTTCAACAGAGGAAGAGCTTGAGGCCTTCAAGGAATACCTTGCTACTGCATCCGACGACATCCTGACAAGAGGCGCCCATGACTATACCAATATTGACGGCAAGGGCCACAAGATCGCGATGATCACCGACACAGGCGGCATCAACGACCAGTCCTTCAACCAGAGCGCATGGGAAGGCCTGCAGAGACTGGGCAAAGATACCAGCGCGGAAGTCGCTTATATCGAGTCCAAGCAGAGCGGCGATTTCGCGACCAACTTTGAGACGCTGGTCGACAACGGCAACACACTTTGCTGGGGTATCGGCTATGCGTGCGCGGATGCTGTCATCGAAGCTGCCGGATCTCATCCGGAAGTGAATTTCGCCTGCGTGGACAACGCGTTCGCGGATTCACCCGCAAATGTGACCGGCGTCGTATTCCGCGCGGAGGAGTCCTCCTTCATGGTCGGCTATATCGCGGCGGCTGTGTCCGAGACCGAGAAGGTCGGCTTCGTCGGCGGTATAGCGAGTGACGTCATCAGCCAGTTCCAGTACGGCTACGAGGCGGGCGTCGCATATGCCAACAGCAAACTTGGCAAAAACGTGACCGTCAGCTCCCAGTATGCAGAGAGCTTCTCAGACGCGGCCAAGGGCAAGAGTATTGCCAACAAGATGTTCACGGATGGCTGTGACATCGTCTACCACGCGGCAGGCGGAACAGGAACCGGCGTCATCGAGGCGGCCAAGGAAGCCGGCAAATTCGCGATCGGCGTAGACCGTGACCAGGCTTATATCGCACCGAAGAATGTTTTGACCTCTTCGCTTAAGAACGTCGATATCGCGGTGGATCTGGTATCGAGACAGCACATTCTGGGCAGGCAGATCGGCGGCAAGACGCTGAGCTTCGGCCTGACGGAAGACGCAGTCGGAATTCCCGAGCATCACGAGAACTATTCGGATGAGATCTACAACGCAGCGATCGAGATCGGAGAGATGATCAAGAACGGCGAGATCGATCCTCCCGGATCCCAGATCGAGTTTGAGAAGTACAAGGAGACTCTGCAGTAAGGCAGATCCCCGTCTACAACATATATGCGCGAGCCCTCAGCGGCCGCACGCATACGCGAGTCTTTAACAAGATAAGGAGGTTATGAATGGCGGCAGAAGTCAGCAGCAAATATGCTGTGCAGATGCATGGGATCACCAAACGATTCGGCTCCTTCTATGCGCTGACCGACGTCGATCTCGATGTGGAGAAGGGAACGATCCATTCCATTCTCGGCGAGAACGGCGCCGGTAAGAGTACGCTGATGAACGTCCTGTACGGCCTTTACCAGGCGGATATGGGATCGATCTACATCGGCGGCGAGAAAGTTGATATCAAGAATCCTACTGCGGCAATTGAACACGGAATCGGTATGGTCCACCAGCACTTCATGCTGGTTGAGAATTTTACAGTCACGCAGAACATCGTTCTTGGCTCGGAGCCCACAAAGAGCGGCATCACGCTCAATATGAAGCAGGCCAGGAAGAACGTGCTCGAGATCGTTGAGAAATACGGTCTCGACGTAAACCCGGACGCGAAGATCCGCGACATTACAGTCGGCATGCAGCAGCGCGTCGAGATCCTCAAGGCCCTCTACAGAGGCGCTGAGATCCTGATCCTGGACGAGCCCACTGCAGTCCTGACAGAGCAGGAGATCGACGAGCTCCTCGCGATCATGCGGAACCTGATCAAGGACGGAAAGACGATCATCATCATCACGCACAAGCTCAAAGAGATCCAGGCTTCCTCGGATATGTGTACCATCATCCGCCGCGGACATTACATCGATACCGTTCCGGTCAAGGGCGTATCGGAGGATGATCTGGCAACCATGATGGTCGGCCACGCTGTCAAGCTGGTCGTCGACAAGGCGCCCTCCAATCCCGGCAGGGTTGTTCTGGATATTCAGAATCTGTATGTCAAAAACGAGCAGCGCATCAACGCAGTCAAGGACTTCAATCTGCAGGTCCGCGCGGGCGAGATCGTCGGTATCGCAGGTATCGACGGAAACGGCCAGCAGGAGCTGATGGAGGCGGTCAACAACCTTAAGCGCTGCAAGGGCAAAATAATCCTGGATGGCGAAGAGATCCAGAACAGAAATCCCAAGTACGGCATCGACCGCGGTATGGCGACCATCCCCGCAGACAGACACAAAGACGGACTGGTCCTGGGATTCAGCGTCTATGAGAATGCGATCCTTGAAAAATACAGATCTGAGGAGTATTCACCGGGCGGAAGGATCGACCGCAAGAAGATGCGTTCCTTCGCTGAGGAACTGATCCAGGCATATGACGTTCGTCCCGAGGACTGCGGTCCCAGGCTGGCAGGCGGCCTTTCGGGCGGCAACCAGCAGAAGATCATCATCGGCCGTGAGATCGCCAATGAACCCAAGCTTCTCATCGCGATCCAGCCTACTCGAGGACTGGACGTAGGCGCGATCGAGAACGTCCACAAGATGCTGATCAATGAGCGCGATAAAGGCGTCGCCGTCCTTCTGATCTCCTTCGAACTGGACGAAGTCATGAACGTATCCGACAGGATCGCCGTGATCTATGACGGCCACATCCAGCAGATCTTCGAGCAGGGCACAGTGGACAACCGGACACTCGGCCGCGTCATGGCGGGCGGTACCGTGGACGAAGAGGAACTCAAGGCCGTCAAGGCGGCAGTAGAAGCGGAAGATGCAGCAGCGCTCGCGCATGACGCGCGTCTTGCAGCCATCGAAGCCGGCGAGGAGATTCCTGAAGAAGCTGATAAGTTCGCCACAAAGGCGTTTACACCCGTTACCAGGGCGGAAGCAGAAGCCGGTGAGACCGCTGCAGAGGAAGCCGCTATGGCAGCGCAGGCTGCAGCAGATGCGCCCGCAGACATCATTGCAGAAGCGGTAGCGGCAATACCCACAGAAACCCCGGAAGCACCTGCAGAAGCTACTGCAGCACCCGCAGAAGCCATCGAAGAGCCCATGACGGAAGCGCAGGTGCGGGAGAATATCAGAGCACTTGAGAAACAGCTGGAAGACACGCAGAAGCAGCTCATCGCGATGCAGCAGAAGCTGTCAGAAATGCAGTAAGGAGAAAGGAGGAACGAATGAAAACATCACTTAGAAGAAAATTTTTCGGTAACCCCTTTGTCCTGACGATCATTGCCATTGTGCTGGGTTTTGCCGTGGCGAGCCTGATCCTGCTGCTAGCCGGATTCCCGCCCAAGGAGTCGATCCGTACCCTGATCCAGAGTATGATCGGAAGACCCAAGGACATCGCAAGCGTGATCATCCGCTCGACGCCCATCATCTTCACGGGCCTGGGCGTTGCGTTCGCGATCAAGACCGGACTTTTCAACATCGGCGCTGAAGGACAGTACGTCATGGGATGCGTAGTAGCCACCATGGTTGGCAGTATGCTGGACTTCCCCAAGCCCGTCGCGGTTCTTATGGTCGTGATCTCAGCTATGCTGGTATCGGCGCTTTACGCCGGATTTGTGGGCCTGTTGAAAGCCCGCCTGGGCATCCATGAAGTTATCACGAGCATCATGCTCAACTGGATCGCCCTCTATTTCTCCAACTGGATCTGCGGCCTGAATTTCTTCCACAAACCGGGCACGATCGGCATGTATCCGGTCAACGACTGCACCTACACCATGATCCTTCCCATGTGGAAGAAGACAGAAGAAGGGCAGGCCTTCCTGGCAAGCCATCCGCTTCTCCAGGAGACCCTCGGCAGGACCGATCTCAACATCGGATTTATCGTCGCTGTCATTGCAGCGCTTGTGATCAACTACCTGCTCAACAGCACGAGAAAAGGCTTTGAGCTTCGCGCTGTAGGTCAAAATATTCACGCAGCCCGTTTTGCGGGTATCAACGTCAACAGAAGCATCGTGCACGCTATGATGATCTCCGGCGCGCTCTGCGGACTCGGCGCAGCATTCTATGTCACCGGCCAGTCTCCTCACACCGTGTCGACCCTCTCCGCGTTTGAAAACGTAGGTTTCAACGGACTTTCCGTAGCTTTCATCGCGTTCAGCTCCCCGATCGGCTGCATCTTTGCGGGCCTTCTCTTCGGCGGACTTCTGTACGGCGGCGCAGGTCTGCAGTCCAAGGTCGGAGCACCGACTGAGATCATCAATATCGTCATCGGCGTCATCGTATTCTTCTGCGCGCTGTCCTATCTGATCCCCCGCTTCGTGGATCGCCTGGACGCTGCCAGGGAGAACAGACGCAAACTCAAGAGAGACGCGAAAGCAGCTGCCAAAGCGGCCAAAGAAGCTGCCAAGGCGGCTAAGAAAGGAGGCAACTGATGTCGATTTCATCTGATACATTACTGCTTCTTCTCGGAATTACCCTGATGTATTCCACGCCCATGGTCTTCGCGGCGCAGGGCAGCGTGATCTCTGAAGTATCGGGCGTAGTCAACATCGGTATTGAGGGCATGATGACGATCGGCGCCTTTACCGGCGCGGCAGTCGGATACTTCAGCGGAAATCCCTGGCTGGGCTTTATATGCGCGGGACTTGCAGGCGCGGTCTTCGGACTGGCTCACGCTTTTGCCTCCGTGACATGCAAAGCAGACCAGACAGTCTGCGGTATCGCCATGAACCTGATCGGACCCGGCCTCGCACTGTTCCTCTCCAGAGTATTCTTTGACGGCGCGACCCAGACACTTCCCGTTGTCAACAAGATCCCCAAGCTCTTTGGCAGCAGAGGACTTCCGGGAACACTCAATAACCTGAACGTGGACGTGACGACTGTACTCGCGCTCCTCGTTTCCATCGTGATGTGGTATATCTTCTACAGAACGACTTGGGGCCTGCACATCCGTGCCGTTGGTGAGCATCCGGCAGCAGCGGATACGCTGGGAATCAATGTCTACAAAGTCCGCTATGTGTGCGTGATCATTTCCGGTATGCTGGCAGGACTTGGCGGCGCGGCAATGACGCTGGCCATCGTTCCGCAGTTCATGCCTACCGCTATCAGTGGACAGGGCTTTATCGCGATCGCGGCGGTCATCTTCGGTAAATGGACGCCTCACGGCGGTTATCTGGCCTGCCTGCTGTTCGGTTTCGCACAGGCGCTCACGGTCGTCCTGGGCGGCGGCAGATTCGCGGTCCCTTCGGAGATCCTGGCTATGCTTCCCTATATTTTGACCGTTCTGATCCTGATCCTGTTCGTGGGACGCGCTTCGGCACCCAAGGCCAACGGCGTGCCCTACAACAAGGGCTCCAGAGTATAGTATTCAGCAAGGATACGGAGTGTAATAGTTGGGAGTTAAGCTATGAATATGAAGTATTTTTGGATCCTGATAGGATTTATCCTGATCATGCAGATCCCGGTCTTACTTATGATGAAGTGAATATGGTAAATGATCAGAAATGCGCTCCTCTGGGGGCGCATTTTTGTTTGCCCGAACACATGGAAAACAGCCGTTTTCCCGGATATATGGAAAAAACGGAATAGCTTTAATACAGAAGGAAGCGCTTATGCATATCCGGATCAGCTTAATATAATCTGATCATTACGTAAAACCATTCATTATATAGGAAATATGCACGAAAACATGATATTTGCTCAAAAAGAATTGCACAATTTAACGTATTAATGTTTGACCAATACAACGCATATGAGTATAATAATCTCAATGTCTAATTCTTTTTAAAGGAGGGAGTTATGAAAAAGAGATTAGTTAGCATTGTTCTCGGAGCAGTGATGGCGGTGCTACAATCGAGAACACCGAGGCACAGGAAGAGACCACGGAAGAGGCTGAGGCCCCTGCTGAGGATGCAGGCGAGGAAGCTGAGGCGGAAGCAGCTAGCGAAGACTTCCACATCGGTATCGTCACCGGTTCTGTTTCCCAGTCTGAAGATGACAGACGCGGCGCAGAAGCATTCCAGGCAAAGTATGGCGAAGAGAACGTCACCCTTGCAATCTATCCTGATAACTTCACAGAAGAGCAGGAGACCACAATCCAGACAATCGTGAACCTGTCTGACGACCCGAAGATGAAGGCAATCATCGTCAACCAGGCAGTGCCCGGAACCACAGAAGCGTTCCGCCGCATCAAAGAGAGCAGACCTGACATCATCTGCATCGCAGGTGAGTCCCACGAGGATCTTCCCGAGATCGGCTCCGCTGCAGATCTGGTTGTCAACAACGACTTCGTAGCACGTGGCTATCTGATGATCCGTACCGCTCACGAGCTGGGCTGCGACACATTCGTACACATTTCCTTCCCTCGTCACATGTCCTATGAGACCATGAGCCGCCGTGTTGCGATCATGAAAGAGGCTTGCCATGTTCCGGAGTGGATCGACAAGTACGGCACAAACTCCGCATACTTCTGCACAAACGACGCACACACAGAGCCCCTTCTGAAGAAGCTTCTTGAGCTGGGCGGCTACTTCATCGAAGCTGACCTTCCGTCTCCTCTGATGGGCTATCCCGGAGCTCTTGGAATCGACCTGACAGAAGAAGCAGGCGACTTCCAGAAGATCCTTGCAAAGGTTGAAGCAGCAGTCGTTGAAAAAGGCGGCGCAGGCAGATTCGGCACATGGGCATACTCCTATGGCTACACTGTTTCCGCAGGTCTTGCTGAGCACGCTAGAAACGTCATCCTTGGCACAAGCGAGCTGAACGATATCGATGCGATCTCCGCAGCATACGGCGTATTCTCACCCGGCGCTGAGTGGAACGGCTCCAACTACACCAACGTTGACACAGGCGTTAAGTCCGACAACATCTTCCTGATCTATCAGGATACTTACATCATGGGCGATCCCGGACACTACATGGGTTCCACCGATGTTGAAGTTCCCGAGAAGTACTTCACAGTTAAGTAATCAGGACCACAGGCTTAGCACACGAACTGGCACCGTTTAGTGTCAGAACTGAATGAATCAGTCAGATGAGGAGGAGCCCTGTTCCTCCTCATCTTTTCTGCATTTAAGTAACTGTTAAAATGCAAGTAGGAAGGCATTGGAATGAACAATGAAAAAGCGCCGCTTCTTGAGATGCGGAATATCAAAAAGGACTTTTTTGGCAACCAGGTGCTGACAGACATCAACTTAAAGCTCAATGAAGGCGATGTTCTTGGTCTGTGCGGTGAGAACGGTGCAGGAAAGTCGACGCTGATGAAGATCCTCTTCGGTGCCTCGGACATCACTTCGACAGGCGGCTACGGCGGAGATATCCTGATCGACGGACAGAAGGTTTCTTTCAGCTCTCCCTTTGAGGCGATCGCGGCCGGTATCGGTATGGTACACCAGGAATTTTCCCTGATTCCGGGTTTTGACGCGACAGAGAACATTCTGCTCAACCGTGAGCCCAAGAAGAGTAATATCGTTTCTGAGGTATTTGGAGACAGACTGGATACGCTCGATCGCAAGGAAATGGACGAAAGAGCCAAGGCCGCTATCGAGAAGATGGGCGTGTCGATCGATCAGCACATGATGATCAACAGCATGCCTGTCGGTCACAAGCAGTTTACCGAGATCGCGAGAGAACTGTCCAAAGAGCAGCTCAGGATCCTGATCCTGGACGAGCCCACGGCCGTTCTGACGGAGAGAGAAGCGGAGGCGCTTCTTGACTCGATCCGCGGTATGTCTGCAAGAGGCATCACCGTAATCTTTATCACGCACCGCCTGCAGGAGATCCTGTCCGTATGCAACAAAGTCGCTGTCATGCGCGACGGCGTTCTGGTCCAGGAAGTTCCCGCCAAAGAGACGAGCGTGGAACAGATCACACATTGGATGGTCGGCCGCGATGTAAAGGGCGGCTCGGCAGCGGTTTCTACCCGCACCCATGAGGACGCGAAGACGATCCTCAAGATTGAGAAGCTCTGGGTGGATATGCCCGGAGAGACGGTACGAAACGTCAATCTGGAGGTCAAAGAGGGCGAGATCCTCGGTATCGGCGGCCTTGCAGGACAGGGCAAGCTCGGTATCCCCAACGGCATCATGGGCCTGTATGAGGCAGGCGGCAAGGTGACATTCGACGGACAGCAGATTCCGCTGAACAGTCCCCGCAAGTGCCTGGATTCCTCCTTCGCTTTCGTTTCGGAAGACCGCAGAGGCGTCGGACTTTTGCTCGACGAATCACTGGAGTGGAATGTAGCTTTCCCGGCCATGCAGATCCAGAACAAGTTCCTCAAGTACTATCTGGGCGGACTGGTCAAATGGAGAGATGAAAAGGCGATCCGTGAGATCACCGAGAAATATATCGACGAACTGAAGATCAAGTGCACAAGTTCCAAGCAGAACGCGAGAGAGCTTTCGGGCGGCAACCAGCAGAAGATCTGTCTTGCCAAGGCATTCGCGCTTGAGCCCAGGCTCCTCTTCGTATCGGAGCCCACACGAGGCATCGACGTCGGTGCCAAGGCGCTGGTTCTGGACGCACTCAAGAAATTCAACCGTGAAAACGGCGTAACTGTAGTTATGATCTCCTCCGAGCTGGAGGAGCTTCGCCAGACATGTGACCGCATCGCGATCGTTTCCGGCGGCAAGATCTCGGGCATTCTTCCCGCAAGTTCTTCCGTTGAGGATCTGGGTATGCTGATGCTTAGCAACGTCATTTAAGAGAAGGGAGGAAGAGATGACTAAAGATAAGTTCAAGGCTGCTCTTAAGAGTTTCGGCCTTCCCCGTCTGATCATCGCAGGTTTCCTGCTCCTTCTGCTGATCATGGCACCTTTTGTCGGAGCAGATCTGCCGACACAGATCTCCAATATCATTAACCGTTTCAGCTGGAACGGTATTCTGGTACTGGCTATGGTACCCATGGTTCACTCCGGCTGCGGACTGAACTTCGGACTTCCGCTGGGAATCATTTCCGGACTTCTCGGCGCCACGCTCTCCATTGAGCTTGGCTTCACAGGTCCCCTTTCCTTCCTGGCAGCGATCCTGATCGCAACGCCCTTCGCGCTGGTCCTCGGCGCGCTGTACGGATGGCTTCTCAACAAGATCAAGGGCGGAGAGATGATGATCGCGACCTACGTCGGATTCTCCTCTGTATCTCTGATGTGTATGATGTGGCTGATCCTTCCCTATCACAGCCCCAACATGGTATGGGGTCTTTCCGGTAAAGGCCTTCGTACAACGATCTCCCTGGAAGGCTACTACATCGGCGCCCTTGCCAAAATAGGACAGATCAACATCGGCGCGATCTCGATCCCGACCGGAACCCTTCTGTTCTTTGCCCTTCTCGCGTTTGCGATCTGGGCTTTCCTGCACACCAAGACAGGAAC
>CADCIK010000052.1 GCA_902801415.1 uncultured Lachnospiraceae bacterium
CCTCACGGATCAGGGTGTGCTTTACCGGATCGATCTTAATCTGAGTCGTATCCGGAACCTGTTTTACGCAAACAAGAATGTTCATATTGTCCTCCTCCTAGGATGATATTTCGTATATCCGCTTTGCATGTAATCCTACAGCTGCAACTGATATACAACTCTATTCCAAATATAGCATGTACAAGGAATCATCAGCAATGAAACTACATCATGCTTTTCGAATGACATTATTCGAAAAACGAATGCATCTGCTTTAATGTTCTCTGCAGGAATGCCTGCGCATTCCCGCAGAGCGCACACGCTATACTATGGTTGTGTTTGATTACGATTCAGATTATTTCTTGTCAGTGGGCACCTTGTTGCGAGGGCCGTTGGAATAATCATAGAAACCGATGCCGGTCTTAACGCCAAGTCTCTTGCCGCGGACCATCTTGCGAAGCAGAGGGCTTGCAGCATACTTGTTGTCGTGAGTCTCCTCAAAGAGGACATCCATGATTGCAAGGCAGATATCCAGGCCGATGAAATCGCCGAGTTCCAGCGGTCCCATGGGGTGGTTGCAGCCGAGCTTCATGCCGTTGTCGATGCCTTCGATATCAGCTGTGCCTGTGTAGTAGACGTTGATCGCTTCATTGATCATGGGAACAAGGATTCTGTTTACTGCGAATCCTGCCGCCTCATTGACCTGTACCGGAACCTTGCCGAGCTGCTTGGAGATCTCGATGACCTTCTCAACTGTCTCAGCGGGAGTGTTGATACCTGCAATAACTTCGACCAGCTTCATAACAGGAGCGGGGTTGAAGAAGTGCATGCCGATGATGGGCTTGGAAAGTCCTGCGCCGATCTCAGTGATGGACAGGGAAGAAGTGTTGGAAGCATAGATGCAGTCAGGGTTCTGAACGATCTCGTCCTGAAGCTTCTTGAAGCAGTCCTGCTTAATGTCCATTCTCTCAAGAGCAGCCTCGACTACGAGGTCGGGATCTACTGCAATGGTGTTAAGGCCGGTAACGATCTTGCCGGTAATAGCGTCTGCAGCTGCCTGCTCCATCTTTCCCTTGCTAACCAGTCTGTCAAGGCCCTTCTTGATCTTTGCAAGACCGCCGTCAGCGAACTCCTGCTTGATGTCGCAAAGGTAAACTTTCTCAACAGCGTCACACTGTGCGAATGTCTGGGCAATACCGGAACCCATAGCGCCAGCGCCAATAACAGCAACTTTCATTTTTTGTTTCCTCCTTTGATAACTACTGTGCTTTGCTGATGCAAAACACTGCCTCTTGTTCTATTACCCCAATAAATATTAAACAGCGCCTTATGAACAGTTTGAACCGATCCTCAGGACTTATTCGTTCTTGAAAGCGACCTTTCTGACCTTCTTCGGATCATCTTTCTTGCGAAGGAAGTTTGCCATTCCTTCCTGCTGGTCATAGCTCTCGAAGCAGCTTCCGAACAGCTCTTCCTCGATCACGCAGCCTTCGTCGATGCTGACCTGAAGGCCTTCGTTGATGGCTTTCTTGCAGGCACGGACAGCGATCGGAGCGTTGCCGGCAATTGTTGCTGCCATCTTCTTAGCAGCAGGGAGAAGCTCCTCAAGCGGATAAACCGCATTGACAAGGCCGATCCTGTAAGCTTCCTTCGCGTCGATATTGCGGGCGGTATAGATCAGCTGCTTAGCCATTCCTGCGCCTACCAGACGGGCAAGTCTCTGTGTTCCGCCGAAGCCGGGAGTAATTCCGAGGCCCACCTCGGGCTGGCCGAAGATCGCGTTCTCAGCACAGATGCGGATGTCACAGGACATGGAGATCTCGCAGCCTCCGCCAAGAGCAAAACCGTTGATCGCCGCGATCACAGGAATCGGGAATTTCTCGATCTTAAGGAAAATGTCATTTCCCTTCTTACCGAAAGCAGTTCCCTCTGCCTTTGTCATTGTGCTCATCGCACCGATATCAGCACCTGCAACAAAGGACTTCTCACCGGCGCCTGTAAGGATCAGGCAGCGGATCGCGTTCACATCGACCGCATCCAGAACCTGCTCAAGGTCATTGAGAACTTCTTCGTTAAGTGCATTAAGTGCTCTCGGACGGTTGATGGTAATAATACCTACGGCTCCATCCACTTCATAATCAATAAATCCCATTTCTGTGTCCTCCATTGATTTAAAATATATGCCAAACTGCTCAGCGGGGGCGCCGAACAGCCGTGTCCAGTGTTACTTGCCGGAAATCATGTTCCCATGTCATTCCTCAGGTTCGATCAGTCCGTACGCTCCGCCTTTTCTCTTATAGACGACATTGATCTGCTCAGTCTCGGCGTTGCGGAATACGTAGAACGCATGCCCCAGAAGTTCCATCTGCACGCAGGCATCTTCAGGGTACATAGGCTTCATCTCGAACTGTTTGTTGCGTACAATGCGGATCTCTTCATCAGCAGCTACCGGCTCTTCCAGATACTCTCTCTTGAATGCGGCCTGTGCCTTATGCTTCTTGACGATCTTGCTCTTGTACTTCTTGAGCTGGCGCTCAATGACTTCTTCCACCTGATCGATAGAAGTGTACATATCATTGCTGACCTGCTCGCAGCGGATCACGTTGCCTTTTACGGGGATCGTCACCTCAATGTTGTGGCGGTCGCGATTGATCGAGAGCGTCACATGGGCTGTTGTGTCCTCCGCAAAGAACTTGTCGAGCTTACCGAGTTTCTCCTTGACAGCAGCTTCCAGCGATGATGTTACTTCCATGTTCTTTCCAACGATGACATACTTCATAGACACCTCTTTCTGCAGTCTTTTACGGTCTGCTATTTATTCGATGCCGGATGTCCGGTTAGATAATTATACCATAATCAGAGTCGAATTGCACAGAACTCATAATACAGTGTACTTGTATTTATACAAAATTAATATTTAGTTTGTGAAAAAAATAATTAAAGACGCCTGCTGTTATGGATTTTGTAGATTTTTCAACCGTTTTTTTCCACAACAGCAGGCGTCCTGTCTGTCTTATTCATTCAATTGTTTATGACCGCAGATCCGTCAGATCTTCCGTCTCCATTATATGATCAATAGAAGATCCTTCTGATGCATGCGATCGAGCGGTAATCCGCTCTGGATATCTTGATGCCGTCTCTGGCATTGGAAGCGTGCACCATCATGCCGTCTCCGATATAGATGCCGACATGTCCGTAGAAGCAGATCAGATCACCGGGCCTTGCGTCCGCAAGAGAATCGATCCCGATTCCGTAGCCCCTCTGCGACGCGTCATAATGAGGAAGTCCGACCCCGAAGTTAGCATAGACCGCCATGGTAAATCCGCTGCAGTCCGTGCCATGGGTCAGGCTCGATCCGCCCCAGACATAGGGATTACCAACGAACTGCAGCGCGAACTCCGCAACCGCTTCTCCGGTCTCAGCGCCATGCTTCTGCATGTCTTCCTTCGCTGTGTCCGCTGTTTCCTGTGTATTGTCTGCTGCAGCCTGAGCCAGCTCCGCAACTGCCTGTGCTGTTTCCGCGGCTTTTTCTTCCGCTTTGGTAGGCTCCGCGTCTTCGCTCTCCACTATGCTGACAGCTTCTTCTGCTTTCTCAGCTGCTGCCTGCGCCACTTCAGAAGCCTCGTCCGCTTTCTTCTGCGCGTCATCGGCAATATCCTTCACTGTAGCGTTCTCAAGGCGCTCCTGCTGCTCCTCGCTGCTCTCCGCAACGGGGTAGCTGTCCTGGATGCTCACCTCTTCGCTTCTGACATAGCCGGTGCCGTTTTCTGTCGAGACTTCGATCCAGCCGTCCGTCTCGTTTTCCATGTCCTCTTCTACAGTGACCTGCTCACCGGGTGTCATAGTCATCATGACCCCTGAGCTGCCTTTGTAGCTGTGGACCTCAACTTCATCAACGCTGTTGTCCACGATCGCGACATTCTTCTTGACAAGTTCAGTGAGAAGCTCTGCTTCATCGCCCTTGACCAGATATTCGCCCAGGACATAGCCGACAAGCTTGCCGGACTTGACCTTGACCCAGTCTCCTCCGTTGTCCTGAATGATCTTCGCGACATCATTGCTGTAAAGCTTTCCGATCACTTCACTTCCAAGTGAAGCATCCGTGTGAATATTTAAATATACATTGGGCGCCGCGACAGCCAGTTCGATCTTATTTTCCTTATTGAGAGTGCTCTTTTCGGAAGCGCTGTTGACGATCTCCTTCCTCTCAAAGTTATCGATCTCCCTGCGTCCGGGTCCTACAATTGACAAAACCGCGTCAGCGATCAGTTCAGCCTGTGCATTGTCCGGTGTGATCACATTCCCCGTGATCGGGTTCAGTGTCGCGGAAGCATTCCTCCGCGCAGATAAATCCATCGCCTGAACCGGTCCACCCATAACGGCTGCCGCCATCGTGAATGTGACCAATCCTGTCAGTACCTTAGATCTCTTGAAAAACATGAATCCTCCTGCATTAGTTTCCAAGCGGCAGCTCGGAACCGGTCTGTAATTAAATCGTAACTGTATCTTGTAACAGCCGTCGGTACTATAGCAAATGGTTTTTTCACTGTCAAGAAATCTATCTTTTCTTAACTTTCTTTAGGTTTTTTTTAGAAAGAATCGGTTAATCTTGTTACATTCTCTCGAAAGTATTAACTATTTTTTGATTATTTATAACAATTTATTTAATTATTCTTTTCGTTGATTTCGGTATTGATAACTCTCTTTTTCATGATTTTTTCGGATATAAATATATGCGAAATAAATAACGCAATATTTTTTGCAGATATCAAAAAATATCATCCGCCTGTATCTCATTCATCCTTCGAAATATCCGCTCTTCCGCCGCCGGATCACACGCGATTGATTAAGAGATTTTGGCAATAATTACGATTGTCTGAGGATACTCTGCACGCCGGAAAACGCGATCTCGCTGACCTTGTCACCCACTTCTTCCATGCTGCAGGGGATCTCATCCCGCAGCCACCGCTGGTAGACATACATTGCGCCGGCGACAAAAAAGCTGACCTGGATCTTGAGGTCGCTCTCAGGAAGCCTCGAGTGCCTCTTGTAGATCTCCGACAGGATCTGTACCGCCACGTCCTGCACCTCGTTCCAGAAAAATCCAAGACTTGGATTCTGCGCCACCATGCGGCAGAAATCCAGATGCTCGCGCAGCATATTGTTGGCCTCCCTGGCAAATATCTTTTTGTCAAAAGACAGCGTGAAGAAGCTTTTCAGCGTAAGTCTCGCCAGCAGCTCCTTGGTCTTTTCCTCCGCATATTCCCTGATGATATCCTCCGTCGAGTCATAGTGCAGATAGAATGTCTTCCTATCTATATCTGCTTCTCTCGCGATATCCGAGATCGTGATCTTCTCGGTTCCTTTTTTCTTTAAAAGATCCAGATACGCGTTCTGGATCGCCTTTTTGGTCCTGAGTACTCGTCTGTCCTTCATGTGTTTCTCCCCAAATTGCTATGATCTGTGTATTATTCCCTATTCAGCGTTAAACTGGTTATTGTCATATTTTGCTTTCAATATCATAATACCCCATGTGTGGATAATTCAATACCTGCACAATAACCAAATTCGGTGTTAAAATAATAAAGCCTGATCTTATGGCACGCGGGCCGCAGAAAAAGCGCCCGGCGGATATAACCTATTAATAAGGAGGAATCTATGCACAATTACGAACTCGACCACAAGCTTGAGCATGTTCTGACCCTCAGAGCTTATGCGGATGTGGAAAGAAAACCCGTTAATTCCAAGAACTATCAGAGAATTCTCGAAAAGCAGAATGAGCGCGTTCACGAGCTCATGAAGGCAGCTTATGAGATTCCCTTCTATCGCGCACGTTTTGAAGAGACCGGCACAACGCCCGATGATTATCACTGCGCGGAAGACCTCTATAAATTCCCGCTCCTCACAAAGGACCAGGTACGTGACTGGATGGACGAAGAGGCCGCCAAGGATCCCGAGAAGTACAAATACTGGCATGTATCTCCTACTTCCGGTTCCACAGGCAGACCGCTCCGCGTCCTGATCTCCCCCAGAGAGTACGCTTATGTGACAGCAAACTGGCTGCGCACCATGGGCTACGGCGGATTCAATCCCTTCACAGGAAAGACCATGTGCCGCCCCAACTCCCTGCACGGCCCCGTCAAAGAGTATGATTCTCCTATTCAGAAGCTCGGCATTCTCCGCCGCAAATATATGTCCGACACGATCAAGCAGCGCGTCGACACCCAGACTCTGGTGGACGAGATCAACGCTTACAAGCCCGACTATCTCTACAACCACAAGAACCTGCTGATGCGTATTGCCAAGTACGTCAAGGAGAACGACCTTTACATCCATCAGCCCAGCTTCTACACACCTTTCGGCGAGATGCTCGACGAGCCTTCCAGAGCTCTTCTGATGGACGTCTTCGGCCCCGGCCTGATCGACGCATACGGAATGGGCGAGACCGGTTCCTGCGTCATCCGCATCCCCGGCAAGAAGTATTACCAGGTCAACAGCGATCTGTTCGTAGTCAACGTCTACAACAAGGATCTGACCGGTCCCGCTATGAAGGGCATGATGGTCATCACTCCTCTTTACAAGACTGAGCTCCCTCTGATCAACTATACCTCCTTCGATCAGGCGGACAGCTACATGAAGAAGGGCCTCCGCTTCGTAAGAGGCGTCCAGGGCCGCATGAACGACGTCATCCACCACAGAGACGGAAGCGTCACAGAGTGGGGCAACATCTCCGGTATCGTCAACTACATTCCCGAGATCATCTCCTACAGAATGGTCCAGGAGACCTACGATGATCTGACTCTGATGATGGTCAGAAATCCCGAGACACCCGTCGAGAAGCAGGAAGAGATCGAAAAGGTCCTCGAAGAGAAGCTCATGGCTATGTTCAAGGATCCCAACTTCAAGATCACTTATCAGTGGCTTGATGAGATCCCTGTCGACCCCAACGGCAAGCTCCGCGTCATCATCAGCAACGTCAAGCCCGGCGCGATCGGCGAGCCCGAGCACGCAGGCGAGGATGTAGGAAGCGCTGAGATCGCTCCCAATGACACAGAGGCAGAAGCCGCAGCAGAAGCTGAAGAATAAGCCCCGAATCTGTTCGGACAGTGCCCGCAGGCGCTCATGGCCGGACACGAATGATAAGAACGAGCCATGCCGCTTAAGTGCGGTATGGCTCTGTTTATTCTATTAAGATTTACACATACTTTTTTAAGGTGTATATTTTGACTTATGAATACGAAAACACAAGAATTAACTTATGGAGCTATGATCGTTGCCATTTTCGGGGTCCTGCTGCTGGTCAACCGGCAGACCGGAGGATTTTTTGAGGGATTCTTTATGTTCGTCTTCCCCATCCCCATGGTGGCATTCTCAGCCAGATACGGTTGGAAAGACAGTCTGCCGGTATTTGTGTGTACCGTGCTGATTGCCTTTCTTTTCGGCACCTTCACGGCGATCTTCTACGCGATCAGCATGTCCTTCATCGGTATGGTGTACGGATCCTGTATCAAAGCGGAGAAAGATATGAACCGGACTCTTTTGCTGGTCCTGTTTCTTTCCGCCGCTGCGGAGCTGATCTGTTCAGTGGCGCTGGCGTCGCTCTCCGGCATCGATATCAACGCCGACATCATGGCTATGCAGGAAGGCATGAACCAGATGTTCGCGCAGGCCGGCGTCAGTGTCGCGGAGGGAATTTTTTCCTATGATTATCTGCGCCGCATCTACATCATTTCGATGGGCGTGCTCGGCGCTGCAGAAGGTCTGATCGTCTACTATCTGAGTCTGGCGATCCTCAGAAAGCTCCGATATCCGATCAGAAAGCCTCAACCGCTCACCAGCTACTACCCTTCCAGGATCTCCGGCTATATCGCCCTTGCTCTTGTCGGCGTCTACATAATCACCATGACCAAGCCGTTTGAAAACGAGATCGCACAGAACGTCCTGCAGTCCGCGGGCATCTGCGGCGTGATCTACCTGGTCTTCTTCGGATATATCGCGCTTTTAATGGTATGCAGAGTCTATCTGCGCCTTCCCCGCGTGCTTGGCATGATCCTTTCCCTTTTCCTGACGTTGTCCATCACTTATATCCCTATCCTCATGGGTTATTTTTACATTTCCGGCAATCTCCACGAGGCGATCGAGGCCCGTTTGTCAAATATGCCGCAGAACATGTCAAAATAGTCCTTGAACGCCATCTGAAACAGCTTTACCATACTTTCAACCACAAGCCTGACAGTAGCAAAGGAGGTTTCGCTGCTATGGGTAAAGAAAATGGTGTAATGTTTCAGTATTTTGAATGGTATCTGCCCGCAGACGCTTCCCTTTGGAAGACCGTAGGGAACAATGCGCAGATGCTGCGTGACAAGGGCGTCACATCCGTGTGGCTGCCGCCGGCTTACAAAGGACAGGCCGGAATCAACGATACAGGATACGGCGTCTATGATCTGTACGATCTGGGCGAATTTGATCAGAAAGGTACTGTCCCGACCAAATACGGGACCAAAGAAGAATATATAGAAGCAGTTAACAGATTACAGGCTTGCGGTATTGATGTCTACGCGGACATTGTTCTTAACCACCGCATGGGCGCTGATGAGACCGAGACAGTGCAGGCCGTGGAAACCAATCACCAGGACCGCACGGAGACGATCTCCGCTCCCAAGATGATCGACGCGTGGACCAAATTCACCTTCCCGGGACGAAATGGCAAGTACTCGGATTTCGTCTGGGACCACACCTGTTTTAACGGCGTCGATTACGACGAGAACAAAGAAAAAGTCGCGATCTATAAGTTCAAAGGCATACAGTGGAATCGCGGCGTTGACCGCGAAAACGTCAACTACGACTACCTGATGGGCGCCAACGTCAACTATGACGTTCCCAAGGTCAGAGAAGAGCTGACCCGCTGGGGCCAGTGGTATCTGGATACCACAAACGTACATGGTTTCAGACTGGACGCTGTCAAGCACATTGCAAGGGATTTCTTTCCTGAATGGCTGCATAACCTTCGTTCCAACAACCATAAGGAGCTTTTCGCAGTCGGTGAGTACTGGAATGCGGAAGTAGAGATCCTCGAAGAATACCTGCGGGACTGCCACGGATGTATGTCCCTGTTTGACGTTCCTCTTCACTACAACTTCTTCCAGGCCAGCAACAGCAACGGCGAATTCGACATGCGTGAGCTTTTGAAGAACACACTGGTAGAACGGGATCCTATGCACGCGGTCACATTTATCGACAACCACGACACCCAGACCGGCCAGGCACTGGAGAGCGCGATCCAGCCCTGGTTCGTGCCTCTTGCGTACGCGACGATCCTGCTGAGGCCTCAGGGATACCCCTGCGTATTCTACGGCAACTATTATGGGGTCAAGGCCAAGAACGGCCCCTCTTTCCACAAGGAGATCGACCTGATGATGGATCTTCGCCGTGACCGCGTATACGGCGCACAGCACGACTATCTGGACGATCCGGATGTGATCGGCTGGACTATGGAGGGTGACGAGGAACACGGCGGAAAAGGCCTTGCAGTCGTTCTGACAAACCGTAAGGGCGACGCCAAGGCGATGGATGTCGGCATGCAGCATGCCGGCGAGACATGGATCGACGTCCTGGGCAATGAGAGCCGGGAAGTCGTCATCGATGAAGAAGGCTACGGCGTCTTCTCCTGCAAGGACGGATCTCTCAGTATCTGGACACTGAAGGAAGACAGCGCTGCGGCTTCCGATTAAGCCGTTAGAAGCAGATTTAGAACGCATACCGGTCTTATTAATATGAATCAATAATGAAAACCAAAACGTGTCAGATGCCTCATGCAGGCAGCTGACACGTTTTTCTATTCTCCGGTCAAAATATTGTGCATGCGGCATAAATGCCGTCGCGCATGCGTCACTTATGCGAGATCTTCTCCGTCCGATCCGATCACTTTCTTATACCAGAAGAAAGAATCCTTGCGGCTTCTCGAGAAATCTCCTGTTCCGTCATCGTGGCGGTCCACATAGATAAATCCATACCGCTTCGCGTACTGGCCGGTCCCTGCAGAGACCAGATCGATCGGTCCCCAGGTCGTGTAGCCGATCAGCGGGACACCGTCTTCGATCGCCTCGCCCATAGCCCGGATATGCTCCCTGAAATACGCGATCCTATAGGGATCATGGATGGAGCCGTCCTCTTCCACCTTATCAAATGCGCCAAAACCGTTCTCAACGACCATCAGCGGCATTTTTGGGTATCGGTCGTGTATAAGGTTCAATGTATACCTAAGCCCGTCAGGATCGATCTGCCAGCCCCAATCGGAGGCTTTCAGATAGGGGTTCTTCGCGTTTTTGACCATATTGCCTGCCGTCATCTCCGCATCGGTATCCTCCGTCACGCAGCCGGACTGATAATAGGAGAAGGTATACAGATCGACCGTGCCCGCCTTGAGGATCTCGAGGTCGCCCTCTTTGATGAAGGATGTGTCGATCCCGTTGTCTTTAAAGAATTTAAACGCGAACTCCGGGTACTCCCCGCGGACCTGCACGTCTCCGCACAGATTGTTCTTGAGATTATCATATCGACCGGATTGGGCGTCAGCGGATACACCGTGACATGGCAGATCATGTTGCCGATCACATTATCGGGGTCGATCTCATGGCCCAGCCTGACCGCGAGCGCGGACGCAAGGAATTCATGGTGCAGCGCCGTATATGTCTTCTGCAGGTCGCCTTTGAGCTCTGTCAGCGGGATCGGGTGATCCGCGCGGATGTCGTCCTCGTCCATAAGGCCAAGGCCATACAGGTTGCCGATCCCTCCCTCTCCCATGCAGGGAATGTTGATCTCATTGAAGGTCAGCCAGTATTTGACCTTTCCTTTATAGCGCCTGAATACCGTCTCCGCATAGCGAAGGAACAGGTCGATGGTCTCCCTGGAATAGAATCCGTTGTATTTGGTCACGATATTCCACGGGATCTCATAGTGGCACAGCGTCACAAGCGGCTCAATGCCATACTTGCGGCACTCGTCAAAAACCTTGTCATAAAAAGCAAGACCGGCTTCATTGGGCTCTTTGTCGTCGCCGTTAGGGAAGATACGGCCCCAGTTGAGCGAGAGCCTGAAACAGGTAAATCCCATCTCCGCAAACAGCGCTATATCCTCTTTGTACCGATGATAAAAATCAATGGCTTCGTGGCTGGGATAAAATGCAGTCTCGTCTATCCTGGGAAGGAAAGTCCTTGGCGTATTCACATCTCCTCCCAGCAGCATATCCGGCACGCTCAGCTCTTTTCCATCCTCCAGATACGCGCCTTCACACTGATTGGCTGCCACAGCGCCGCCCCACAGAAAGTTTCGGGGAAATCTCATTTCATTTACCTCCTCACAGTACTATTCACCTTTCAGCTCGTGCATTGCCGGTATACGGCATCCGATCTTCTGTCAGCTGCGTTATTGTGCAAACCACTCGCTCACCTCTTCGCAGATCTTGTCCAGATCACCGTAAGCCGAATAATCTTTGGTCTCCGTCTCCTTACCGGTGATATCATCCACAGCTTTTTCAACCGGAAGTTCCAGCAGGATATCCGGCTCGATCCCCGGCTCAAAATCAGAATTCCGTGAATCCGTCAGTTTAAATTTGCAGCCCGAGATCCGGATATCAAACCCTTCGCTCAGAACCGCTTTCTGAATACTGCATACTCCGCCGCCGGATCTCTCTCCGATCACTACGCCTCCTTCATCTCTGACCAAGAAGGGAAACAGATTGCCGCAGGAGAAGGAAGCGTTGCTTACAAGCGCTCCGTAATGATAGTCATAGTGTACTTCCTCGTCCTTTTCATCGAATTCTCCGTCAAGGTTCCTGTCTATGTCAAAATACACCTTAAAATGCTGCTTACTCAGCTCATCATATCCGCACAGGTAATCTCTCCCCGTCATCAGGGAAATACAAGCAGCTGCCGCATCCGAGTAGCCGCCGCCGTTTGTACTCAGGTCGATGATCACATTCCGGATCCGCCCGTCCTCAGCTGCTTTCATCAGACCCTGTGCGATCGTTCCATACGTATCGCCGGGAACAGGCCCGTCGTCACGGTAAAACGCCTCCCAGGCCTCTCTGTCGACGGTAAACGCAGTCAGCAGGATCACAGCAGTATCGCCGGATGAATAATACTTGTTCTGCGTCAGCTCCTCCGGTCTTACCTGAAAGATCCCCAGATTGGCCTTCGTCAGTTTCTGCTCAAGTTCGCTCATTCCGCCTTCAGAATACGCATTCCACGTGAACTCCCTGAAGCTTTGGTATCGCTCATCGCTCCCTGCGTCGACGACGCCGATATTCAGCGATGTATCATTGTGACCATCCTCGAGCACAGTACCTGACAGCCTGTACATTCCGTGCCAGAACTCCCTCATATCTCTCGACGACAGTTCCCTTATCAGTTCCTGCCCCGACTCTCCGCAGTCCTTAAGCGCCGCGTCCAGCCCCTGGTCCCGAAGAACCACAGGATCGAGACCCGTCGTGCCCGGATACCCGTACATGTACCGGAAAACAAATCCCAGCTCCGCGTAACTTTCAGAAGCCAGATCCTCGTCTCTGGGCTGCCCCTGCAGCACGCCGTCCATATACTCTGTGTCAAAATACTCCAGATCCCGAGTATAACTGCTCTCTCCGGAGAACTTGTACAAATACTTCCCGTTATAGGTCAATCTGTTCTGCGCTATATCCGTAAACCAGCTTGAAAGGATCGAGACGGGAAACCAGACATCCTCTTCGTCACCGTAAATCGCGATCCCAAGCGCTCCGAAGTCAAATGTGACCGGCTCAGGTTCCCCCTCATACACGACTTCCCGCAGTCTCAGATACGGCGCCGGGCTGTCCTTGAACGAAGACTGGACGCCCGCCTTGGCATCCTCCAGATAATTGTCGAATGAAGGCATATCCTCCATGATCACAATTCCCTTCACGGTATCCACATCAGCTTCGGCACCCTTCGCATTCGTCAGCGTGAAGGTCCCGTCTCCATGATCCGCCACGGTAAGTCCGCCGCCCAGCATCAGGTCAAAATACTCCCTGATCCCCATATACGCGACATGCGGCGCCTCTTTGTAAAACCGCAGCGGAACCGTTCGTTCCGTCAGCTCTCCGTCAAAGATCTTCACGTCCCTGACCGCGTACTCAGCGGATTCTGCAGCCTGGACTGTTGTTCCATTCTCCGCAGCCTGGACTGCGCTTTCGCCCTGTTTGCAGCCCGCAAGCATAGTTACAATCAGCACTGCCGCAGCCATGACAGCAGCGGTTCTTTTGAACGTCTTTTTGTATGCTTTAAGTTTAAATAATGATGATCTGTTCACGGTAAATACGCCTTCTATTGTATGTATAATGTTGTTTGCATTTCACGGCAGTTTGCCTGGCAGTTCTATTGCCTGGTATTCTTATTACTTGGCAGCTTCATTGCCTGGCAGTTAGATTGCATGGTTCCTTACTGCCTCATGGTTATTTTACCACAAGAGATCATACTCTTTCCCAATGATTTAACGGTCGTACTATCCTTGAATTCTCTGAACTCAATTGTTCCGCAAAAAAAGAACCCGCTCAATGAGCGAGTTCTTCTTCAATGCCGGCAGCGGGGGTCGAACCCGCACTCCCTTTAGGGGAACGGGATTTTAAGTCCCGCGCGTCTGCCAATTCCGCCATGCCGGCCGGCACAATATGCAATCCTCCAAAACACGGATTGTTCTGTTGTGTTAACAGCAGTATCAAACTGCCGCTCCTTCACCATTTCTGGTGTAGTGGACCCTCGGGGACTCGAACCCAGGACCGACCGGTTATGAGCCGGGAGCTCTAACCAACTGAGCTAAGGGTCCATAAAATATGCCAGCAAGCTTTCAAGAGAAAGCTTGCATAATTAAATGTGCGCAAGCGCATTTAATTATTGATGACTCCGACGGGAATCGAACCCGTGTTACCGCCGTGAAAGGGCGATGTCTTAACCTCTTGACCACGGAGCCGTACAACTGCTCTTCAGCCTAAACAGTATAGCAGACTTTAGATACCTTAGCAACTGAAAAGATTTAATATCTCGATCAACAGATCATTAGAAAACAAAAATAACTGCTTATGATCGTTAATCGTCATCACTTGATCCATAAACCAGTAAACAAAAAGACAGCAGATCAACTGCTGTCTTTCAGCGCCCCGAGCAGGGCTCGAACCTGCAACACCGCGGTTAACAGCCGCGTGCTCTACCATTGAGCTATCAAGGCATATACTTCAGTACCTTCAAAACTGAACACCGAAAGGGCTTTACGCTCCTTCCAAGAACTTAAGGATAAGCTTCCGACCTATTAGTACGTGTCAGCTGAATGTGTTGCCACACTTACACCTCACGCCTATCTACCTTGTACT
>CADCIK010000053.1 GCA_902801415.1 uncultured Lachnospiraceae bacterium
GCGATCACCGCGACATCCAGATCTTTCTCGATCTTTCTCACAAAATGGTCCTTGCTGCCAAAAATGTCTCTCTGCTCCTCCGCAGACAACTCCAGAATCTGTGTCATGTACGTCTCTTATTCCTTGCTCAAAATCTTCGTTAAAAAGAGCGTATACCGCATACAGGCGGTATACGCTCCGTTGTAATGCTAGTATTAAATTACTTCGCGGACAGATATTCGTCAATACCCCTGGCCGCCGCCTTGCCGGCGCCCATAGCCAGGATCACGGTCGCCGCGCCTGTCACTGCGTCGCCTCCTGCGAAAACGCCTTCTTTGGAAGTCTGACCCTTCTCTTCATCTGCCACGATGCAGCCTCTTCTGTTGGCTTCGAGGCCCTTGGTAGTAGAGGAGATCAGCGGGTTGGGGCTTGTTCCAAGGGACATGATCACCGCGTCGCACTCAATGTAGAACTCGGATCCGGGGATCTCCACAGGTCTGCGTCTTCCGGACGCATCGGGCTCGCCCAGCTCCATGCGCAGGCAGGTGATGCCTTTGACCCATCCGTTTTCATCCGCGTGGATCTCAACGGGATTGGTCAAAAGATTGAAGATGATGCCCTCTTCCTTCGCGTGATGAACTTCTTCGCGTCTTGCGGGAAGCTCCTCTTCGCTTCGTCTGTAGACGATATGGGTCTCCGCGCCGAGACGAAGCGCTGTTCTTGCCGCGTCCATAGCAACGTTGCCGCCGCCTACGATCACAGCCTTCTTAGCCTTCATGATCGGTGTTCTGGAGGAATCACTGAATGCCTTCATCAGGTTGCTTCTTGTCAGGTACTCATTGGCGGAGAATACGCCCATGGCCTGCTCGCCGGGAATGCCCATGAACTTGGGAAGGCCCGCGCCGGAACCGATGAATACGGCCTCAAAGCCCTCATTCTTCATCAGGTCGTCGATCGTTGCGGATTTGCCTACAACACAGTCTGTCTCGATCTTGACGCCGAGATGCTTGACGTTCTCAATTTCCTTCTCAACGACAGCGTCCTTGGGAAGACGGAACTCGGGGATACCATATACCAGAACGCCGCCTGCCTTGTGCAGCGCCTCAAAGATCGTGACGTCATAGCCGAGCTTGGCCAGATCGCCCGCACAGGTAAGGCCTGCAGGGCCGGAACCGATCACTGCGACCTTATGTCCGTTTTTCTTCTCGGCCTGCTGGGGCTTGATGCCCATCTCGCGCGCTGTATCCGCGACATATCTCTCGAGCTTTCCGATGGAAACGGGCTCGCCCTTGATACCGCGCACACATTTGCCCTCGCACTGTGTCTCCTGGGGACATACGCGGCCGCAGATGGCGGGAAGGGAGGAGGAAAGGCTGATCACATCATAGGCGCCCTTCACATCACTTTCTTTCACTTTCGTGATAAAGCCGGGAATATCAATATTGACGGGACATCCCTGCACACATTTGGGGTTTTTGCAGTTGAGGCAGCGGAGCGCTTCTTTCTCCGCTTCTTCTTTATTATAACCGAGGCAGACCTCTTCAAAGTTCCCTGCTCTGACGAGCGGATCCTGTTCCCGTACCGGGACTTTCTTCATCATATCCATAATCGTACATCCTTTCTGTATAGAAGACCGTCAGTTTGCGCAGTTTCCGCAGCCGCCGTGGTGCGTATCACCCTCTTTGGCCTTCAGATACAGGCGTCCCTCTTCGGTGGCGTACAGTTTCATTCTCTGCATAGCCTGTGCGAAATCCACTTCGTGGCCGTCGAACTCCGGTCCGTCGACGCAGGCGAATTTCACTTTTCCGCCTACCATCAGGCGGCAGGCGCCGCACATTCCGGTGCCGTCTACCATGATCGGGTTCATGGAAACGATGGTCTCTACGCCGAGCTGCTTAGTGAGCTGACATACGAACTTCATCATGATCATAGGGCCGATCGCGATGACTCTGTCAAAGCGCTGTCCCTCGTCCCAGAGTTTCTGGAGCGCCACGCACACGTTGCCGGCGATCCCGTAGGATCCGTCATCGGTACAGATATGAAGGTTGGAGACTTCGCTCATCTCCTTCTCCAGGATAATGATGTCTTTGGTCCTCGCGCCCTGGATGCAGTCCACATCCACGCCCTGGTTCTTAAGCCATTTGAGCTGGCAGTAGACAGGCGCTGTTCCGACGCCGCCCGCGATGAAGCAGATCTTCATCTTCTTGAGTTCCTCGATGGGCAGTTCCGTAAGATCGGAAGGCTTTCCAAGAGGTCCCACCATGTCCGCGAAGCTGTCACCGACTTCCAGATGAGACATGCGATAAGTATCTCCGCCGATGACCTGAAATACGATCTGCACGATACCCTTTTCGCTGTCATAATCACAGATTGTCAGCGGGATCCGTTCTCCCTCTTCATCCACGCGAACGATCAGAAACTGTCCGGGGAGCGCGTACTTGGCAATTCTGGGTGCCTCAACATCCATCAGAAAAATGTTGGGGGCCAGATTCTCCTTCTTAATGATCTTGAACATATCTACCTCCATAGTCACAATTGCAATTGAATACGTTAGTGTATTAAAGCCTTAATCATACTACCACTGTTTTTCTCCTGTGCAAAGCCAAAATATTGCTGAACAGCTGTTTTTTGGCATGCCAAAACAGTGATTCAGTCATCCAGGACCTGATAAGTTCCTGTGATAATACTGCTCTTGAGGCCGTACCGGTTGATGAAGAGAGCCTTCACCGTGTAAATACCGGGGCGCAGCCTGATCCCGTCCGTGTACAGATTGCTTCTGTCTGTAGGCTCTTCGCCGTCGATCGTATAGAAGACCGTCCCCACGCCCTGGCTCTCGATGATCAGGTTCATCTCTCCCTTATAGGTTCCGGGCGGATCCCGGAAGACCGGATCATAGACCAGATAGTTGTAGTATTTGCTCTTTACGGATTCCAGCTCGCTTCCTTCCAGAAGTGTGGCCAGCTTTCCGTACTCGCCCTCTTCGGAACAGATCGATACGATCCTCTCCCAGGCGTCGTCGAATTCCTGCTGCCCCTCCTGCGTGTTTTTGACAACGCGCATAGCAATGCTCAGCGCTTCCGCGGTGTCGCCGGATTTCTGCAGGTAATCCGCCTTCTTCAAATACAGCATCTCGTCGCTGCGCACGCCGTCTCCCGGAAGCGTCAGCGCCCTGTCGATCAGCCGGGCCGCGTCCGCGTAATAGCCTGACTGCGCCATCTCCGCCGATTTATTGAGGAGCGCCTCTCTCGAGTGCGCCTGACTGTGCTGGTAAGCCAGATATCCGATGACAAGCGCCGCGGCTATGGATACCAGAACAGCCGCAATTTTAACCTGTCTGCTCATTTTCTGATTCCTTTATACGATTCCCTGGATCCTGGCGCTGTCAAGGCAGTTTTTCATCAGCATGGCAACGGTCATGGGGCCAACGCCGCCGGGCACCGGTGTGATCGCGGATGCGACCGGGAAGACGTCCTCGTAGTCCACGTCGCCGCACAGCTTGCCGTTCTCATCTCTGTTCATGCCGCAGTCGATAACTGCCGCGCCGGGTTTTACATATTCTCTGTTAAACATTTTGGCTCTGCCGACAGCCGTAATCAGAATGTCTGCTCTCCGGCAGACTGCAGGCAGATCAACCGTCCTGGAATGAGCGACTGTAACGGTCGCGTTTTCCCTGATCATCATCATGGCCATAGGCTTTCCGACGATATTGCTTCTTCCGACGATCACGCACTCTCTGCCTTCGGTCTCGATCCCGCTTCTCTTGATGAGCTCGATG
This sequence comes from uncultured Lachnospiraceae bacterium, assembly GCA_902801415.1. Lineage (GTDB taxonomy): Bacteria > Bacillota > Clostridia > Lachnospirales > Lachnospiraceae > CAG-791. The sequence continues at coordinate 3,755 of CADCIK010000053.1, forward strand.
ATCCCCGCAGGCGTGCAGGACTTAAAGCCGGGAAGGCCGATGCTGAGCGCGCCTACGCTCTGAGGATGGAAGCCGTCTACATCCTTTAAGGGAGAGATCGCTCGGATCACTTCATTGGCGTCAAGCCCCTTCGGAAGGGGGAGCTGTACCAGGATCCCGTTGATCGAGGAATCTTCATTCAGTTCCCGGACTTTGGAAAGAAGCTCTTTCTGTGTTGTTTCCGCAGGCATCGCGATCTTGACAGAGGCGATCCCGGTGTACTCGCACGCTTTCTGCTTGTTGCGCACATATACCGTACTTGCGGGGTCCTCTCCGACCTGTACGACTGCCAGTGTCAGCCGGATGCCTTTCTCTTCCAGGATCCGGGTCTCTTCCCTGACTTCGTCTTTGATCTGCTTCGAGATCAGCTTGCCATCTATGATCTTCGTCATTGTATACCTCCGTGCCGTGCTCACATTTCTTCCAGGAACTGTTCAAAAGTCGGCATATCCATCTGGACCGTTCTCGCCCTTGTTCCGTTTTCTTCACTGACTACGCCGGCCTCTGCCAGCTGGTCCATGATCCTTGCCGCCCTGTTAAAGCCGATCTTGAACACCCTCTGCAGCATTCCGATCGACGCCTTGTTCTTTTCGATGATAAATCTGCCTGCGTCGGCAAAATATTCATCGTAGACAGAATCTCCCTTGAGATCCGCGTCCTGTCCGTTTCCGTTCGATGACGCGATGCCGTCAATCTGATTTTCGATATCAGCCATCGCGCTGCTGTCCGAAGTGTTGTTCGCCTTGATATAGGAGACGACCTTCTGCACATCTTCATCCGACACGAATGCTCCCTGGATCCTGGCCGGTTTCTGGTAGTTCTGCGGGTAGAAGAGCATATCGCCCTTGCCGATCAGCTTCTCCGCGCCTGCCATATCGAGGATCGTGCGCGAATCCACCTGGCTGGTGACCGCAAACGCAATGCGGCTGGGCATATTGGCCTTGATCAGGCCTGTAATTACATCCACGGAAGGTCTCTGCGTCGCGATGATCAGATGAATACCTGCCGCGCGCGCGAGCTGAGCCAGACGGCAGATCGATGACTCCACTTCGTTCTTGGCAACCATCATCAGGTCCGCCAGCTCGTCGACAATGACGACAAGTCTCGTAAGAACCTTCTCATTCTCTCCCGCCTCGTCGCCCTTTGCTTTAACCATAGCGTTGTAGCCGTTCAGGTCTCTGGTTCCTGCGGCAGCAAAGAGCTTATAGCGGCGCTCCATCTCAGCGACCGCCCAGTTCAGCGCGGCCGATGCCTTGCGGACATCTGTCACGACCGGGATCATCAGGTGGGGGATACCGTTATACACGCTCAGCTCCACGACCTTGGGATCGATCATGATCAGCTGCACCTCATCCGGTGACGCCTTGTAGAGGATGCTCATGATGATCGTATTGATACATACCGATTTTCCGGATCCTGTCGCGCCGGCAATCAAAAGGTGGGGCATCTTTGCAATATCCGTAACAACCGTATTGCCTGCCAGGTCCTTGCCGACTCCAAACGCGAGACGGCTCTTTGCGCCGCGGAATTCCTGGGTCTCCAGAATATCCCGCAGAGCGACAAGCGACGGATGCTTGTTGGGCACTTCGATACCGATGGCCGGTTTGCCGGGAATCGGCGCCTCGATCCTGATATCCATCGCCGCAAGACTGAGTTTGATATCATCTGCCAGATTGACGATCCTTGAGACCTTGACGCCCTGCTCCGGCTGCAGCTCGTAGCGGGTGATGGAAGGTCCCTGGCTGATCTGTGAGATCGTGACGTTGACGCCGAATGTGCGCAGTTTTCTGCCCCTTTTCCATCAGGCTGAAGGGAGGAAAACTGTACTTGCGGTTTTCCCTGCTTCTGTTCTGACCGCTCATGACCGTTCTGCCGGCGCCTTTTCCGCCATCTTCTCCGCGGTCCCTGTGAACCTCGATCCCCTCAAGGTCCTCCTCGGAAATGGGAGGAGCTGCCTGCTGAGGCTTCTCTTTCGCCGTCACGGTCGTCCGCACAGGCGCAGCCGCCTGCACTGCTTCCTTTACAGGAGCAGCCTCTGCGGCCGCTGCACTCGCTTCAGCCGCCTCGATCGCAGCTATTTCCTCCTCTGTCAGGGCATCAGCGCCCCAAGGCAGCTCGCCGTTCACACCCGGAGCGGGTTCCGCTTTCTGCTGCGCGTTGAAAGTCGACATACCGCCCGCGTCCGCGATATCCAGAGTACCGGCGTTCATATAACTGCCGACGTTGTCATTGGCATAGATCTTTCTCATGCTGCGCTCATTCTCCTCCTTGTGGAAGGGGAACTGCAGATCGTCGGAAAGATCACCGGTATCGGTTGTCCTTGTGAACACAGTCATAGTAGCCCGGCCCGGATTTCTATTATAATCATTCCTCTCGGCGGGATCGATCGTAAACATACTCTCGGACTCCACCCGAACTGTATTGGGATCCGGACGGAGGATCCTCTCTGCCGGCTCCGCGCTATCCGCCTCAATGACTTTCGCGCTGATACGGACTTCCTCCGCCTTGGCGGTATTGTCCCTGTCCTTGTCCAGGAACCGGATGCCGTGTGAAGTATTGCTGCGGATCCTCTCCGGTGCGGGTTCCGCTTCACGCACCGGGACTGTATTTCTTTCCCGCGCGGGGACAGCGTTCCTTTCCCGCGTCCCGGACGGCTTTTTCTCTCTTCTCCTGAAGAGGGTGGAGCCTTCATCGAGGCCAAAATCCTCCTCTTCCTCCTGCAGCGCGGGCTCGATCACGCTGTTCAGCATGTCTGCCGCGTCGGCGCGCTTCTGCGCTTCTTTCTGTCTTTCCTCTCTGTTGAGCCGCTCCTGTTCGAGAAGCTTCTCCCGCTCCTCTCTCTCTCTTTCTTTCTCCTGCCGGATCAGCTCACGGCGCCTCTGGGATTCAGCGCGCGCCTGCTGCGCCTTCATCCTCCTTTTTTCCATAAAGGACGGATCGCCTCTCTCGATCCTTCTCTCCTGCGCCTTTCTGTATCGCGCGACCGGGGAGAACTGGGTTGCCACGAGCAGGCAGATCAGAATGAGCAGGATCAGGATAAAGACCGATCCGACATTTCTAAACAGGCTGAACAGGCCGTACGCAAGGCTGCCGCCCAGGAGTCCGCCTCCTTCTTTGGCCGCGGCGCAGCGCTGGTAAATGGCGGCCGGATCATATGCAGCCGCCTTGGCCGCCTCGCCGCCCCAGAGCTCGCAGCCTGCGCCGATCGCGATCATAAGCACAACAAGAGAAGCTGTCCTTGCCGGCAGCGTTCTCTTGCCAAGATTCGATATGATAAATATGACCATGATGAACACAAAAGGAGGGATGAGATAAGCTGTCGCACCAAACAGTCCGAACATGACTGAGGACACTGCTTTGCCGACTACGCCTCCGTATCCAAGCTCCGCGATCATCACAAACGCCAGTGCCGCGAACAGCACTAACAACCGGATATCCCTGCGGACTTCCATCGCTCTGCGTTCTTCCAGCGCGAGCATCTCCGCGTCCGCCTTTGTTCTTCTGGCAGACTGTGTCTTTCTGCTGCCGGTTGAACTCCTGCTCCTTGTAGTTCTCTTATTGCTTTGTGTACTCTTCTTCCTTGTGGTAGAAGCCATCTCCTCCGTCAACCTTCCTTATCTGCTGCTGTCCGCCGTCACCGATCTGTGAGAATTCTGCCTTTCAATGCTAAATATCAAAGTCGTCATCCTCACTGATCTCCAGATCAAATTCGTCCTCCCCGTCCATGGCCAGGTCAAATTCCATTCGCACGTGGTTTCTGCGGGGCGGCTCGGGGAGCGGATTTTTCAGAAGCTTAAAAGCTTCCCGAGCCGTGCCCGGATCGTTATCCGGATCGTAAATCTGCATATTCCGCCTCATTCTCCGCCATGAAAAGGCAGGAGATTTCTTTCTTATGTCAATGGGGCAGCTTCATGCCTGTACACAAAGCTGCCCTGATCATACCTTTTAAATTGTGCCGCAGAAGGATCAGTCCTCGTCCCAGTTGTGATAGACGTTCTGCACGTCGTCATCGTCGTCCAGAATATCCAGGATCCTGTTGATCTGCTTGAGCATAGTCTCATCTGTGACCTTGACATAGTTCTGGGGGATCATCGTCACTTCCGAGGAAGCGAGCGCGATGCCCTCATCCTTGAGCGCCTTCTCGACTGCGTCAAAATCCTCCTCCGCTGTGATGATCTCGAAGCTGTCCTCTTCTTCCTTGATGTCCTCCGCGCCGGCGTCAAGAACGATCATCATCAGGTCGTCCGCGCTCAGATCACACTCTTCCTTATCTACGATGATCTGTCCCTTCTTGTCAAACATGAAGGAGACGCATCCGGGTGTGCCGATGCTTCCGCCGCCCTTTGTAAAAGCGGATCTGACATTGGCAGCCGTCCTGTTCTGGTTATCTGTCAGGGTGTCAACGATGATCGCGATCCCGCCGGGGCCGTAGCCTTCGTAGGTATTATACTGGAAGTTTACGTTGCCGATGTCGCCCGCCGCTTTCTTGATGCCGCGCTCGATGGTCTCGTTGGGCATATTGTTGGCCTTCGCCTTCGCGACGACCTTGGCCAGCTTGAAGTTATTGCTCGGATCAGGGCCGCCTTCCTTTACGGCTACCGCGATCTCGCGGCCGATAATGGTAAAGATCTTACCCTTGGCAGCATCGTTTTTCTCTTTTTTGTGCTTAATGTTCGCAAATTTGGAATGTCCTGACATATTTTCGCTCCTTATCTTCTCTATTTCCATTGCCGGGCACGGTTGTTCCGGCGAATAGCATATTCTCTGCAAAAGACTTAAATTAGACTATACCATTAACACGTTAAACCGTCAACCGAGGGATCCGCCGCAAGGGATCCTGGGAACTCTGGTATTGATATCGCAGGCAAGCTCATAATTGAACCTTCCGGACAGATCTCCGAGTTCTTCCATTGTGATGCATTCTCCGCCGTCCTGTCCGATCAGGGTACAGAGACTGCCCTCTTCCGCTTCCGGTATATCCGTGACGTCTACCATCATCTGGTCCATGCAGACTCTTCCCAGGATCGGCGCCTTCTTCCCGCAGATCAGGACATAGCCCTTGCCCGACAGACTTCTGGGATACCCGTCGCCGTAGCCGACCGGGATCGTGGCGATCCGCGTCATATCCGCACTCGTGGTATAGGTTCCTCCGTAGCTGACGCTGACGCCGGGCCCGGCTTCCTTGATATAGACGATGCGGGAGTAGAGCGTCATGACGGGCTTCAGCGGTACTTTGACCCGGCTGACCTCATCAGACGGCCAGAGGCCGTACAATGTGATCCCCGCGCGCACCAGATTCAGGTTGGCCTCCGGGAACTCGATGATCCCCGCGCTGTTGGATATGTGGCAGATCGGGATCTCATAGCCCAGTTCATCACGGATCCTGCCCGCAAAATGCTGATACAGCGCGATCTGCGCATGCGTCGGGGCGGGATCGCTCTCATCCGCCTTGGCGAAGTGTGTGAACATACCCTCTACGACAACACCGGGCGTATGGATCGCTTTATCCACGAACCTGAGGCCTTCGTCGTCCGGTCGGATCCCGATCCTTCCCATGCCTGTGTCCACCGCGATGTGGATGCGCGCGGGACTGCCCTGCCTCTCAGCCGCCAGAGAGAGCTGTTCCAACATATCAGGTCTGAAACAGGCCGGCCTGATCCCGAGTTCGATCAGCTGGTCATAGCAGTATGAAAACACATAGCCGAGCAGGATGATCGGCTTTTGCGCGCCGTTATCCCGCAGTTCTTTGGCCTCCTCGAAGGTTGCCGCCGCGTACCCCCATACGTAGGGGAGCTTCTCCAGCTCCTTCATCAGGATCACGGCGCCGTGGCCGTATCCGTTTGTTTTCAGGACAGCGACCATCTGCGTTCCTTCTTGAATACTGTCATGCATGCTTTCCATGTTAAAGCGCAGCGCGTCCAGATCGATCTGTGCCCAGATCCGATCAAATCCTTCCGAATCCGTCGTTCTGCAAGATGATTGTTCCCTGGTTCTGTCAGCCATTTCAGCCTCCTGTAATGTTTTATTGGGGATCCGATGCCTGTAAAGGCAGGGGATTCTCTAATTGATGGAATACGGACTCCTCCGCGCGGATCAGGTCGCCGGCCAGCATGGCCCGCTCTCCCATCCTGCGCCTGCATTGGTCCCCGGCTTCCGCGTGAATATAGGCAGCCGCCTGCGCCGCTCTGTGTCCGCGCGCCTCACCGCCTTGCACTGCCATGATCATAGCCGCAGTGATGCCTGTCAGCACATCTCCGCTGCCTGCTGTTGCCATTCCGCTGTTTCCGTTTGTGATCATCGTGATCTCCCTCTCGACGCTTGAGACGATCAGGGTTCTCGCGTCTTTGCCGATGACCGTGCACTGGTAGCGCCCGGCGAGTTCTCTTAAAAGCGGGATCCGGTCTCTTCCGGCCCGGGGCACTGTCACGTGGACAAGGTCCGCGAATTCCGCCAGATGGGGCGTCAGGATGCAGACCGTATCAGGATCCCTGTCCTGCATCAGCGCGTCTGCCGCATCACTCGACGCGATCAGCCTGAGCGCGTCCGCATCGATCACGATCCCGCGAAGCGGCTTATATCCGGTACCGGCCGCCGCAGCGGCCCTTTTTCTGCCTTCTGACACGTATGTCAGCAGCGCGTCAAGCAGGATCTGCGCCTCCCTGCCTCTTCCGACCGCAGGTCCGATCACGACCGCGTCGGCCCAGTCGAGGTCCCTGCAGAGACTCTCGCGCAGCTGGTCTTCGGCAGCGGCCACAAGCTCCGCCTCCCCGGGGAGCGAACTGTAAACAGTCAGCATCGCCTCCGGAAGCTTCTCCTGAATGATAACTCTGTTTTCCTCTCTTGTGAAGATTTTTACCATGCCCGCGCCGCTTCTCATGCAGGCTTCCGCGCTGAGCAGCGCCGCGCCGCACATGGCGCAGCTTCCGGCAATGATCAGTATTTTGCCAAAAGTCCCCTTGTTGCCGCCTCCGTTCCTGCGGACAAGGAGTCTTCCCGCGTCCTGCTGCTCCAGCATGATCATCTCCGGCCGCATTCCTCCTGCGCAGTCAAAGCTTCTGTCATGGATCCCGATCTGCCGCAGGACAGTCTCTCCGCAGTACGTGCAGCCCGGATACAGGAAATGACCTCTCTTATAGTAGGCAAAGGTCACTGTGAGATCGCATTCGAAGGCGCATCCCAGCACTTCTCCTGTCTCCGAGGAGATACCCGACGGAAGATCAAGCCCGATCACCTTGCAGCCGGTCCTTGCTCTGTACTCATTCACAGCTTTTACGATCTCAGCAGCTGTTCCCGAGAGAGGTCTTGCAAGGCCTGTGCCGAACAGGGCGTCGACGATCACATCAGGTTTGAAGGCATTAAGCGCCTCCGGGTTCCAGGCATGAAGCTCCGCGCCATAGGCCCGCAGGATCCGCTGCTGCGTCATGGCGGAGGAGCCCTCCGGAGGTTCTTTCATCGAGAGAAGGAGATATTGAACATCATAGCCGCAGTCCGTAAGAAGGCGCCCGACCGCCAGTCCGTCCGCACCGTTATTGCCGGGTCCTGCCAGGATCGTGACTCCTGCGCCTTGCACGGTCCTCGACCTGATCTCTCCCGCAACGGCGAGCGCCGCCCTCTCCATCAGCACGATGGAAGGGATCCCTATGACTTCCGACGTCAGACTGTCCGCCTGCGCCATTTCATTTCCCGTAAGCAGATATTTCATTATGGTTCTCTTTTTGTTCGCGATAAGCAGGGTTTTGATACAAAAACGCCTTTCCCGGATCCCTGTATCCGGAAAAGGCGCATCTTAACCTGACTGATCAGGTCAGCGCATTATTTCTCGCTCTCATGACGGCGAATATTATAGGACAGTTTCATAAGGCTGTCCTGCAAGTGAACACTCTCCACCTGAATCCTGTCCGGCACTTTCAGATCCACATGGGCAAAGTTCCAGATCGCCTTGATGGGCGTCTCCGCCAGTACCTGCGTGATCTCGATCGCAGCCGCTTTCGGGATCGTCAGGACGGCGATATCGATGTGGTTGTCCCTGATAAATCCGGGCATCTGCTCCATGGGATAGATCGGCACGTTCGCGATCTTTTTATCGTGCAGCAGAGGATTGATGTCAAATGCTCCCTTAAAAGAGAATCCCCGGTTCTTGAGATTCATATAATTGACAAGAGCCTGTCCGAGATTACCCGCTCCGATCAGGATCATGTCGTGCTGCTTGTTGAGGCCAAGGATCTTGCCGATCTCCTCATACAGATAACTTGTATTGTATCCGTATCCCTGCTGTCCAAAACCGCCGAAATTGTTGAAGTCCTGCCTGATCTGTGAGGCTGTGACGTTCATGATCCGGCTCAGCTCCTGAGAGGAGATTCTCTCCACGCCTTCGCTCTTCAGATCTCCGAGATATCTGTAGTAACGAGGCAGTCTCCCTATTACTGCCTGTGAAATCCCCCGTTCTTCCACGCTTCCAACTACGTCCTTTCCTTATGCCGCGGCCCAGTCACATCATCACAAAAGCCGCTTTTATAAACGCAAATTAGCTATAACATACATATTTATTATATCGGTTTGCCAAAAACCCGTCAATTACAAATACGGACATCCCGATTTGCCATATCCGGTTGCCGTCATTAAAAGAACGGCCTTGCAATGTGCGCTCAGCCCCTTCTGCCCGGTCTGCGCGCGTTTGACTTATCCTCTTTTTTTCTATATCATTGGGAATACCGGCATATGCCGGACTGACAGACCAAACCGGCGCGGACGGAGTTTTTCTTCTTCCGCCTGTATTTTGACCAGTATTAACAGTATGCATTTATCAGTAATTGAGAGAACAGATCCATGATCCTTGCTTGTCATCACATTAGTAAAGAATATCCGGAGAATATCGTTCTGAGGGACATCACATTCCATCTGGAAAAGGGCGACAAGGCCGCTATTGTCGGCATTAACGGCGCCGGCAAGACCACGCTCCTCAAGATCATCGTCGGTCAGGAGACCGCGGATGAGGGATCCGTCTCCTTTGAGCGCGACTGCAGTTTTGGCTATCTGGCCCAGAATCAGGATCTCTCCTCAGACCGGACGATCTATGAGGAAGTCCTCTCTGTCAAGCAGTATCTGATCGACATGGAAAACCAGCTCTCCCGCTATGAGAAAGAGATGGATTCTCTCAAGGGCGAGGCACTCACGCAGACGATCTCCGCCTATACGGATCTTCTGCACAGATTTGAGCGCGAGAACGGCTACGCCTACAAAGGCGAGGTGACCGGCGTCCTCAAGGGCCTGGGCTTTACCGCTGAGGAATATGACCAGCGCATAGCCACCCTTTCCGGCGGGCAGAAGACGCGTGTGGCGCTCAGCAAACTCCTGGTGCAGAAACCCGATCTGATCATGCTCGATGAGCCCACCAACCATCTGGATATGAACAGCATCCGATGGCTGGAGACCTACCTGATGAACTACCGCGGCACTGTGCTTGTAGTCTCCCACGACCGCTATTTCCTCGACCGCACGGTCACAAAGATACTGGAACTGGAGAACGGAAAGTCAATGCTCTTTAACGGCAATTATTCCGTCTATGCGGAGCGCAAAAAGGCGCTGCGCGAACAGCAGTACCACGCCTGGCTCAACAACCAGGCGGAGATCCGTCACCAGGAAGAGGTCATCGAAAAGCTGCGCCGCTTCAACCGTGAAAAATCCATCCGGCGCGCAGAGAGCCGTGAGAAGATGCTGCAGAAAACGGAAGTCCTGGAAAAACCGGTCGAGATCCGCGACGATATGCATCTTGTCTTCACGCCCTGTATCAAGAGCGGACGCGAAGTACTGAGTGTAGAGGATCTGGCCAAATCCTACGGCAGCAAAGACCTGTTCTCGGGTATCTCCTTTAAGATCCGGCGCGGGGAACATGTCGCGCTGATCGGTGACAACGGGACCGGCAAATCCACGATCCTGGGTATCCTCAATGAGATCGTTCCCCCGGACAGAGGCGTGATAAGGCTGGGCACCAATGTTCACATCGGTTACTATGACCAGGAACACCATGTGCTGCATGACGACAAGACTGTCTTCGAAGAGATCTCGGACGAGTATCCCGCCATGAACAACACGCAGATCCGCAGTATGCTGGCCTCTTTCCTCTTTACCGGCGAGGAAGTATTCAAGCGGATCGGAGACCTGAGCGGCGGCGAAAAGGGGCGCGTATCTCTGGCAAAGCTCATGCTCTCCAAAGCCAATTTCCTGATCCTGGACGAGCCCACCAACCACCTGGACCTGGTCTCCAAGGATGTGCTGGAGAACGCGCTCAACTCCTATGAGGGAACCGTTCTCTACGTATCTCATGACCGCTACTTTATAAACCGCACTGCAAGCCGTATTCTCTCCCTGACACAGAAAGTGCTGCTCAATTATCCCGGCAACAACTCTGAGAAGGCGCCTGACCGCTTTATCGGAAACTATGATTTCTATCTGGAGAAGTCCGCGCAGGTTGAAAACGCGCTTCTGCAGGACGCTTACCGGGACGGACAGGGCGTGTTTGCGCAAGGTTCCGCCGGCGCGGCAGTGCCCGGAACACCCAAAGCCGGCGCCGTCGGAGTTACATCTCCTGCTCCTTCTTCCGAGAAGCAGAACTGGGCGCAGCAGAAAGAAGAACAGGCAAGGATGCGCAAGGCCGCCAATGACCTTCGCAAATGTGAGGAGAAGATCGCTTCTGCTGAGGAGGAGATCGCCTCTATCGATGAACAGATGGCCCTTCCGGAGAACTACTCCAATGCCGGGAAACTCGCGGAACTGAACAGCCGCAAGGAAGCGCTGGAGGAAGAGCTGGCGGAGCTCTATGAAAAGTGGGAAGAGCTGAGTGAAAATGTATAATAAGAAAACCAGGCTTATCTTTCATAAGCCTGGTTTTTTGATCTGTAAGGATCCCCGCGAATACAGCGCGATTTGAAGGGGTATGCCGCACTCACCTGGAAGCAGGATCGATTCGAGCCTTTTATGCGTTCATCTTGCTGTCCAGCGTCTCCTTGATCGCCATGATAAACTCTTCGGTTCCGAGCTTTTGCACATCGGGAATCGTCGTGATCAGCGCGAGATCGCCTGTCATTTTGCCGGATTCGATCGTCTCCAGCGTCGCCTCGTCCAGAAGATCCGCGAACCTGACAAGTTCCGGGATCTGATCCAGCTCTCCTCTTTTTCTGAGCGCGCCGGTCCATGCAAAGATCGTCGCGACCGAGTTCGTGGAGGTTTTCTCTCCTTTGAGGTGCTTGTAATAGTGTCTCTGTACTGTTCCGTGCGCGGCTTCGTATTCAAAGTATCCGGCAGGGGACACAAGGATCGATGTCATCATGGCCAGAGAGCCGAAGCTGGTCGCCATCATGTCGCTCATAACGTCGCCGTCGTAATTCTTGAGGGCCCACACAAAGCCGCCCTCCGAGCGCATGACGCGGGCTACTGCATCATCGATCAGTGTATAGAAATACGTGATGCCGGCCGCCTCGAACTTATCCCTGTACTCCTCATCATACATGCGCTGGAAGATCTCCTTGAAGCGCGCGTCATAGGTCTTGGAGATCGTATCTTTGGTGGAGAACCACAGGTCCTGTTTGATGCTGAGAGCATATTCGAAGCAGCTGCGCGCGAATCCCTCGATCGAGTGATCCCGTCTGCGGCCGTGAACACGAGCTCTGCAGTACCAGCGCCGGGAACCCGGATCTCCGAATTCTTATAGACGTCGCCGTACGCGTGACGTGCCATGGTAATGGGCTTTTTCCAGGTGCGCACATAGGGATCGATGCCTTTTACAAGGATCGGCGCCCTGAAAACAGTGCCGTCGAGAGCTGCGCGGATGGTTCCGTTGGGGCTCTTGTACATTTTCTTGAGATTGTACTCTTCTACTCTGGAAGCATTCGGTGTGATGGTCGCGCATTTGACAGCGACTCCGTACTTTTTGGTCGCCTCCGCGGAATCGATCGTGACCTGATCGTCCGTCTCGTCTCTGTGCACAAGTCCAAGATCGTAGTACTCCGTCTTCAGGTCGATGTAGGGAAGAAGAAGGTCATCCTTGATCATCTTC
>CADCIK010000054.1 GCA_902801415.1 uncultured Lachnospiraceae bacterium
AAAGCAAGTTCTCTCGCCATCAACAGATCAACTCACCCACTAAGTTGGGCAACGACACCACGTTATCATTAGCAAGTGCCAATCGAAGCAGTCGATTTCTCTCCGCGCTTCATAGACCAGCTATCAAGGAGCACATGAAAAGCCTCGGATTTCCATCCGAGGCTTTTCACATTGCAATCATCAACTTGTGATCACAGGGTTACCCTTCGGTCGCCACCGCAACGGTGTGAACCACAGGGTAACCCTGTGATCACCACTCTTCGGTCACACGCTCTCAAGTACGAATCGGAAGTACTCTTCCATCTCCTTCATCTCTTTGAACTTTGCCATGTAGACGTACCGGCCCATTGACGGCCAGTCGATGGGCGGCATCTCTTCCTGCATCACGATCGCACTGCCATATCGCTCCATGATCTCTTCCGGCGTGTGCACATAGCTGCAGCCATCCTTGCGGGCCGCGTACGCGCAAACATAGCGCTCCGCAGCTTCGGGGATGTATGCGCTGTCCGTTGTGACCATCTGCGCGTAAATGTCGAACACATCGATCGACTGCGCGTAATTCATCATGTCGGGGTCGTGTCCGCCCGCCGGCCGCATATTCACTTCCATGATCGCATAGCCGCCGGCCTTCCCGATGCCCGCGTAATCCTTCGTGATATTGATGAACTCGAAGTGGACGAAGCGCCGGTCCGCGCCAAACGCCTTAGCCGCCTTTCTGCCAAAACCCCGCAGCTCCGCGGGCACTTCTGCCACCGTGAAGAAATGGATGCTCTCATCGTTCTGCACCGAATCGATCACCGGCGGATAAGTGCACATGGACTCAAACAGAGGCTCGCAGTCGGCGTCCAAAATCGCGTCATAAGTGCAGATATCACCGCACAGGAATTCCTCCATGACATAGAGTTCCGTCGGGAGTTCACTGTAAAAGGCCCTGAGCTCGTCTTCACTATTGATCTTCTTCGTGCCGTTCGCGCCAACGCCGATGTCCGGTTTGACGATCACAGGATATCCGACCTCTTTCACAAAGGCCAGTCCGGCATCCAGATTGGAGACGATGTGCTGGCGGGCGGTCGGAATCCCGGCCTCGACAAAGAGACGCTTCATGCAGGACTTCCTGACCAGGTTTCCTATTTTGTCCTCTCTTGTGCCGACAGCAATGTTGAAATCAGAACGCAGCCGTGCATCCACCGGGAGCCAGTATTCATTCAGGGATTCAAGCCAGTCGATCCGGCCGTATTTGTGAATGAAAAAGGCGACCGCGCGGTAAACCTGATCATAATCCTCCAGCGTGTCCACATAATAGTATTCCGTCAGGGCATTCTTCAGCTGGTCGTTCAGTGTGTCATAGGGCACGTCCCCGATTCCGAGCACATTTACGCCATGCTTGTGCAGGCGGTCGCAGAACTGCGTGCAGGTGACGGGGTATGCCGGTGAAATAAATACGTAAATATCACATTTTATCGCTTTACCACAGTAGTGTAGCACAAAAAAGATATGAGTTCCTTCCGGGCTCCGCGCACAAGTGCTGAAAGTCGCCCGTCAGGACTCATATCCTCAGATCGTCATGTGATCATAGGGTTACCCTTCGGTCTTACCCCTTCGGTCGCGTCTATCCGGAAGCCCTGTCCCCGACAGGGCTTCCACAGCTGCGCTCATCAACATGTGCGCGGCTGTTGGTTACCCTTCGGTCACGGTCAGCGCAGCTGTTGGTCACGCCAACTCCTGCGCGCGTTCCAGCTTTGCATACGCTCCATCAAGCGCCATCAGCTCCTCGCGGCTGCCTTGCTCGATGATGTGCATGCCGTCCACAACTGCGATTCTGTTAGCGCCACGCACTGTGGAAAGGCGGTGTGCGATGACAAGGCATGTTTTGCCTTCGCTCAGAACGTCAAGGCTTTCCTGGATCTGCTTCTCCGTGACGCTGTCCAGGGCGGAAGTTGCCTCATCCAAGATCAGGATGGGTGGATTCTTGAGGAATACACGCGCAATAGAGACCCGCTGCTTCTGTCCGCCGGAAAGCACGACGCCGCGCTCTCCCACAAATGTGTCGTACCCGTCTGGCATCTGCATGATCTCGTCATGGATCCTGGCGCGGACAGCTGCTTCCACAACTTCGCGATCCGTAGCGTCGGGGCGTCCGTAGCGGATATTCTCCATGACAGTGCCCGCGAACAGGAACACGTCCTGCTGAATGATCCCGATGCTCTTGCGGAGGCTCCGCTGCGTGAGGTCACGAACGTCGTTTCCGTCCACGGTCACGCGGCCGCCGGTCACATCGTAAAAGCGCGGGATCAGGTGGCACATGGTGGTCTTTCCGCCGCCGGACTCTCCCACTAGCGCGACAGTCTCCCCTGGCGCGATGTGCAGACTGACATGGTCCAGCACTTCCGTACCGTCGTTGTAGGAGAAGGAGACGTCCTCAAATGCGATATCGCCTTTGACGTCAGTCAGGATCCGTGCATTCGGGGAGTCCTGAATCTCGGGCTGCGTCCGCATCAGCTCCACAAACCGGTCAAATCCGGACATGCCCTGCGTGTAGATCTCCATGAACTGCATGAGCTTGCGGATCGGCGAAGTGAAGGTGGAGACATAGAGTGTGAAAGTGACGAGGTCGATATAATTCATCTTGCCGCGCATGATCATAAAGCCGCCGACAGAGATGACGACGACCTGCATGAGGCCGACCGCGCCTTCAACGCCCGCGTGAAAGAGCCCCATCGCGCGGTAAAAGGACACTCTGCTGGCCTTGAAAGCCTCATTGGCCTCGGCAAACTTCCGGTCCTCAGCCTCCTCGTTGGCGAACGCCTTGGATGTGCGGATCCCCGAAATGCCGCTCTCGATCGCGGCGTTGATCTCTCCGGTGCGCTTCTTCACCTCGCGGTTGGCCGCCTGCATGTTGGCGCGCTGCCGCATGCCGAACACAATGCAGATCGGAAGCATGATCATGAGTACCAGCGTCAGTGTCGGATTGATCGTAAACAGGATCACGATAGCGCCGACAATGGTCAGGAAACAGGTCAAAATATTCTCCGGCCCGTGATGCGCCAGCTCCACGATCTCAAACAGGTCGTTGGTGACGCGCGCGAGCAAGACGCCCGTCCTGTTCCGGTCGAAGAAGCTGTAGGACAGCTCCTGCATGTGCATGAACACATCTCTTCGCATGTCCGCCTCGACCAGCGTGCCCATCCGGTGTCCGATCACGGTGACAAAATATTGACACACCGCGCGGACTATATAGGCCGCGAACATGATCACCATCACTGTGAAAAACGCCTGATACAAGGCATCCGGCAGAAGGCTCCTCATGGACCATCTGGACACATACGGAAAGATCAGGTCAACAAGCGCGATCCCCACGGACAGAGCCATGTCGATGGCGAAGGCCTTTTTATGCGGTTTTATGTATGAGGCGAAGATCGCCAGTTTGGAGCGTGAATAATCTTTGTTCATAATTCTTTGTTCCCAGCATATCGTTAATCTAAACAGTTCGGATACGGGTCCTTCAGGGCTCCGCGCACAAGTGCTGAAAGTCGCCCTTCAGGACCCATATCCTTAGTATAATGTCATCATTCGCGAGGTTTTTTCCTGTCCTCACTTCCGAATTGTTCCGTGGGGACCGGCACTGTGCGCAGGATATCGTTCATTACTACTCTCTGGCCCGCCGAGCGCCCGATGTGCCGCGTGAGCACCAGACGGTGCGCGCAGACAGGAACGGCAAGGCGCGTGATGTCTTCCGGAACGACGTAAGACCTGCCCTCCAGGAAAGCCATGCTCTGCGCGCTGTGGAGAAGCGCCAGGGTTCCGCGGGGGCTGACGCCGGCTTCAATGTCCGGCCTCTCCCGCGTTGTTTTGACCAGGTTCCGGATATAGTGGATCAGGTCCTCTGATACCTTAACTTTCCGGGCTTCCTGCCGCGCTAGTGCGATCGTCTCCGCATTGGCTACGGGGGAAATATCCGTCTCCCATCCGCCTTTTCTGTCTGTAACAGAGATTTGCTTCTCCCCGGACGCGTTCGCCATACCTTTCAGCGTTTGCTCCGTCACACTATTCTGCGCCAGCCCCAGCGATCCCTCCGGCTCACTTTTCTGTGCCAGCCTCAGAGATCTCTCCAGCGATCTCTCCATGATCAGGCACTCATTTTCCTCATCCGGAAGTCCTATGGACAGCTTCATCAGAAAGCGGTCCATCTGGGCCTCGGGCAGGGGAAAAGTTCCGCCGGTCTCGATCGGGTTCTGGGTCGCGATGACAAAGAACGGCAGAGGCAGTTCCCGCGTGACGCCGTCCGTGGTCACCTGTTTCTCCTCCATACACTCCAGAAGGCCCGCCTGGGTTCTGGGCGTCGCCCGGTTGATCTCGTCCGCCAGCAGGATGTTGGTGAAGATCGGTCCCGGCCGGAAAGTGAAGTCACCGCTCGCCTGGCTGTAGACGGAAAGTCCCGTCACGTCCGTCGGCAGCAGGTCCGGCGTGAACTGGATCCTCTGATAGCGGACGTCCAGTGATCTCGCGAGCGTCCTCGCCAGTGTTGTTTTGCCCGTTCCCGGCAGATCCTCCAACAGCACATGACCGCCGGTGATCAGAGCCGTCATGATCAGCCTGGTCACGTCCTCGCATCCGACCATGACCTTCGCGATGTTCTGCTCGATCGCCAATATGTTATCCCGCACAGAATTTCCGCTTTTTTCGTTCGCCATGCCTGCTCCTTATTTCATCCTTTTCTACAATACAGTTCTCAGCCGCGTACGCCTGAATACAAAGTCCCGCCGCTTCTCTCACGCGCGCCGCATTTTGCAGCGCTCTATAACAACTTCCGCTTCTCCATCTCCTGCCTGCGCCGCTCCTCTTCGCTCCTGCGCCGCACAAGTTCCCGCATGCGCTGCAGATCTCGCCGGTCCGTCAGCTCCGGTGCAAACCTTGCCTTCTCATAGAGCTGATGGATCTCCTTCCACTCCTCTTCCAGAGCCGCATCACCTGCCACTGCCTGTTCAATCTGAGAGGGCGTGTAAGATTTTGGCAGATCCATGGCTTCCGGATACATGCGGATCAGGGAGATATAGGCCCTGCGGATCCCCGCTGCCGGGCCAATGCCCGCCAGAATGGGAAGCGTCCTTGTTCCGGAGCGGGTTTTGCGCCTTGTCTCCTTCGTGTTTTTGCGCTTACGCGTATCGCCGGTCTCCGGGTCCACCGCCAGAAAGCCGTAGTAGAGACTGTAGAGACTCAGATAGATCATATAAATCACAAAAGCCGATCCGATCACAACAATGATCACGTCCACGATGATCCACAGCGTGTGCATCCAAGGGAAGAGGGCCTCCGCCGCTTCCAGGTCAAACGGTCTCGGCGCGGCACCTGCGGCGCCCATCCTGCCGCCGCTCAGCCAGTTGGCGATCAGCATAATAAGCCAGATGATCGCCCCGACGATATATCCCAGCAGCATCAGGGCCGCATACGGGATCAGAAAGACCGCTTCGGATTCCGAACAGACCGCCGTGAGACCAATGCAGAGAAGCAGCGCCGCAAGCAGGTACAGGGTCAGAAGTCCCGTGTTCAGGCGTCTGATCTTTCCGTAGGGGACGCGCGACCTCTCGGAGGCGGCAACATAGGTTCTCTCCAGGCTCTTCTGATTGTGGTAAGCCAGAAAGAGAAGGATCAGCCCGGTCTCCATGACAAAGGCTAATGCGCGCAGGATCGAAATCTCTCCGAAGGTTCCCACCATCCAGATGAGGATCGGCAGCGTCAGATGCAGCGGATGAGGCACGAAGGCCGGCTTCTGCGAGACCCGCGCGCCGTACATGCCCGAGATTTCCACAACGGCGATCGCCAATATCGGGATCCATACTCTCGGCATTGCGAATCTGCCAAGCGCCGCTGCCAGGATCACAATTGTGAAGCATAGGATCGTGTATACACGGAAGGATCGGAGCTTGTGCTGCATCCAGTCGGCCGTCAGCGCCAGAAGCGCCATAAAAAAGCAGACGCCGGCTATTCCGGCCTGCGGGGCGCCGGAGACGATCCCCAGCGCCGCTGCCGATCCTGTCAGCGTCAGCATATTGGTCCCAACACGGACGACGCGCAGCCCTGTGCGCTCCCCTGCATTCCGTTGATCTTCCATAAGAGTTCCTTATCACGTTCTAGTACTGCACCGGCACAAAATGGATGCCCGCCGGGATCGGCTTTCTCTCCACTTCCGGATCCAGGATGCAGATCCAGAAGAGCCCGCCGCACTGCTGAGACAGCGCTTCCGCCTCCTTAAGGAGGGCGTCAGACTGCCCTGAGGAGATCAGGCAGAACGCTATGTCCTCCCCCGAAGGCTGGGCGCTCATTCCCAATCTCTCCTGCCGGAGCAGTTCCCAGAAGGGTCCCGGTTTCAGGGGAAGGCTCACCCTTGCCAGCGTTTCGCCGATAGAACCGAGATGGCGCTCCGAACTGCCGGACGGGATCTCCACTTCCCGGCCGGTGATCACGTCTCTCCCGTTGGAGGCAAGGCTGACCGGGATATTCTCCCAGATGCATCTGCCGGCAAGCGTATAGGCAAGCCGGATCTCCTGTTCAAGAAGTTCTTCCCGATAGCGGATGGACGGAGGTTCCAAGTCCAAAAGGAACCGCACGTGCTGTCCGCACGTGTAGTCCCTGATATTGACCATATAGTCGCCGGTCCTCGCGGACGCTTTCCAGTTGACCGCATTAAGCGGGTCCGCCGGGGTATACTCCCGGATTCCCCGGAAAGAGAATACGTCCTGATAGAGCCGGCTTCGCGCGATGACGTCGCCGATGATCTGGCGGGAAATGTCGAGGATCTGCTCCCCGTCAAGCATCCGCGGACAGACTAAAAGCGCCGCCGCCTGCTCAATATTCATGTAGCGGACGCTCTCGGAGAAAAAATCCGGCAGCGTGATGCCAGCCTCATCGATCAGGTAATATCCTCTTTTGGCGGCTTTTACCGGCTGTCTTCGGGTGATGACCTCGTGCGCGCCGAGGCCAAAATATTCCACCACATTCGTCTTGTCCGAAACGGTAGCGTTCCTGTCCTCATCGATCTCTATAGACCGGTCCACTTTAAAGGACAGCGTGAGGACAGGGATGGGCAGGAATTTGTCGTTGGTCATAGTCTCTACCAGCGTCGCGCTGTCGCCTTCCTCCACGTCCCGTTCCTCAAAACACAGCTGTGCCTTAAGCCCCTTTTTCCAGAGCTTTCCATACACCATATTCAGGATCAAATACATGGCCAGTATGCTGACCGGAATCCATATCAGCAGCATTATATTCGTTTACAGATTTACAGATCAGTTTCCGCCTTCCACTGCTGCAGCTTCCGCTGTCGCCCCGGCTGCCGCTTCGCCAAAATCTGCTCCCTCAATTGCTGCCAAACCATTAAACAGCATCTCCATGAGAGCAGTAAGAACGTTCTCACCTTGCTCACCGCTGTATTCAGCGGCGGTCTCGCCGTTCTGGTAGTTATGAACCGCTTCGGCGATTCCATCTGCTTCGAACCACGGTACCGATGTCACATCAAAGAGCGTAGGCATCATGTCATAATCCATTGTTGTATCTTTTTCATTCGAAACGAATTCGCCATTCTGCATCGTGCCGAGCTTGAGCATTCCGGAGAAGGCCGCGGTGCGCCCGTACGCGTCAACAAAGCTTCCTACGCAGCAGTCTCCGCCGCCGGGTTTGGAGCCTATGATCTTGGCAAGTCCGTTCTTCTGCGCAAAATAGGGAAGCGCATTGCCGCAGGAGTAGGAATTTCCGCTTGACATAATATAGAAATCATACTTTTCGCCAAATCCGTCCTCATCGTCCGCGATTCCGTCGAGATTGGTGTCGACGTGATAGTATTCCTCTCTGTAACTGCCTGTAAGCGTGTCCAGATTTGTAAGCTTCACTTCTCCGTCTTCGGTCAAAAATCCCAGGACCGATACCAGGCCGGCTGCCGCGCCGCCGCCATTGCCTGCAACATTGATCACGACATTCTTGATCTCGTCATGCTCTTCAAGCTCCTTGAAGCAGTTGTAGAAGAAAGCAAAGTTGCTGGTCTCGGAATCCTCTTCTGTGACCGGCTCCAGATAATAGGAATTTTTCCTGTCGGGCGTATCATCTTTAAAACTGTTGAAGTGGATCACAGCTGTATCACCGGAATACTGTATTCCCTGCCTGCCTATTTCCTTAGGCATTCTCGAGGCCATATAGTACATCCAGATCATCTGGGGAGCAGTTTCCGGAATATTGAAACCTTTTTCCATAAGCATGCCCAGAATAGCGCTCTGCTGCATCTCGCTCTGATCTGCAGGAACTTCATCAGCCGGAGCTTCTTCTGCCGGAACTTCCTTTTCTTCACCGAAAAGCTCCTGGCCTTCTTCAGAATTCTTGACATCGTCCAGAACAGATCCAACCGTCTCCTGGGTCATATAACCCGGAGCTTTGAATACAGAGCTCGTGCCGAGAAGCGCGTCGTGTGATGAGTCAAACATATAGTAGAAAAGCAGGAATTCCGCAGTCATCGCTGCGCTGGGGTCTGTGGACGTCAGCACATCTTTGCAATTCATTCGCGTGAAGTATTCGTCAAAGGTCGTGATATTCTTTTCTGATTTGTGGCCAAAAGCCAGATCCAGCAGCAGGCAGATCGAATAATATCCGTAGTCAGCATACGCCTGGGTCGTCTGATCTTTCTCACTGAAAGGACCGGAATAAACAGCCTTCAAATAGGGAGTTGCTTTAGCCGCCTCCAGTCCTCCTTTGTACTCCAGCGCGAAGCTCTGTGCCTTGTATATATTGAAGTAGTCCTTGCCGTTATAAGCGAGCTTATACTCATCGCTGAACTGCACAGCGCCAAACGTGTTCTGCAGAGCAAGGAAGGGAAGCAGAAGATCGTCTTCATACGCGATCACCGGCATATGATAATTCTTGAGGTCAACCGTGTACGGGCTCACTTCCGTCTCGCCGGACTTATTTTTGGTCGACCATGTGATCACATCGAACTCGTCCTGTTCAACAATAGCTCCTTTCACGTCGCCGGGCGCCCGGAATCCGGCGGGATCCTCAAACATGATCGTGTCTGCGTCAGGATCAATGACTGACTTTGTGCCATTGTGCAGAACCGTCATTACTCCGCCGTCCACACTGCATCTTGCGCGTCCTTTGGTGATGATATTCAGATAATCCGAAGCCTTGATGAAAGGAACATCCTCATATCCCTTCACTTCATATGTGACGATCGGAATATAGTTACCGAGCCCCGTTCCGCTGTAGACGCGGCTGTCTTCCCACTTGACAGAGATGTCGGATGCCGCGATCTCCGCTCCGGCTGCTGCACCTGCTGCCTCTGCTTCTGTTTCAGAAGCTGCGTCTGCCTGCGCCTCTTCTGCCGCTTCACCGGCTGCCGCTTCTGCTTCCTGCACCGCTTCTTTGGTCGTGCCGCCCGCAGGAAGTGAAGAGCTTGCCGCCGCGCCTCCGCACCCGGCACATGTTGAAAGCATGACCAGGGTCAATCCAAGGCTGATCACTTTCTTAAGATTCATAGATTACCTCCTTTTTTTCATGAATCCAGTTCTTCAAACTTATCTACAAAGAGCGCCATGATCGCGTCGTACTGTTCCTGTGACGGTGTTCGTACCGCTTCTCCGGCAGCCGTCAGAATGTGGCTGGCAATGCTGTCGCAGCGGTCGACGATCCTCTCATATCCGGCACAAAGATCTGAGAAGACGAAATTGCTGTCCTGCCCGCACTCGCCGCTGTGCAGTCTCCGGACATTTCGTTTGCTGATCTTGCCGTGCATGTCGGTGATGATCTCTCTGTAGATCTGAACCGTCTCCGCAAGCCTTGTATTCTGAGTCGTATAATCGTGCACGGTGGCCTCCAGGATCTCCTGTGCAGCGCTTCCGAATACGCGCAGATCCTTCTCGGCCTCCTCAGAGAAGCTGTGACCTCCTTCGCGAAATTGCGTGATGCTGTTAAGCATGTTGGTAATGCGCTCTGCCATCTCCGCGTAGTCGTTTACGGCGTTGTTGAGTAAGACCAGATTGCGGGCGTCCTTGTCCTGCATCCTTCTTGCTGAAAGGCTGATGCAGTACTTCTTGAGCTGGGCCGCATACCGACCTGCTTTGTCTCCAAGTTCCCTGGTCTTCTCCAGCTGCTCCTCTGTATTCTGAGTGATCGAGTCCAAATATGCGTCAAAATATTCCTGCACCGCATCCGCCAGCATAACCGAAGCGGTCTTCACCTGAGTAAGAGCAAAGCCGGGGTTACTGAGAAAGAGCGGGTTGAGGATCGTAAGTGTATCTGCTTCCTCCTGCTGCTCTGCTTTGTCGTAGGGGATCACCTTGTGAACAAGCGGGATCATAAATCCGCCAAACGGAATGAATATGGCGCTTCCAAGCAGGTTGATGGCTGTGTGGAAGCCGGCAATACCTACCGCTCCTGTCTCTGCCTGCAGGAACGGGAACCGCACAAACATGTTGATCAGGTAGAATACCACAAGGAACACACTGTTGCGGATCAGGTTGTAGAAAAGGTGGAGCAAAGCCGCTCTCTTACCCTTTTTATTGGACTGCAGGGAGGCTAAGATCGCTGTCAGGCAGGTTCCCAGCTGCGCGCCGCACACGATCGGGATCGCCATCCCGAAGGTCACGCCGACGGACATGGCCAGCGCCTGCAGAATACCGATCGCCGCTGCCGAACTCTGGATCATAAGCGTACACGCTATGCCTACCAGAACTCCGATCAGAGGGTTGGATACGCTGAACATCATCTGATTAAAAGCGGGCACATCCTGCAGAGGCGCCACCGCGCTGCTCATCATATCCATACCGATCATCATGACGGAAAATCCTATGACGATCGTGCCGATGGATTTCTTCCTGGCCGTGTTGGCAAACATCAGAAAAACCACACTGCCGATGGCCAGAAACGGTGTAAAGGAGGAAGGCTTGAGCAGCTGGATCCAGAAAGATCCGCCCAATGAGTTCAAACTGAGCAGCCACGCTGTTGCGGTCGTTCCGAGGTTGGCGCCGATCATGACGCCCGTCACGGAGGACTGCACGAAGACAGAAAGCGCTGTGCCAAAAGACCAGGCCGCAAGCCGCTTCTCCGTGATCCTGTCGATCGCGCTGCTCAGCTGGCCGCCCGCCAGCTGCGTCAGAGTATCACTCATTACATTCATACCGAACATGAAGAGCGCGAGTCCGCTCAGCATACCGGTCACTAATCCGAAAATCTGTTGTCCACTCATTTCCTTTGTGCTTATCTCCTGTTGTTTACGATAATTCCTGTCCTTTTTTGGACCAGGCTCTTTTATTATCATACCACGATTCAGTAAGTGTTTTGCACCGGATTTGCAAATGCCAAACTTGTACGTGCAAATCACAGTGCAGCTGATATATTATTATGATTGATTGACAGAATACTAATAACTACAGAAACGGAATACAAAAATGGAATACAGTCTCATACTATTAAGCAAATTATCGTCCATGATGATCATGGCCGCGGTGGGCTACGCACTGGTAAAGCTCGGCCTGATCAAACAGGAGGATAGCAAAGTTCTCACTGTACTGCTTGTCTACGCCCTGCAGCCCTGTCTGATCTTTCGGAGCCTGCAGATCGACCTGACGCCGGAACGGGCCGCCGGTTTTACCGCCGCCCTGATTTTCGCCTTCAGCTGCATGTTCATCGCCGCGATCTTCTCTAACCTGCTGCGTAAGCCCCTCCGCCTGGATCCCGTGGACATGTGCACGCTCATGTTTGCCAATGTCGGCAACCTGGTGCTCCCGGTGATCGCCATGATGCTCGGCAGTGAAATGACCTTCTACTGCGCGGGCTTCCAGATGCCCTTTAATCTGTTCATGTGGATCTACGGATATATCCTCATGAGCGGCAGGCGCGACGTCCCCGTCCGCAAGATCATATTCAATCCCAACCTGATCGCGCTTTTCCTGGGATTTTTCTTCCTGCTGACCGGACTCAAGATGCCGGCCGTGATCGACACCGCGATGGAAGGACTTCAGAATATGGTCGCAGGCGCCTCCATGATGCTGGTCGGCGTTGTCATCGCCGGCAGTGATCTGAAAGAGATCTTCGCCAACAAGAGGGCTTATCTGATCTCCGCCGGACGTCTCATCGTCATCCCGATCCTGACCATCCTGATCCTGTTTGCCACCGGTTTCCTGAGCCGCCATCCCCAGTACAGTCAGGTCCTCATGGTGATCATGATCGCCGCGGCCGCGCCTTCAGCCAGTTCGGTCGTCCAGCTCTCGGTCCTGACAGGCCGCGACGCCCCCAGGGCAGGCGCTTACAATGTCATGACAACTCTCCTGTGCGTTTTGACCATGCCATTGATCATATACATCTATCAGATGTTCTTTCCCATGTGATGTGCGCAATTAAACACGTAAATACAAAAAAGAGCCGTGCCCGAAAAACCGGGACGGCTCTTTTTGAATAATGTCATTATGTCTCTCTGCACCTTCCTGATCCCCACAGGATGCGCGGCGCGTATCACTGGATATATACGATCTGCGTCGGTTTGAACGCGGAGATGATCCTCGTTATGGCCGAATAGCAGAGTCCGACTGAGTAGATCAGGGTCAGCATTGCCGGATTTTTGACAAAGCAGATGCATCCTATGACGACCAATATGTTAACTACGCCGTTGGCTGCCTTGAACTTCCAGTTCCCCTTGTGGAGCTTCGCCTCCCGGGCGCGAAGAAGGCTCACCAGACCGGAAAAGCCATGCCATCCGACCAGATACAGGATCACTATGACTCTGGGTTCGTCCAGGATCGTCACCGTAAAGGCACAGAAGTCCAGCAGGAATATGCCGAGCAGAAGCACGGATCTGCCGCCCACCATGCGCCTGGCCATCGTGAAGTAATAGATCAGGAGCCGCATACCGATCAAAAAGAGTGTGATCGCGAGGATCAATGCGACATAAAAGGTACCGTCATCCGGCATGAAAACAAGAATCAGGCCAGTGATCAGCATCAGGACCCCGGAAGCAACCGAGCCGAATTTCTGAAGACTATTCATTGCTTCCTCCTTTCCCTCTCATTCTGAATGACCAGCTTCATAAAGTCGCGGATGCCCGCAAAGCCTGTGGTCTTGAAATCGACGGAATAGCCGGCCAGAAGGTTTCCGGACTTGAAGATCGCATTGGTGACCATACTCTTCTGCGCAAGTGCTGCCAGAATGAACTTTCCGAGGAAAGTATCGTCTTTGTCTTCCTCCGACGCGGTTCGGTAATCTTCCGTATATTGTTCGACGTCAAACTCCGGAATCTCCTTCCCGGACAGCTTTTCTCCAAAGGCTTTCCAGTCCGCGCTGGAGTCCAGCTGCCGCTTCTCCAGGATCTTGCGGATCTCTATCTCATAGGGCGCCGCCGCTTCCAGGTCATAGCGCTCTTTTTCAAACGACGCGCCCTCATCGCGCAGACACTTCATCGCATAGATCATCTGGCAGAACGCGCGGTAATAATCATTGGGGTTTTCCTTGAGGGTCACTTCGTAGTTTCCCCAGGCCGGCAGATACTTGTAATACATAAAGCTGTAGTCCGGCAGATGCCCCGCTCTTCCGTGCCCCAGGCACATCACGGAGTTCTCACTGGGCTGGAAGGGCGTATTGATATATGTACCCGTCTCCAGATCATCTTTTCCGCCCGGATTATGGCGGAAGACCACTTGCCGCTCCTTGAAAACGCCTCCCTCCGGCAGGAGCTCATAGAACCAGTAATCGGTGTTGTTGATCATGGACGGCGTTCCGGCAAAATACCTATGGGCCCATGTGTCCGCGAGCACATGCATGGCAAGTCCCACGGCCTGCAGACTTTTCCCCTTAGCCAGATTCACCGTGCTGACAAGAAGGTCTCCGTTGGGGCCGCAGATCAGGCGGTATTTGTCCTGATAGGCCCGGGATCCCTTTACGTCCGCATGGAGATCACGGGGGAGAAAGTGAAATGACGCCCAGATCCTGGTGATGTCCTGCAGTCCCAGAAGGTCTGTCCTTGCTTCCATCATCTCCAGCTGCAGCTGTGTCGTCGCCGCATGCTGAGGACCGCCGATGTTCTCAATCAAGGTCCGTGTGCAGCAGTCCACAAACTGCGTGCTGTAGCAGACTGTCAGGCTCTCCTCGTGGGAATAGCCCGCCAGGATCGCAGCGCAATATGTCGCATAATAGTGAAAATCGATCTGCATGTTCCGCCTCTTACTTTCCGGATCCGGCAGCGGCCGCGCCTTCAAGCTCGATCGCCTTCGACAGTTTCCCCACCATGAACGCGGCGTAGATCATCTGCAGCACTATGATAAAGGACGTTATGTCGACCAGCAGTGTGAGCAATTTGTCCAGCTGCATAAATTCGCCGGCAATGATGTTCTGTATACCCGACACGAATTCAAAGCCGTCCACGGCCGCTATATAAAGGGACGTGATCATAAAGCCCAGTTTGATCGTCTTCTTTCCTGTTCCGATCTTCTGCGCGCTCCTGCCGGCCGCCCATCGGAAGATCATGTCGACCAGAAATACGCTGCTCACCAATGAAATGGCGAGCACAAACATGAGCCCTCTCTCCTCAGACGGCGCGAGCTGTTCGATCATGTAGGAAAGGCTTTCCTCGGATCTGTCAAAAACAAGATATACCACCGATTTGGCCAGGCTCCACAGTCCGAACAGAATTGTACCTGTCCCGTATGTGATAAGCGTATGCTGATGTTTTCTCAGTTCTGTCTGCATAATATTCCCTTCGTTTCCTTACAGCCACTTCTTTTTGCGGAACCACAGGATCAGACCGGCAGCGATCATAACGCTGACCAGGATCACGACCGGATAGCTGTACTTCCAGTGCAGTTCCGGCATATACACAAAGTTCATTCCGTACCAGCCTGCGATCAGGGTCAGCGGCATGAAGATGACTGTGACGACGGTCAGCACTGTCATGATCCTGTTCATGCGGATATCCAGCTGGGTGGAGAACAGTTCCCGGAGCTGTAACGTATAATCTTTCAGCTGTTTGACCTGGTCCATGAGGCGCATGACGCGCTCCGTGAACAGGCGGAAATAGCGCAGGTTCTTCTCTTTGAAGAATCCGTTCTCATTTTCCTCAAGTTCCTGGCCCAGATCCAGCATCTGTTCGTAGTGGATCCGCATATCCATGAGAAAGCTGCGGATCTCATTGAGCCTGTCCGGGTACTTGTCAACGCCGCTCTCAAGGATCTGATCTTCAATCTCCCGCAATTCCTGCTCCGTATTGATCAGAAGATGCAGGTCCTTCTCGATCAGCATTTCCAGAAAGTCATAGATAAACCGCTCGAGCGACGGCGCCTTGCAGTGCTTCTTCTCGCGGATCTTCTCAACGGTAATAGCCGCGTACTCGCCGTATTCGATGAAGATAATGCCCTTTTCATCCAGAGCAAAGGCGAACTTGTGGGGTTTTCCGCCCATCTCCGACCTGCGCGGCACATGAAAAGTGCCCGTAAGGGAGTCCATGTTGACGACAGCCTTGGTCTCGAGCACTTCCAGCGGATCCATTTCTATATCAATGACCATGTCGAACTGTTCCTTGGTCCAGTACCAGGTCTTGGGATCCATGACGACGACGTACGGAGGGTCCCCGGGTTTGGGATTAAACACCTCATCCGCGCTGCACGGCGTCAGTTTTTCTTTGATCTGATAATACATATACTGTCCCCCGCCCGCCTGCAGCTTGTGCAGGCAGTTATCAATTTCTAATGGTTATTGTATCACGCGCCGGGCGTTTCACCATCCACGAATCCTCTATTCTTCCCTATTTTCTTTGACCGGATATCGGGCAGGACAATATTTTGATATACTTGACACGTGGGCTACCCGCCGACTTCGTTTCGCATAGGGGACGGGGGGTATTCTGCTATCATTTTGATAAAACCACCCCATGCGGCGCTGAGCCGCGTAACGTGGAGCGGGTATAGAGCAAAAGGCAGGGAGGTCCCTATGATATCAGCGTTCAATAAGTCCGGGCAATTTGACCGCACATACAAACTATGCTTCGAATCGGTCGATCAGACGGCCGATCGGGTTCAGAAATTTCTCGCCTATATCAAGGTGGAGAAGAACACCATGCTCCGCGTGAGGCTGTCCGTGGAGGAGGTTCTCCTGCGCTGGCTTGATGCCTTCCCTGAAGGGACGGAATTCAGGCTGACCATGGGTTCTCACTGGAACCGGCCCTTTATCGTCCTGAAACTCTGGGGCGAGGAAAGCAACCCGCTTCTCATCAAAGGCGACGAGGCAGGGATCTGGGCCAGTGACCTTCTGAGCGCCATCGGTCTGGTCCCCGTTTTCCGCTATGTCAGCGGCTGCAATATCGTGCAGGTGCCGCTCAAGCGCCCCCACCGAAATCCGGGCGTCACTCTGCTCCTGTGCACGCTGGCCGGAGCATTCCTCGGCATTCTTCTGGACCTGGCCTTCTCCGCGGATCTCAAGCTCCTGATCACGAGCACGGTCCTGACGCCGCTCCAGGACGCCTTCATCCGCGTGCTCAACGCTGTATCCGCTCCGGTCATGTTCCTGTCGGTCCTGACGACTGTCTGCGGTGTGGGCAGCATTTCTGTCACAGGTAAATTCGGCAAGCGGATGGTCGCCCGCTTTCTTCTTTACAGTACGCTGTTCACTGTTGTATCCCTGTTTCTGTGCCAGTTTTTCTTCTCAGTCCCGGTCGGCAACGCCGCGATCTCACAAGGGGAAGTTTCCGGCGTTCTGGAGTTCTTTCTGGATGTCTTCCCGGGCGATATATTGTCGCCCTTTATCGAGGGAGACTTTACGCAGCTGATCGTGGTCGCCCTGGTACTTGGCAATGCGTTTCTGATCGCCGGCACCAAAGTACAGACCCTCGTCACGCTGGTCGAAGAGGCCAACACGGCCGGCCTCGTTATCGCGGAGTGGATCGGGGACCTGTCACCCGGCTTCGTGGCGCTGCTCATCGTTCTCGGTATCCAGGACAGCACGATCCATATGCTGATCGGAATCTGGAAGCCCGCCCTGCTCATCACTGTATTATCGCTGGCCGCGCTGGGGCTGAGAATGCTGCATATCAGTCTCCGCTACAAGGTGCCTCTGCGGACGCTGGCGGACAAGATGAAGGATTCTTTCCTGCTGTCCCTTAGGACCTTCTCTGTTGAGACCTCCTACACTGCCAACAAGACCTGCTGTGAGAAGAGACTGGGAATCGGCCGGCAGCTGACCGCATACGGCCTTCCGATCGGCCTCATCTGTTTCATGCCGGTCAGCACAGTCGCATCCACGATCCTGACCCTCTACGCCGCGGAATGCTATCACATTCCGGTCTCTCTTGTATGGATGGTCATGGCCCTTTTCCTTGCCGTCACACTGGCTGCCGCAGGGCCGCCGACCGCAGGAATCGGTATCCTGACATATACTGTCATGTTCAGCAGGCTGGGAATCCCCGCACAGGCGCTGACCATCGTGCTTGCGGGCGATATCCTCATGGGCTTTGTGATCTATCCGGTCAACCAGGCTATGCTGCAGCTTCAATTGATCTTAGAGGCAGACGGATTGGGACTTTTGAAGCACAATATTCTGCAAACTGATCAGTAAATCTCCTTTTCATGGTAAAATATAGACAGCAGGATTTGTTTTACTCGAAAGGAGACATCTTATGGATCTACATCTGAAAGACAAAGTTGTATTAGTCACCGGAGGCACAGGCGGAATCGGTACGGCGATCGTAAAGGGCTTCCTCAAAGAAGGCGCGAAGGTTGCGTTCTCATCCACGAGACAGACCAAGATCGATGCCCTGATGCCCACCCTGGAGGCAGAGGAAGGCCAGGTCGCGGGATTTGTCGCCGACATGACCAAGGAAGAAGACATCAAAAACCTGGTTGAAAACGTCAAGAATCACTTCGGCACCATTGATATCGTAGTTCCCAACGCGGGATATGAGGGAAAGGCACATCCCGTACAGGACATGACACTGGAGCTCTTTGAGCAGACCTACATGCTCAACGTATTCGCTGTTATGCTCATGATGAAATACACGGCTCCCATTCTCATCGAGAAGAAGTCCGGCGCCGTCGTCGTGATCGCGTCCGCAGCAGCATACGAGCCCACAGCAGGCAACAGCGCCTATGTATCTTCCAAATATGCCGTAGCCGGCCTCACCAAGTGTATCGCCATGGAGCTCGGCCCGGTGGGCATACAGGTCAACTATGTCTGCCCCGGCCCCGTCGACACGCCTATGATGCTCCGCATCGAGAAGGATTTCTTCGGCGACACCATGACCCACGAAGAGGCTATGGCAATGCTGGCAGGCACTTACGCGATGGACAAGAGATATGCCAAGCCCGAGGAGATCGCGAACGCGGTCCTCTATCTCTCCTCCGATGTTTCCGCGCACACCGCCGGAATGGGCATGCACATCGATTCCAAGGTCTCCCCGACCAGCTGATCGGTCCTGCTGCCGCATAAGTGAACCCGATAAAAAACGCCCGATGGTCTATTACGACCACCGGGCGTTTTTTGTTCAGTTCAATTATCATTCAGTTTCTGCAAGCTTCGCGATCAGAACTTTGTAGACTTCTTCCGCCACCGCCAGCTTGTACATAAGCCTTGAGGGCTGCGGTTCGAGTTCCAGATGGAATGATTCAATGACCGGCTGATCGGCCATCGTTCCGTCTTCGCTGCCAATTCCGTTATGCATCCCTATGGCAAAATATACCTGTCCGGGCACCGACGCCTCCGGATTGGCCGGGTCTACATTGCCCATAGTCCCCGTGACGCCAATCCCGATCTGCGCGTTATAGGCCTTCATGCAGGCTGACGCCATCGCCTCCGCAGTCTCCCGGGAATAGACTGTATACTTTTCTATGGTCTCCGCAGGGACTCCCTGCAGTATTTTGGCCTCGTTGCTGTATGTGATAAAAGCACCTTTAAGGACTGCCGAAGAGCCCTCCCTCCATGGTCGTGATGGTGTATTTCCTGTCGATCAGGAGCTTAGTGAGTCTGCGATAATGTTCGCGGATTTCCTGTTCATTGTAGTTCATTGGAATCTTCCTTCCGGAGCTTATACTGCCTGCATTTCCTTATCCGGAGTTCTTCTGCTTAGAATTCAGTCAAACTTCCCGTCGTTCTTCTCCTCCAGCGCCTTGATCGCATGGTAAGCAAATGCCGCGTAGGGCACTTCTATGCCGACTTCCGCCGCCTTGCGCATGAGCACGCCGGTAAACATATCGATCTCCGTGTGCCGCCCGGCATCCAGATCCTGCAGCGTGGAAAAGCGCGCCGTCGGAGCACAGCTGTCCCAGGCGAGTGACGGCTTGGGAACTTCAATACCCAGTGCCGCGCCGACCCTGGTCACTTCCTCAAACAGCCTGTCGCGCAGAAACGCCACATGCGGCGAGTCAAAATATGCCCTGAACGGCACGCTGAGAACAGCCTGCGGAAGATTGTAGCAGATGTTGGACGCGTATTTGGCCCACTGGTCCTGCAGAATATCCTCCACGAAGTAGACACTGCAGGTCGTACCCGCAAAGAGCTCCTCGATCGCTTTGATGCGCTCACTCTTGACCGGGGAGCCTTTCTCACCCAGATAGATGCCCCACTTGATCGCAGGATCAAAGGTCACAACGTCACGCCCCTCTTCGTTCTTTCTGCGCTCGGAACTGACGCGCATCAGAGAATAGACAATCTGTGAGGGGTCAATGACCTGTGCGATCTTTTCCTCCGAGTCGATGCCGTTGAGGAGGGACAGCACAACTGTACCGGGGGCGCAGATCGTGCGAATATCCTCCAGCACGCCGTCCAGCGCTGTGTACTTGACCGCGACCAGCAGCAGGTCCACGCCTTTTGCCTCTTCAGGCGTGCACACGCGGGGACGCAGTGTCACTGTCTCTTTCTTGTTATTGACCAGTATTCCGTCTCTCTCCAGGCGCTCTTTGCGGGCGCCGTCCGCGACTATGCAGAAATCAATATCCTTCTTTCCTGTCAGCGCGTAGGCTATAAAGGAGCCTACCGCGCCTGCCCCGATCAGGGCTGCCGACCGGATTTCCATTTCAACCTCCTGCTTCTTCACGCCTCAGCGATGCACTCGATCTCGCAGAGCGCTCCCTTGGGAAGGTCCTTTACTGCCACGCAGCTTCTGGCGGGCTTGGAAGTGAAGTACTTGGCGTACACTTCATTAAAAGCAGCAAAATCAGCGATCTCAGCGAGGAAACAGGTCGTCTTGACAACCTTGTCCGCGGAAGAGCCTGCCGCCTCGAGAATAGCAAGAACGTTCTTGCAGCTCTGCTCAGTCTGCGCGGCAATGCCTTCCGGCATCTGGCCTGTCGCGGGGATGATCGGGATCTGGCCGGATGTGTAGACCATTCCGTTTACGATAAATCCCTGGGAATAAGGGCCGATAGCTCCGGGTGCGTTGTTTGTGCTGATCACTTTCATTGTTTTATTTCCTCCTTATCGGTTGATAACTTCTTTTGTGCCGGCTTCCGCCTTCTGTTTTGACCGGTTGCTGCCTTCTTACTGTCCGGCTGCCTTTTGATGATTGGCTGCTAACCTCTGTCATGCAGCCATGCGATCAGGTCGTTCAATGAAGGCAGGATCGCCGCCGCTTTCTGCCGCATCTCCTCATTGGGTGCGAGCCGGTCGGGCACCATGACAGGCTGCATGCCTGCGTCAAAAGCCGCCCGGATGCCGTTGTGGGAGTCCTCGATGACGTATGTCTCCTTGAATTCTTCCGACGAAATGCCCATCTGCGCCGCGCAGGTGAGGAAGATCTCCGGATCCGGCTTTCCATGCGACACCATATCTCCGCTCACGATCACGTCAAAATATCGCAGCACGTCGTGCCTCTGCAGTACCTTGTCGATCATCCGTCTCGGTGAAGAGGAAGCCAGTCCCACGGGAATCTCCTGCCCTTTGAGATATTGCAGGATCTCCTTTGCTCCCGGTTTCAGCTGCATCTGCCCGGTCTCGACCACATTGGCAAAGTAGTCCCTGCAGGCCTTGTAGGTCCTGTCCATGTCAAACTGCGGCAGATGCCCGAAAGTCTCCGTCATGATCCTGCGCTCCTGGTCGTCCGTGACGCCTGTGGCGAGATCCACTGCCCTTCTCATATCGTCCTCGGGAAGGCCATAGAGCTCCGCAATATTCATAGACGCTCTCCTTATCTTCGTCCATTATACACGACTTTACAACCACAAAAAAGGCAGCAGCCTTGAAAGGGGAGAGGCTGCTGCCGGAAAGGATGATTGTGACTTCCTGATAGGTACTTATGGATTTGTGTGCGATCGGATTATGCTGCTGCGTAAAGTCCGATGCTTGCTACGAAAGCGATGAGTACGCGAACCCAGCTTGTGATGAAGCGGGAGTACATGACGGATACAACACCGACCTCAACGGTCTCTGTCTCAGCTTCTGCAAGGCCAAGGCCTACAGGGATGAAGTCGCAGGCTGCGTGGCAGTTCAGTGCGAACAGACCGACCAGTGCAAGTGTAGGAGAAATTCTGCCGGCTGCGATCTCAGCGCCCATGATACCGCCGAGGATCTGGGAGATAACAGCGCCGGGTCCGAGGATTGCGGACAGACCGGGGATCGAGCAGACGATACCGAGGATCAGAAGTCCTACGAAGTTGCCCAGCAGGGGCTGAAGCAGTGTGGAGAAGAAGTTACCAAAGCCTGTGCCGTTGATGATACCGATCAGCAGGGATACGAAGCCCATGAAAGGAAGCAGTGTGGTGATGCAGGTCTGAACGGCGTCACGAGCTGCCTGGTTGAATGTTGCGACAACCTTACCTGCGCCAAGACCGATCTTAGCCAGTGCGTTGCCTTTTCCGTTCTCAGCCATCTGCTCGGAGAGCTTCTTGCTGGTGTCGATGCCGCCCTTCTTCTCGGGAGCGGGAGCTGCCTCTTCTACAGGAGCTGCCTCTACGGGAGCTGCGGAGCCGTCTGCCAGAGCGATTGTGGCATTGGTAACGCCGGATACGTAGATGTCTTCTTTGATGTACTGTGCCAGCGGGCCTGCCTTACCAACGGGGTTGATGTTGATGGTAGGGATCCTCTTCTTGGGATAGAGGCCGCAGCGAAGTGTGCCGCCGCAGTCGATGATCACGAGTGCAAGCTGATCTTCAGGGCAGCTTGTCTTGAAGCCGTTTACGGGCTCAAGTCCGGAAAGCTCAACGATCTTGTCGAGGATCTCAGGAGCAACGCCGCCGCCTGTGATGTACATAACTTTGTTCTTCTGCTCTGTGCCCTGGATCGTAAGGGGGCCGCCAAATCCGCCTGAACCTTTTTCTACACGAATTGCTCTATACTCTGCCATTTTATTTTCCTCTCTTTCTATCTCTCGATTCTCGCTCACATTGGTGAGCCGGTAAATTCAAATGTTATGGATCTTAGTGCGTCAGTCTGTAATGGCTTCTATAGCCTTATCAGTGTGTCTTGAGCTCTTTGCTGAGCTGGATGCCCTGCTGCTTCTGAACGAATGCGGTTGTGAAATCGGTTGCCCATCCGGAGATGAAGTTTGCTACGAAACCGACCAGCATGTAACGAAGTGCAAGGGGTGTAGCGTCAAGTCCGAGTGCTGTAACACCCTGTGCGATTCCGAGGTAGATCAGGATCTCGGAAGGGTTGATGTGAGGGAAAATACCGCTGTTGGTGTGGCAGTGGTAACTTGCTGCAGCGTAGTAGCTGGGCTTGTAGAACTCAGGCATGAACTTGCCCATGGAGAGTGCCATCGGGTTGCCGAGCATGAATGCGCTGATCCAGGGAAGTACTGCGTAACGAAGAATGGGGTTGCTTGTGCAGACCTTTGCGACTACTTCGATTCTCTCGTCACCGATCAGTGCGATGACTGCGTTCATCATGATGAGGAGCATCAGGATGGTGGGGATGATTCCGGTCACCCAACCCATGAACTGCTGACCGCCGAGCTGGAAAACACCCATGAATGCCGAAGCAAATTTTACTAAAAAATCCATATTATACCGCCTTTCTTAAAATCCTTGTTTGTGAAATTCTTTTTTCAAGCGGAGTCGGAGCTGCTGTTTCGGGGACCAGTTCACCGGCCTGGTATTTTCTGTAGGTGAGCGCCGCATCTGCGATCGCTTTGCGCAGGTTCCGGTGATTTTTGGGACCGTCCTCTTCGGTGAGATCTCCGATGTAGCGTCCTTCAAAACCGTTCAGGTCCTTAAACCTTGTAAATGCGGTGACGCCTTCGAGCTTTTTGCCCTCCTGGATGATCCCGTCCTCGTCGATCCGGAACATCACGATGGCGCCTGCGTGAAATCCGCCTGATTTTCTTCCAAAAGCAACTTTGCCTTTCCGGCGAAGCTTTATGAACTCATTGTTGAGATGCTTCATCTGCATGAAACTGAAGAATCCCTGCAGCGCGAATGCGATTCCCGCGACGATGATCACTGCCAGCATGTTCCGACCTCCGTTTCTGTTTTTTGGCTGCTGTTTATTTCAGTGCTTTTATTGTTTCAGTGCTGTGGTCAGCTCTGTTGTTTTCTCAGGTTCGATCAGCCTCTGGACTTGCCGCCGGAGATGTTGATCGTGGTTCCTGCGATGTAGCTGGATCTGTCGGATACCAGGTAAGCGACCAGTTCGCCGACTTCGTCGAGCTTTCCGTCACGGCCCATGGGGATGACCTTGGTGTAATCGGTGGAGAGCTCCTCAGGCTTTACGCCGCGGGTGTAAGCAAGTGCTTCGTTGTAAGCGGGTGTGCGAAGGCCGGTTGCTTCCATGATTCCGGGAGCGACTGCGACGACGCGGATGTTGTACTTGCCAAGTTCCTTAGCCCAGCTGCGTGTGAAGCTGTCGCAAGCGCCCTTGGTTGCGGAGTAAGCTGACTGACCCTGGGAGCCTTCCTTACCGGACTCGGAGGACATGTTGATGATGACGCCGCCTCCCTGCTTGAGCATCTGCTTAGCAGCTGCCTGTGCGCAGTACATAAGGCCCTTTACGTTGATGTTGAACATGATGTTGAAGGATTTCTCGTTCAGCTCATATTCCGGTTTCTCGCCCTTGACGTCTACCAGGAGTCTGGGAAGGTTTACGCCTGCGTTGTTGACGATCGCGTCGAGCTTTCCGTATTTTGCAACAACTGCATCGACCATTGCCTGAACGCTTTCCTGACTTGTGACATCGCACTTGACGCAGAAGATTCCGTCTCTCTCTTCGCCTGTCTCAACGCTCACGTCCGCGATCACCGGAACAGCGCCTGCGTTCTTGAGTGTGCTGACTACGTGGGATCCGATTCCGGATGCGCCGCCTGTGACGATCACGACTCTGCCATCAATTCCTAACCAATTCTGACTCATTTCATTTCCTCCTTTGTTTGATCTTTATTTTGGAACAGCAGCTTGTTTTTCCTGTTCTTTTTTGTCTGCTGTTTCCGTTTCCTTTGTTCTGATGCCATTGTATGAGAGGAAATAGAAAACTTTAATGCGTTCAATTTCGCGCTCGCGGAAAGGAATTACGACGGTGGATTGCACTGTTTTGGAAAAGGTTTGATGCGCCTGTTTGCCAAAATACGGAAAAGAATTAGTACGGCTGTTTTCCACGAAACGGAAATCCGCCCTATTAATGACAATTTAGTACTGTATTCGTTACATAAATACAGAAGACATAAAAAGACCGCACCGGAAAGTGTCTCTGAACACCTCCGATGCGGCTGTTTTAGCTGGTTTTCTTATATTATCTGTTTGTTTCCAAATCTATCGCATTCTGTAGTCCGGATCATAGATCAGCTCCGGAAAAGCCCGGCCTCAGATGAGGAACTGCTCCTTTACGGCCGGTTTGAGCTTCCACATTCTGTTGAAGGTATCGCCCTCAATACGGAAGAAGTGTTCCAGCTCAGACGGGAAAACTCTTGACGTGAAGACCGCGTCGCCGTCGTTGACAAAGATCTCGATGGAACTGCTGTCCACGAAGATCCGCAGGTGGGACAGGCCGTTCTCCAAAGGCCTTGTGCGGCTCTCGCCTTCCTGCTCGTTGAAGCGGATCGCCATTCCGCTGCGATCGACGGTGATCTCCTTCTTCTCCTCGTCATACGAAATCGTAAGTCCGCCCTTGCCGTCCTTGTCCGTGAACATATAGAGGGTCGTGTCGCCTTCGCGGCAGTCCAGCGCGATCTCCGCGGCGCGCGGAAGCTCGTAGCAGCCGGCATCATTTGCGCGGAAAGGAACCTGCTCATCGCGCAGTTTGCGAAGCTCGGGAAGCGGCTGCTGGATCAGACGCCTGCCTCTGACTGTGAGCTCTCTGGGAAGCGTCAGGCATCCTGCCCAGTCTTCTTCATCCGTGGGGTAGCTTACGTCCGGCACGCCCATCCACGCGATCAGGATCGCCTTGTCCGCGTCCTGCAGGTTGTTGGCGCAGGCAGCCGCGTAAGAATCGAAACCGAAGTCCAGCACGTGGAACTGGCCATCCGGCGTGAAGGTCAGGGTATCCCAGTCCATGTTTCCGATGATATAGCCGTTGTGGTTCTGGCTCTGTCCTCTGCCGGGGATCGTCAGGTGCTGCGGGAAAAGATTCAAATCCGGGCACTTTCATCTCTCCGAGGAAAGTCCAGCCATGCTGCAGGTCCTCGGACGAGTAGATCAGCGCGCAGCCTCTCTTATCCTTGGTCTGGGCGCCGATGATCATATAGTAGGTATCGCTGCCCGGAATGCGGATGATCTTGGGATCTCTCTGGTGCTCCGTGTAATCCGGATTCGCGCCGAACAGCGGAAGCGGATACTTCTCCGGCCATCCGTCGTTGCCCAGTCTGGCAAGGCATGTGTACGCGTGGCGGGTCCAGTCCGCGTCTCTGTGGTTGCCCGTGTAGTAGAGGTATATTTTGTCATCGATGGGCATAGCGGATCCCGAATAGACACCTTTATTGTCATAGCCGTCCTCCTGATCGGGCAGGAGGCAGACGCCGAGATTCTTCCAGGTCACCAGATCCTTGGAAATGATGTGGTACCAGTGCTTGAGGCCGTGTACCG
The DNA here is from genome assembly GCA_902801415.1 of uncultured Lachnospiraceae bacterium. Classification (GTDB taxonomy): domain Bacteria; phylum Bacillota; class Clostridia; order Lachnospirales; family Lachnospiraceae; genus CAG-791. The sequence continues at coordinate 25,953 of CADCIK010000054.1, forward strand.
CGCCCCAGGGGCACCACTGATAGAAAAGGTGCCAGCGGTTGTCGTGCCATACAAAACCGTTAGGATCGTTCATCAGACCGGTTACAGCCTGGTTGTGGAAAGTCTGTCTGTAAACGGATTTGCTGATCTGATCATAAAGATCCTTGAGTTCCTGAGGATCCTTCAAATAGCGATACTTCTCTTCCCGCGTCCATTCTCTCATAAGGTATACCTCCTATATAAAATGACAGTGACCTGTAAGCCCCCTGCTGTCTGTCACTGTCTGCCCCATACTGTTTCTATTTTACTATATCTTTACATGCCCGTATATGGTTTTAGGGCATTCCATCTTCTTCTAAAACAATTTACAATTCTTCCAAAGACGATTACGATAAGACAGTGGCAGCCACAATATTTTGTCATCGATCAGGTCACAGGAGCGCGCATGAACTATACAGAATTTATCAGCAATTATCACAATTACTGTCCCTTTGCAAATTCTCTGGGACTCAGGCTTACCGACATGCGGGACGGGCATGTGGAAGGGGAGATCCCGATCACACCTGCACTCTTTAACCCAATCGGGTCCATCCATGGCGGCGTCTATTATACTCTCGCTGACACGGTGGGCGGCTGCGCGGCGCGTACCCGCGGCCAAATCCCCACTACGATTGAGGGCAAGCTCAATCATATCCGAGCAGCGACGCGCAAAGACAAAAAGCTCATTGCAAAGGGTGATGTCCTTCACTTCGGGCAGAAAACCATCGTGAGCTCTGTGGAGATCACCAATGACAGCGGGCAGACACTGGCAGTCGGCCTCTTCACCTTTTTCGCTCTGAACAAGGAAGATCTCAGCAGCTTTGTGTAATGGTCTGACTTTATCTTGGATGAATCTCCACCCCGTGCGGCGCAGTGAATCCTATGACTGCAATACACAGCTGCTTCGCATCATAGAGCGGGACAGCTTCCGTCTGTGGCCAGTTGTTACATCTTGTGGATCAGGCAGGCCACAGTGTATTCCACGCGTTCTCTGGTCGTCTCCAGGCTGCATCCAAGGAGCTTTTTAATATTGGCCATTCGGTACAGGATCGTATTTCTGTGAATGAACAGCTCTTCGGACATAGCTTTGATGCTGCCGCCGTTTCGCAGGTAGGATTCCAGCGTCTCAAGGTATCCGGCGTCGTGCTCCCGGTCATACTCGATGACCGGCGCCAGGAACTTCCATGAGAGGTCTGTGAGGAGCTTTCTGTCCTCCACCAGATACAGCATCCGGTACAGCCCCATTGTGTCAAAATACATAAGGCTCTCTTCTCTCTTCAGCGCCATTTCCACTGCAGCCCGCGCCCTCTTAAAAGCAAAGTGCAGATTTTCGATATCTTTCACCTGGTCGCTCACACCGATATACACCCTTCTGTCGGGAATCTTGCGCTGCGTCCTCTCGCGGAAAGCTTCCAGGATCTCCTCGCACTCTTCTTCCCTCATAGCGTTCATGATGATCACGAAGCAGGAATCATAGTAGAAAAAGTGTCCGTTGTGGGTCAGATTGGTCAGATACAGCTGCAGCCTGTATGCGATCCTCTTGCGCTCCACCGTATCCATCCGGTCCAGGTCCCCCGTCGAGATCAGCGCCACCTGGAAGGTTCCGTCCAAGTCAAAATACGGCAGCAATTCTCTGTTGTAGAGATCCCTCGCCTCCGGATTCTCGATGGCGTGGATCAGCGCCTCGGAGATCTGTTCATCTGTTGTCGACTGCACAAAGATCCGGATCGTCAGATCCTTGATCAGATCAGCCAGGTAGATCTCCCATGGCACAGTCAGCAGGGGAAAGCCGTTGGCATTGCAATAATCCTTCACCGACTGCGGGATCTCCTTGATATAGTATCCTGTGTTGACGATCAGCCCCGAACCACTATGCGCGTTCAACTCTTCCACCAGTTCCAGCATGTCCGCCTCCGCCTGAAATCCCAGTCCTGTCGTGACAGCCAGCTCCTTGCCGGTAAAATTGTGAATGATGGTCAGATCCTCCAGCATTAAAAGCCAGCTGATCGAGTTGGACCATCCGCCGTTCCCGGCGACCATCTCCATCTTGTAGCGGTTCTGCGCGACCACAAGCATATCTTCAATCGTAAATCCCATCGCAGTCCTCCATATCCTCAATTATTTTGAATAATACTCATTATAACGCAGTTGTGCTCGTAGCACAATTTATGCATTTATATTTGCGCTCGCATACCGTAGAAATGAATATTGGATTTGCTATTATGGTTTTAGAAAACAAAAGGGGATTGCACAAATGCACTGCGATCCATTCCAATACATTTTAAGACTTACGGGGAGGAAACAAAAATGAGAATGAGTGATACAATTTATTTCGATAAGCTGACTGATACACACAAAATGCCCGAATGGATCCGCGCAGAGCGCTATGAGTACTGCGAAGACTTCTACGGAAGTATGACTGAGGACAAGAGCAAGAGCTTCTTCGCAAGACTGCTCACCACCATGACAAGCATCTTTGCATAATTGATCTGCAGCTTACTAAAGCTTGATTAAACCAAGCCGGCGTATTAAGAATTTTTTCTTAGTACGCCGGCTTTTTTGTGTCTGGATGGGATGCTTCTTGAACCGGTGTACTGGCTTTGAATTCTGTGGATGCGATTTAGGTACAAATGACCGATTTCGATGAGATGTTCTCCATGGCTTTGATGGCTGCGGCAGCGTTAGGTACAGAGAGCAAGTTTTGATGAATTGTTCTCCATGGCTTTACTGGTTGCGACGGCTTTTAGGTACAGACAGCAACTTCTGATGATTTGTTATCCATGGTTTTGATGACTTCCGGCCGGGTTTAGGTACAGAAGGCAGATTCTGATGAAATGTTCTCCATCATTGTCGAGATAATTAGGAACTCTTCTTGTAAAATTTGTTGCTGTACCTAAAGCAGCCAAAAGCTATGGAGAACAAATCTTTAAGAGGCCACGCTTGTACCTAAACTCGCTATAAAACGGGAAAAGTCATGGAGAAAAATTCATACGAAACCTTCCCCTGTACCTAAAGCATAAGAGTGCCGCCGGCACAAACAAAAAACAGACTCCAACGAGTCTGTTTTTCATCATCTGCATAGCAAAAACAACTGATCACTTTGCTTCACAACCACTTCGCAATTGCTTCGCAGCCACTTCGCAACCGCTCTACAGCCGCTTCGCACCCGCTTCTCGCCTCACCTCGCCTTAATCCCCGCCTGGATCCTCGCCCTGTTCAGCACTTCGTTGACCGCAAGGCTGTGCTCGAGCTGCTTATAGCAGAAATCATGATCCTGCTCATCGATCGCGCGGATGAACTGCCTGAACTCAGGAATCATTCTCTTCTCCGCGTAGTGCTCCTCGGCCACCTCGCAGGTACCGTCCCGCAGCTGCAGCGTGACGCTGCCCACCTTGTTGGGCGTCATCTCGCTCTTGATAAAGCCGTTTGTGCCCTGAATGATCGCGCCGCTGTCGCCGTTGCAGTCCTTGGCCGCGATACATACAGCCGTGAATTTGGGATACAGCATCATGAGCACGCCGCTGGTGTCGATGTTCCTCTCCATGTTAGGGAAGTAGGAAATGCTTTCCGGCCTGCCAAAATACTGCATGACATAGTGGATATTGTAGAGATTGAGGTCCATCAGCGCGCCGCCGGACCTTTTGGGATCAAACGCAGGCGCAATAATGCCTTTCTTGAAATTGTCGTAACGGCTGGAATACTGGCAGAAGCGGCTCTGCACGATCTTGATATCGCCAAGAAGCGGCAGCCATTCGCGGATCTTGCGGTATCCTTCCATGTAGACCGTAGTAATTGCCTCAAACAGGAAGAGTTTCTTTTTGCGGGCAAGAACCGCAAGGCTCTCCGCCTCTCCCGCATCATCTGTCATAGGCTTTTCGACGATGACATTCATTCCGTTTTCAAGCGCTTTCCTGCAGTATCCGAAATGAAGATTGTTGGGAACTGCCACATAGACAGTGTCGATCCCCGTCGCACACAGCTCGTCCAGATTCGATACAGCCTTAGGAATCCCGTACTGCTGACTGAGCGCTTCCGCCTTGGCAAATCCGCTGGGGCTTCCCATGATCGAGAGGATCTCGAGCCCTTCCATTTTGACCAGTTCCGGAAGAAACTCCTTCACGATCATTCCTGTCCCGATAATTCCAAGTTTCATGGCGTGTTCCTTTCTCTCCAATAACTTCCGATAGCTCTTTGGGGGATCCCGTCCCATCTGATTGCCGGTCGCAAGTTCATTGCCGACCGCAGGCGAATCATCGACTGCAAGCTTTGGTCTGCCCGGCTACTTGTTGCGCGTCAGCAGATGCCGGATGAATACATACAGGCAGATGATAAACGCCAGGATGTACCCGAAGAATCCCAGTGCGGGAATGCCCAGCAGTCGCGGCTGCATGTCTGTTGTGCAGATGATCGAGGAGCTGATCAGGAGCGCCATGACCCACAGGCCCATGACCACGTTTCGGACCAGCCTTCTCATCAGTTGTGAGAATTTCCTGGTCGAATCAAGTTCCATGTTGATCCTGGCCTGCCCTTTGAGGTATTCCTCCAGAGCGATCTTAACCAGCGGCGGGATATCAAGAGTACGGCCGGCCGCCTTGTAGATGCGCCGTCCCGTCTTCCCCGCTTCCTTCTTCCAGTCAAAATTCTGCAGCATCTCCTCTCTGAGCCTGCCCGCAGCGATCTCCGCCATATTGATATCGGGACTTATATTGAGAAGAACGCCCTGCATCTGGGTCAGGCCGCGCACGAGCATAGTCATTCCGTGAGGGAGACGGATATTATTGCCCTTCATGATCTCCATCACATCTTTGAAAAACTCCACTGCGTCGATGCTGCCCATGGACGCGTTGCCATAGCGGTCCATCAGATCACGGAGCTCTCCATAGAGTTTTCCCGAATCGATCTTGCCCTGCACGTCGCCCAGTTCCAGGATCGTCGATTCCAGAACAGCAATATCACCCACCGCAATAGCGCGGACTGCTGTCGCCATCAGGTTCCTGTCCCGATAGGTGAGGCGTCCCATCATTCCCATGTCGATCCAGACGATCTTGCCATCCATGACCTTGACATTGCCGGGATGGGGATCCGCATGGAAGAAGCCGTCCTCCATGACCTGCTTGATATAGTTGTTGACCAGCTTGCGGCCGATCTCGCCAAGATCGTAACCCTCTGCGAGGAGTTTGTTCTTGTCATCCACCGGGCATCCGCCGATGTATTCCATAACAAGCACACGAGACGTCGTATACTCGTGGTAGAGCTTGGGACAGCGAATGTAATTGATCCCCTGGTTGTTGCGGGCAAATTCCTCCATGTTGGCGGCTTCCTTGAGGAAATCCATCTCCTCCTGCGCTGTGGACCACAGTTCATCCAGAACCATCTCCAGGTCCACCACATTCTTGAGCCCGCCGATCGGGGGAAGAATACCGACTGCTCTCTTTAAGAGGCCGATATCTCTCGCCATGGTGTCATAGATGCCCTTGCGCTCTACTTTGACAATGACATCCCTGCCGTCCAGCAGTCTCGCCTTGTGGACCTGCGCAATGGAAGCAGACCCTAATGTGTTGTGTTCAATGGAGGCGAAAATATTGCGCCAGTCCTCTCGGTAGGACCGGTTGATGACCTCCTCGACCTCCGAAAACGGCATCGGTGTGACTTCGGAAGTCAGCTTCATCAGCTCATCACAATAGCGCTGCGGCAGCACATCGGAATGTAACGACATGATCTGCCCCAGCTTGACATAAGTGGGTCCCAGTTCCTCCAGGATCGCGCGCAGCTTCTCCGGCGTAACACCTCTTGTGATATGGTGCTTGCGGAGAACCGCTGTGATCTCACGAAGTCTTGCCCTGTTGTCTATTTTGGCCTTGTCGGACTGCACGCCGTCATCCGGCGCACTGTCCAAAGGGGTATCAGATCCCGGATCCGATGCCCCTTCCGGCATATTATCGGTTACAGCATTCTGCTGTTCCTCATTCTTGTTTTCTTCGCTCAACGGTTCTTATTCTCCGCTCTTAATGGACTCCTCAGCTTTCTCGATGAACGCTTTGAGTTTCTCAAGTTCCTCAACGGTCATGCCGGCGATCTTGTCTTCGAACTCTACCACCTTCTCATCCGCTGTGACCTCTGCATCTTCAGCCGTCTGGGTCATATCATCCAGGCTCTTCTTGACGTTTCTCTTGAGCTCCTGGTTGAGCTCCTTGCCCTGCTCGACAGTCAGCTCGCCTCTCTTGACCAGTTCATCTACGAGCTGCTGGGATTTCTCCGCTGTCACTGACGCCGCGCCGATTCCCATTAAGAGAACCTTCTTAAGTCCTTCGCCGATCTTCATTTCCATGATTTACCTCCACGTCCAATCTGCAATTTGTTGCTGTGTATTGCTTCTTTATTGTGATCACTGCGCCTTCCCTGTCATCCGATCAGGTCCGCAATGAAAGCAATCAATTTGGGGAAGAAAATAATGCCGCCCGTGACCGCTGCCCAGATCGCCGCGATCAGCACCGCGCCGGCTGCGCAGTCCTTGGCTCTCTTGGCGAGCGGCTGCCACTCCTCTGTCACCAGGTCCACCACGGACTCCACCGCGGTATTGACCAGCTCCAGTCCCATGATCAGGCCGAACAGCGTGAAGCAGATGTACCATTCCGTCATGGAAATATCAAGAATCAAGCCGAATATCACGACCAATACTGCAGCAATACAGTGGATCTTGATATTTCTCTCCTCGATCACGCAGACTATGATCCCTGCCCAGGCGTTCCCAAAGCTGCGACGAAGAGTCTGTCTGGAATGCTCAATATTCGTGTTTTCGTTCCGGGTTGAATCCTGCTCTGCCATTCCTGTCTCTCCTGCCTTTCTTTTCCTAGTATACCACTAATCCGCGCCGGACAACACAGCAATAAGTCAGACGGTGGAAACACGGCGCGCTCATTTTCTGCTCTGAAAGCAAAAAAACTGCCGCTGTGAGAAGCAACTCCTCAAAGAGACTTCTCACAGCGGCAGCCCGCAATTTACGTTTTATATCACTGCAGAACAAAGCAGAGCGCGCCTGCGATGACAACAAAGACAACACAGTACTTGATCACGTTGGACAGGATCTTGCTTTCCGAACCTGTCAGGCCTGCACTTGCCGCGCCGATCGCTATTCCCTGAGGAGAGATCATCTTTCCGATGCCTGCACCGCAGGTGTTGGCTGCTACAAGCCAGGAAGGATCCGAGCCGATCGCTCTCGCGGTCTCAGCCTGCATAGGTCCGAAGAGCACGCAGGTCGAAGTTCCGCTGCCGGTGACAAATCCGCCGAGCGTTCCGATCAGAGGAGAGATCAGCGGGAACATCTTGCCGGTAGCTGTCACCAGGAAAGCCGCGATGTCCGGGGTCATGCCCGCATAGCCCATGATCTTGGCTGTGGCAAGAACGCTCATGATCGTGACGATCGTCTTCACATTGTTCTTGACTGTTTTGACAAACACATTCAGAAGCGTCTCAGGAGACGCACCCTGGATCAGGCCTCCGATCACCGCCGAGATAATGATGATCACGCCGGGTGTATTGATCCAGGTAAAGCTGAGCTTGGAATCAGGATTTCCCGCGTAAATGTGGAAACTGCTCTTGATCGCTGAAAGGGGTTCTTTGATAAAAGGAACCAGACTCGTCAGGACGAGCAGCACGAAGATCAGAAGGAAGGGCGCCCATGCGACCACTGCTTCACGGACATCCAGCGCACCAGAATCGCCCTCTGCTGAGGAGGCCGCCTTCGTCCTGTATTCCTCCGGCACTTCACCTTTCCGCATCCTCGCATAGACTACGATCGCTGCCATGCTGCAGATCGAGCCGATAATGTCGGGAAGTTCAGGTCCGACGAAGGTCGCGAAGATGAACATAGGGATGATAAACGAAGCAGCAGCGACAATGATCATTCCGATCATTCCCTTAAACGC
>CADCIK010000055.1 GCA_902801415.1 uncultured Lachnospiraceae bacterium
GTCAGATTGGGAACAAAGCAGCACTAAGCGGGCCCTATCATGTGCCGTGAGGGTGCCTGGCGGAGCAGTAAGCGCAGTAACGGGTTAAGGTTCCGCCGCAAGGAGCAGTTTTTTGACGAACGAGGATTGTTATGAGCCTGGATAATATTATGGATATGACGGACTGCACTCTGTGTCCCAGGAGCTGCCGGGTCAACCGCGCGGCGGGGGAAGTCGGTTACTGCAAAGAGTCCGCTGAATTATACGCCGCAAGGGCGGCATTGTATTTTGACGAGGAGCCCGTGATCTCCGGACGCCGGGGAAGCGGCGCAGTCTTTTTCTCAGGCTGCAATATGGGATGTATCTATTGCCAGAATTATGCTATCGCTAAGGCCATGTCCGGCACCCGTCTCGAGCCCTCAAGGCTCTCAGAGATCTTTCTGGAACTGCAGGACCAGGACGCCGAGAACATCAACCTTGTGACGGCCTCTCATTACCTGTACCTGATCATTCCTGCGCTGGAAAAGGCGAAGAAGCAGGGTCTTCACATACCTGTTGTCTACAATACAGGCGCGTATGAGCGCGTGGAGGCCATCAAAGCGCTTGAAGGACTTGTGGATATCTGGCTCCCCGATTTCAAGTATATCTCGCCCAGGATCTCCCTGGCGTACTCTCACACTCCGGATTATTTCCAGTATGCCTCCAAGGCGCTGGCAGAAATGGTCCGCCAGTGCCCTCGTCCCCAGTTTGCGGACGGCACCTCTTCGATCGACGCGGAGGATGACGCGGACGACCCGGTCATGGTGCGCGGCGTCATTGTAAGACATCTGGCCCTCCCCGGATGCGCGGAGGACTCCAGAGACATTCTGGATTACCTGCATACAACTTACGGAGACAACATCTTTATCAGCCTGATGAACCAGTACACGCCCATGCCGCAGGTCTGGGGCGACCCCAATCTGGGGCGCAAGCTCACTCCTGAGGAATATGATTCCCTCGTCGATTATGCGATCTCCATCGGGATCACCAATGGATTCATTCAGGACGGCGAGACGGCGTCACAGAGCTATATTCCCGCCTTTGACGGGACAGGACTCTGATCTCTGCAATAAATTACCGGACCGACATGAAAAGTGCCCTGACAGCCTGTTTGCAAGGCTGCCGGGGCACTTTATTCGTTTACTTATGTCTTTTTGTTCAATCCGGACGTTCTTGCTGCCGCATGCACGATTCCGCTCAGCGGCGGTCCAGCTCTCTCATATACGCGCTCACCATGAGAGCGATCTTGAGCGTCATGGCATCTTCAAAGGTCCGGATATCCAGCCCGGTACTCTTCTGCAGTTTCTCAATGCGGTACACAAGCGTATTTCTGTGAACGAAGAGCTGTCTGGCTGTCTCCGACACATTGAGGTTGTTCTCGAAAAAGTTGTCGATCGTTGACAGGATCTCATGGTCAAATTCCACAGGCTCATCGCTTCCGAAGATCTCCCTGATGAACATTCTGCAAAGGCTCGGAGGGAGCTGATAGATCAGTCTTCCGATCCCCAGCTCGTTATAAGAGATCACTCTCTTGCCCGCGTAGAAGATCCGGCCAACGTCCATAGCCATCTTGGCTTCCTTATAGGAGCGGGAAAGATCCTTGAGCTCGCCGACGATCGTTCCGTAGGCGCTGCGTACTTTGACCATAGCTTCCATGTTCAGCATATCAACAGCCGTCTTGGCGACCTCTTCCAACACATCGTAGCTCTCCTGCTCTTCCAGCGACTTGACCAGGATCACACTGTTCTCATCCACTTCCGTCAGATAATCCCCGTTCTGGACCGTAAAGAGGCCCGACAGCATTTCCGCCGCAATAGGCTCCGACTCCGCTTCGATCTCAAAGATCATGATCGCCCTGCGAACGCTGTTCGCGATGTGAAGCTTCTTGGAGCGGTTATGGATATCCACAAGGAGAAGGTTGTCGAGAAGAAGGTTCTGGAAGAAATTATTGCGGTCAAATTTCTCCTTATAAGCGACAATGAGGTTCTCCAGCTCACCGACCGCGACTTTGGCGATCATAAAAGTATACTCATAGTTGCCCTGCGCAATGAGGATGAAAGCAAGTTCTTCATCGTCCATCACCTTGAGATAATAGCTGCTGCCGACGATCTGGCTGTCAACAGCTGACAGAGCAAAGCCGGTGACCATATTTCTGTCCGGCGTCTCGGCGCCTTCCGTCTGAGCCACCATATTGCCGGCAGTATCCTGCACGCAAAACTCAATCCTTGTGATCGCGCGAAGCTGTTCGATGCATCCCCTTATGACCTGTGATGATACCATTTATCCCCTCCTGATCGCAGACCCGGATCCCGCGGCCCGGTTCGTTCCTTTCCCTTAAAAAACGGGTGCCGCACTGTGCTCAAGTGCGACACCCAAATAATAACCTGATTGTATGCCGTCAGGCAAATGCCAATTGCTTATCAGTTGGCGATTGTCTTCTCGGTCTCTTTGTCGAAGATGTGGATCTTCTTGGTATCGAAGGTATACTTAACTGTATCGCCGGGGCGAACCTTTGTTGTAGGCTCAACTCTTGCAGTGATGTTAGCGCTGCCGAGATCGAAGTACAGGAATACTTCTGCACCGAGCAGTTCGTATACGTTTACTGTGGACTCAAATGCATAAGGAGCTTCCTTGTTGCCCTTAACTTCGATGATGTTCTCGGGACGGATACCGAAGGTAACCTGCTTGCCGTTGTAGTTGCCGTCGATGATCGCTTTCGCCTTGTCAGCGGGAAGCTCGATGGACTGGCCTTCAACATCCAGATAAGCCTTGCCGCCTGCTACTCTTGCGGTAGCATCGATGAAGTTCATCTGAGGGGATCCCATGAATCCTGCTACGAACAGGTTGTTGGGCTTGTCATAGAGGTTCTGAGGGGAATCGATCTGCTGAACGATACCGTCCTTCATAACAACGATTCTGGTACCAAGTGTCATAGCCTCGGTCTGATCGTGTGTAACGTAGATGATGGTGGTGCCCAGTCTCTGGTGAAGCTTAGCGATCTCAGTTCTCATCTGAACACGGAGCTTAGCATCCAGGTTGGAAAGAGGCTCGTCCATAAGGAATACCTTAGGGCTTCTGACGATAGCACGTCCCATAGCGACACGCTGTCTCTGACCACCGGAAAGAGCCTTCGGCTTACGATCAAGCAGGTGAGTCAGGTCAAGGATTCTTGCTGCATCTTTAACTGCCTTGTCGATCTCATCCTTCGGAACCTTGCGGAGCTTAAGTCCGAATGCCATGTTATCATAAACGGTCATGTGAGGATACAGAGCGTAGTTCTGGAAAACCATCGCGATATCTCTGTCCTTGGGCTCTACGTCGTTCATGACCTTGCCGTCAATCTTGAAAGTACCGGAAGAGATGTCCTCCAGACCTGCGATCATTCTGAGTGTTGTGGATTTTCCGCATCCGGAAGGGCCGACGAAAATGATGAATTCCTTGTCAGCGATCTCCATGTTGAAGTTCTGTACAGCCTGATAGCCGTTGGGATAAACCTTGCATACATTTTCCAAAGATAAGCTTGCCATTGTATACTCCTTCTTGTTCGAAAATACAATTAAATAATAGTTCAACGCTATAGTTAGTATATTTAAAAAAGGGCATCCCGACTATACCATTAATTCACAAAGATTTTTTGCAGTCTTGGTGATGATGTGAAGTCAAAAAAGAGGAGAATTCTGTGTTTCGTAAATTTGCACAGAATTCTCCCTGATGTTTAGTCATTTTGTCCGTCGTCCGTATCGTCCTCTTTTTGCGGAGGCACCTTATCAGTCAGCTGCTTCTCTATTTTGGCAAAAACCGGTTCGTAGACTCTGGCACAGGCATATCCGGGGACGGACAGGCCGAACAGGACCAGAAGCGGAAGAAGGATCGTGACGCGAAGGCCGGCCGCCAGAGGGACCAGCGTGATGAGCAGCATCTCCAGCGACCTGGGGAGCTCCCCGAAGGTGAGCAGGACCGCGTTGAACAGCGTATGCAGGACCGTATTGTCGAACCTTGACAGTATCGCAAACGTATAGATCATCACAACGACCAGAATGAGCGCCGTGACAGACAGCGCGCACAGAAGCCACAGAGATCCGCCCGATCCTCCTCTGACAAGCAGGATCAGATTAATAGCGATCAGATACCAAAGTACCAGAAAAACGCCCCACAGAAGGGTCGCCTGCAGCAGATTGCGCTTAAAGGAGCGGAAGAAGGACGGAACTATATATCCTTCCTGATCCCGCACCATTTTCAGCAGAACATAGTGCATTCCCGTCAAGGCTGCGCCTGCCGTGATGACCGGCAGGCACATAAGAAGCGTCACGATATTGAGGATCATGAGGTCCGTCATTTTGCCAAGAAAGCGCTGAAAAGCGCTTCCCTCTTCAAAGATATTCACCTGGTACTTCCCTTCTGGCTTCCGAAGACCGCAAAGCCGGTCGAGATCATATTCCCCAATGTGTCCAGGAATCCGTCCCAGAGCACTGTAAAGAAGCCTTCCGTCTTCTTTCTGACAGTTCTCTCAGCATCCTCGATCAGCGTGTTCTCGGGCATTTTACCGCCATTTGCGGAGGCGGGCTTTATGCCGAATGCTTTCTCTGCGATGACAGTCGGTGAGATGCCTCTCCTGTCCATCTCTTCCAGCGCGTCCCGGATCGCTCCGCGAAGTGACGCCTTATCCACACTGTCGACGGCCTCGTCCATCTTTTTGTAAAGCTCCTGGCCGAATTCCGCGCCATGCTGAAGGATCCCTCCGCTGCTTTCCTCCTTGGAATTGCCGGCAGAGCTGTTCTCAGATCTTTCCGTGTCTCCTGCTGAAGCGCTTTCGTCTTCCTGCGCCTCCTTCTCCGGCTCATCTTCCGCCGCCTGCGCCGACGTTCCTTCTGAAGCCGCCTGCGCCGACGTTCCTTCTGAAGCCGCCTGCGCCGATGCATAAAAAGCAGGGCTCAGCACACCTGCAGAGCCCAGCATAAACGTTATAAGGATCACTAACGCTTTATTCTTCATTTCATTACCTGTTATTTGACGGTTCAGCCGATCTCGGAGCCGTCCGGAATATTCTTGTCCGCTTCAGGAGTCATCAGTGCAAGGGTGCCGTCAGGGCCTTCCGCGCACAGGAGCATGCCTTCCGATACGATGCCGGCGAGTTTAGCGGGTTTGAGATTGGTGATCACCATGACCTTCTTGCCGACCATCTCTTCCGCGGTGTAATACTTGCGGATACCGGAAACGATCTGACGGACTTCACCGCCTACCTTGACCTTGGAGCAAAGCAGCTTTTTGGACTTGGGCACCTCACTGCACTCCAGGATCTCGCCGACCTGCAGCTGTACTTTGGCAAAGTCGTCGATGGAGATCTCAGGCTTCTTCTCTGCTGCTGCTTCCTTCTTTTCCTCAGCCTTTGCAGCGGGCTTGAGTGCCTTTTCCTTGGCCTTCTCTTCCATCTTGGCCTGCTTGGCGGCTTCCTTGCGCTGCTTGGCCATGATCTTCTCCACTTCCTTCATGACGTCTGCCTCTTTGAGGCGGGCGAACAGGATCTCGGGTTTGTCTGTGACCTTATTGCCGGAAGGATACAGGCCGAATGTGCCGAGTGTGTCGAAATCGCGGATCTCTGTGTTCAGCATCTTTACGATCTTGTCTGCTGTCTCGGGCATGAAAGGCGCCATGAGGGCTGTACCGATCGTGATGCCTTCGATCAGGTTGTAGAGCACTGTAGCGAGGCGGTCGGACTTGGCCTCGTCTCTGGCCAGCACCCACGGCTCAGTCTCATCGATATACTTGTTGAGTCTCTTGAAGACCGCGAAGATCTCTGTCAGCGCGTCTGCTGCGCGCAGCTCGTCCATCTTGGCTTCTACCTTGTCGTAAGCGGCCGTGACAAATGCCTTGAGATCATCGTCGACGGGCTCTGCGACGCCCTTGTCAGCAACTACGCCGTCAAAATACTTGTTGCTCATCGCGATCGTGCGGTTGACAAGGTTGCCCATTGTATTGGCCAGATCGGAGTTGATCCTCTCCACAACGAGCTCCCATGTGATCACGCCGTCGTTCTCATAGGGCATCTCGTGTACGACAAAATACCGCACAGCGTCAACGCCGAATATATCTGCCAGGTCGTCCGCGTAAATGACGTTGCCCTTGGTCTTGCTCATCTTCTCTCCGCCCTGCAGCAGCCAGGGATGGCCGAATACCTGCTTGGGAAGGGGCTCGCCGAGCGCCATCAGGAAGATGGGCCAGTAAATAGTATGGAAGCGGATGATGTCCTTGCCGATCAGGTGAAGGTCAGCAGGCCAGTTCTTCTTGTACAGGTCGCTGCTGTTTCCGTCCGCGTCATAGCCGATGCCGGTGATATAGTTGCTGAGCGCATCAAGCCACACATAGACAACGTGACCGGGCGCGAAGTCAACCGGAATGCCCCAGGTGAAGGAACTTCTGGATACGCACAGATCCTGCAGGCCGGGCAGCAGGAAATTGTTCATCATCTCGTTCTTTCTCGATACGGGCTGGATGAACTCCGGATGGGTGTTGATGTGTTCGATCAGGCGGTCAGCGTACTTCTTCATCTTGAAGAAATATGCGTCTTCCTTCGCCTTGTGCACTTCACTTCCGCAGACAGGGCAGTGATTGCCGTCCACTACCTGGGAAGCTGTATAGAAAGCCTCGCACTCTCTGCAATAGAGGCCGTCATACTGGCCCAGATAGATGTCGCCCTGGTCATAGAGCTTTTTGAAGATCTTCTGCACCTGGCGCTCATGGTCCTCATCCGTCGTGCGGATAAAGCGGTCGTAAGATGTGTTGACGAGATCCCAAAGTCTCTTGATCTCTCCGGCCACATCATCGACAAATTCCTTGGGTGTCTTGCCCGCGACCGCAGCTCTGGACTCGATCTTCTGGCCGTGCTCATCACTTCCTGTCTGGAAGTGCACGTCATAGCCGTCCGCCCTTTTATATCTGGCGATACAGTCCGCCAGAATGATCTCATAGGTATTTCCGATATGCGGCTTGCCGGAAGTGTAGGCGATCGCTGTTGTGATGTAATACTTTCCTTTATTCTGCATAGGTTTAAATTTCCCCTCTCATTGTCTATTTGGTTGAGGCTCCTTATTGTGAGCGCATTTTAATCAGTTAGGGTCTGCAGTGACCCTGAAGCCATGCCGCAGGCATTGCTTCCAAAAATGCGCTCCTCGTTGTGAGCGCATTTTTTAATTACCAGCAGAGCACCTCGTGTCCTGTCTCTGTGACGAGCACCTGGATCTCCCACTGCGCGGACGGTTTTCCGTCTCTTGTGTAGATGGTCCATCCGTTCTTATCATCCTGGTAAATGTCGTCGGTCCCCATATTGACCATGGGCTCGATGGTGAATACCATACCGGGCACCATCAGCATCTCCTCGCCGGGCTTCGATACATAGCTGACGAAGGGATCCTCATGGAATTCAATGCCGCAGCCATGTCCGCCGATCTCTCTGACTACCGAATAGCCGTTTCTGACAGCGTGCTCGTGCACCTTGCTTCCCATGTCGCCGAGGAAGGTCCACGGGATAACATTCTCAAGGCCGATCTCCACACACTCTTTGGTGACCTGTACCAGTTTCCTCTTCTCCTCGGAGACGTCGCCGATCATGAACATTCGGGAGGAATCCGAGAAATAGCCTCTGTAGATCGTAGAACAGTCGACGTTGATGATATCGCCGTCCTTGAGGATATGTTTCTCATCCGGAATTCCGTGGCAGACTTCCTCGTTGATCGAGGTGCAGACGCTCTTGGGAAAGCCTTCATAGTGGAGCGGAGCAGGAATCGCGTTCATGGAGACTGTCGTCTCATAGACGATCCTGTCGATCTCCTCTGTGCTCATGCCGGCACGGATCTTCTCCGCCACCGCGTCCAGGCAGGCCATGTTGACCTTGGCGCTCTCCTTAATACCCTGGATCTGTTCCGGCGTCTTGATGATGCTTCTGTCCGGCGTTATATGTCCCTTAAGCTGGAAGGTCTTGATCTTATCGTCAAAACGCATGTGACAGTTCTTGTATTTCTTTCCGCTGCCGCACCAGCACGGATCATTTCTTTCAATCTTAGCTGCAAAATGGATCATAAATTGCTGACTTCCTTCTGTTTTATGGTGTCTTTACAAACAATACTTATGCAAAGAAATTATGAAAGTTTTTTCTGCAATTGTCAAGCAAGGAGCGCCTGCACACACAAAGCCATATATGATGTACAGAAAAAACCCCGGCAGGCACTGTCGGCAGCGCCTGCCAGGGGTCACGCAATGCACAATATAGTCCTCGCAAAAAATCTTAAAGAGGATTATTTCTTAATGAACTCCATAGTCTCTGCAAAGATGCCGTCCGCGTCAAGGTGATACAGAGCGAGCAGTTCTTCCGCTTCTCCGGATTCACCAAATTTGGAAAGTCCGACTCTCTTTACTCTTGTGGGAAGCTTGTCGCCCAGGAGCTCTGCCACAGCGCTGCCGAGTCCGCCTACGGCGAATCCCTCTTCAACTACCATAACCTTTCCGGTCTTGGCCGCGGAGCGCAGGATCATATCCTCATCGAGAGGCTTGATCGTACAGATATTGATGATATCGGCCTTGACGCCTGCCGCGCGCAGCATCACATCCGCTTTCAGGGCGCTGTCCACGCAGAGACCCGTCGTGATGATCGTCACGTCGCTTCCGTTGCGGAGAAGCTGGCCTTTGCCGAACTCAAATTTATACTCCGGATAATCGTTGATGACCGGAACAGCCAGTCTGCCCAGACGGATATAGACAGGTCCGTTGATCTCGGCAGCCTTTCTGACCGCCGCTCTCGCCTCTACATCATCGGAAGGGGACATGACGACCATATTGGGCATCATGCGCATGAGCGCGATATCCTCAAGGCACTGGTGGCTTCCGCCGTCCGCGCCTACGCTCACGCCGGCATGGCTGGCACAGATCTTGACATTGAGCCCGGGCAGGCAGATCGAATTGCGGATCTGCTCAAATGCGCGGCCGACCGCGAACATTGCGAAGGAACTCATAAAGGGGATCTTGCCCGCTGCGGCAAGACCGGCCGCTACTGCCGCCATGTTTCCTTCCGCGATACCGCAGTTGATGAATCTGTCAGGGAATTTTTTGGCAAAGATCGATGTCTTGGTGGAGCCGGACAGGTCCGCGTCCAGGACAACGATATTCTTGTTCTCTTCTCCGAGCTCCGCAAGGACCTCTCCGTAGCTCTGTCTGGTTGCAATCTTCTTTATCTGCGGCATAATTCTTCTCCTATCCTTTCCAGATCCTGCATAGCGGCCTTGTATTCCTCAGCGTTGGTGGATTTTCCATGCCAGCCGGCTTTGTTCTCCATGAAAGAGACGCCTTTGCCCTTGACGGTCTTCGCGACGATGCAGACAGGTCTGTCTTTCACCTCGCGCGCTTCCTTATAGGCAGCTCTGATCTGGTCAAAATCATGACCGTCGATATTGATCACGTGCCACTTGAAAGCCTTGAACTTCTCGTCGATGGGATACGGGCTGTTGACGTCCGT
>CADCIK010000056.1 GCA_902801415.1 uncultured Lachnospiraceae bacterium
TTGCCCTGACGGCAGCCGGAGAAATCACACCGGTTGAACCGGAGAAACAGACCAGAGAACGTTTTGCCCACAAATAAAAGGGGGCTGTGAAAAAAGCATCCGAACCTGATCCTCATCTTCATATTCATGTCAGGCCAAGATATGATAAACCAGTGATGGTTAATGGATGCATTTACACTGATAGCGAGTTTGGCCATCATTATGCGGTAAACAAATGCGGAACTATCCCTGTCAAAGATAAAGAAGAATTGTTTAACCGACTAAAGGAATGGCTGAAGCACCATTCATCTCACTGAATACTACAACCTTGATAAAGAAGAAATAAAGTATTGCAAAGGGATTCGTTGCCCCGGTCAGATAAAGGCCTGGGCCATCGCCCATCCTGGTGTGGTCGTCAGATAAGAAATAGCAAACTCGGAGGGCAGAGCAAAGGAGCAGATCACATACAGCGTGATCTGCTCCCTCTTTTTATGATTCGATGCAAAACTCTATAAAGGACACAAGCAGGCTGTAACCAGCCCCTGACTATACTGTTCAGAACTTCAGACTTCCTGCTGTGATAAGCCTTCCGGACTTACGGTCGAACAGGAGGATGTCGCTGCCGGTGATGTTGATGGCTTCTTCCTGGCCTATTTGGTAGACCACGCCGCCGAAGACGACGCTGGTCAGCAGGAACTCGCCGACCTTGAGCTTCAATGTGGATTCCATGCCGGTAGGCATTGCACCGTAGACGACAGTGGGGATGCTGCCCGCGCTGCCTTCTTTAGCGATGTTGATGGCCTCGGGACGGATACCGATGACGAAGTCTTCATTGGTGATGACGGGTTCGTCCTGGAGGCTGTCGTCCTCTTCTTCGACCTTCTGGACGTGGTACTTGAAGATCTCATCCTTGTTGCTCTTTTCGACAGCGCCCTTGACGCTCAGGCGTTTGTGCTCTTCTTCTGCCTTGTTGGTGATGTCCTTGTCCCTGTTCTTCTGCCACTCGTCGATGCTGAGGGGCTCGTTCGGGACGAAGGAAGCTTTAATGCCGCCGAGTATATCGAGCTCGAGGCTGCCGTCGGCCGCCTGTTTGCCCTTGCCTTCCACGAAGTTCATGGACGGATTGCCGACGAAGTCAGCAACGAACAGGTTCGCGGGGCGGTTGTAGACGGTAAGCGGCGCTTCGTACTGCTGCAGGACGCCGTTGTTGACCAGGCAGATCTTGGTAGCGAGCGTCATGGCTTCCATCTGGTCGTGCGTAACGTAAACAAAGGTGCTGCCGGTCTCGACGTGCAGACGCTGCAGTTCGTAGCGCATCTCCAGACGGAGCTTGGCATCCAGGTTGGACAGGGGCTCATCCATGAAAAGTACCTGCGGTTCCGGAGCGAGCGTCCTGGCGATAGCGACACGCTGCTGTTGGCCGCCGGAGAGCTCTGCGGGATAACGGTCCATGAACATGCCGATCTTGACGATTCTGGAGCAGGCACGTACGCGGGAGTCGATCTCTTCGTTTGTGAGCTTTCTCTTTTCCATGACGGGCTTGCCGCCTGAGCAGATCTCGTATTTCTCGTTCAGCTCCTGGCCGGATGAGCGGTACTTGTCCTGCAGGGTCCTGAACTTGGCTTCATACTCGGCAAGCTTTGTCTTCGCGGCAGCGACGGGATCGGAAGCCTCGTGGATCTTGAGACCGTAGAGCGCTTTGGCAGTCATCATGGAAAGTGAATAATTGTCGATCAGCTTGACGCAGGCTTTGTTGTCGTCCAGCTTGCCGTTCTTGTCGCGGCATTCCTCAACGATCTCACGGATCTTCGCGCCGTTCTGGAGGGCACGGACCATGTCGCCGGTCTGCTTTGCCTCGACGTCGATCTTCGGCATCTCTTCATTGATGTTCTTGAGACCGAAGGCGATGTTCTGGTAAACGGTCATGTTGGGCCACAGCGCGTAGTTCTGGAAAAGGAAGCCGACACTTCTCTTGTTCGGAGGGATGTTTATGCCGGCATTGCTGTCGAAAACGACACGGTCGCCGATCTTGATCTGGCCTTCCGTCGGGGTCTCCAGGCCGGCGATCATGCGCAGGATCGTTGTTTTACCGCAGCCGGACGGGCCAAGCAGGGTGATAAAGGAATTGTCAGGGATGTCAAGGCTGACATTGTCGACGCCGAAAAACCTTCCCCAGCGTTTGGTAATGTTCTTTAATACGATTTCAGGCATGATCAGTTACCTCCTATACCGCTGTCCAGAGTTGCGCCGGTCAGTTTGTTAACCAGTGTGTTGAATATCAGAATCGTTACGATCAGGATCAGGTTGATCGCGCTCGAGAACGCGTACAGGCCCATCTCGTCGAAATAGTCCAGCGTCGTGGAAAGGATGAAGCCCTGTGTGCAGAGCAGCAGGAACAGGGAAAGTTCACGCAGGCAGGTCATAAAGGGCAGAAGATAGCCGCTTATGATCGACGACTTCTGGATCGGGATGATGATCCTGACCATTCGCTTGACCCAGGAAGTGTTCTGGATGATGGCTGCTTCTTCCAGTTCGTTGGAGAGCTGGAGCATGGAGTTCAGCGAACTTCGTGAAGCAAACGGGATATACTTGACAACACCCGCGATGATCAGGAGCGTGTAGGTGTTGAACAGGTTGATCTTCTCGTTTGAGAACAGGATGAAGAAAGCCGCGCCGACTGCGATGGAAGGCATCAGGTAAGGCAGGAACGCGACGTTGTTCACGTAGTTTGCCCATTTGCTCCGGCGGTTCTTCGCTACGGCATAGCCGATCAGGGTACCGATCGTACCTGCGATCAGGGCGCAGACCACAGCCAGCAGGAGGGTTCCGCGGAAAGCATGCCAGATCGTGGAATTGTACAGGATACCGGGCTGGCCGTACATGCCGTTCTCTTTGATATTCTCGCTCGTTACCCACCATTTCGTGGTCAGGTTGGCCATGTCGCGGGTGTACAGGAAACTGTAGTCGCCGGGGTTCGGCAGGAATGTTTCCAGCGCGAACAGCAGGATGGGCCAGATGCTGGTGAAGAAGGTAATGATGATGAAAATGATGGCTATTACATACTTGCCGGCTTTGCCGACCGAGATCTTGCTCAGATGGCCGGACTTGCCGGTGACGGTCGTGTAGTTCTTCCTGCTCTTTAAGCTCATCTGGTTGAGACCGAGGATGAGCACGCCGAAGACCATCATGATGATCGCCAGGATACTGGCTTCACCGGTATACTTGCTGTTCATGGAGATATACTTCGTGGACAGCGTGGTGAGGTTCAGGTAATGGGGAACCGGGTAGCTGCCCATCGCGCTGCCGAAGACCAGCAGGATAGTCGACAGGATAGCGGGCTTGATCATCGGAAGGGTGATCCGGCCCATGATCTTCCACTTCGGCGTATCCAGGATCGTAGCCGCTTCTTCCAGGTTGGCGTCCATATTCTTGAAAATGCCGCCGATCAGGATGTAAGCGAACGGGGCATAGTGGAGGCCCAGAACCATCGCGCTGGGGAAGATGCCCTGGCACCACCAGTGCGGGAAGCAGATCCTGAAAAGCGAAGCAAGAAGGCCGTCGGAAGTTCCCGTTACCTTATTGCTGTAGAACATATGCTGCCAAACGACAGCCAGTGTCCACTGGGGCATGATGTACGGGAAAATAAAAATGGAGCTTAAGTACTTCTTGAACTTCATGTCCGTCCTTGTAACAAGGAAAGCGAACAGTCCGCCGAAAACGATGGAGATCACGCAGGTCAGTGAGGACAGGATCACCGTGTTGAGCAGCGGTTTCCAGAGGTTCGTCCTGGCGAGCCTGCTGGTGAACAGGTCGATGTAGTTGACGACGCTGTAGCCGGTGGCGCGTCCTGTCAGGTGCTGATCTATCGTTCCGGGATGGATCTTAAAGGTATCTTGTACGATAGCAACGATAGGTGCGACGGTCGAAAAGGTAAGTACGATCCCAAAAAGCAGAAGGATGATATTCTGGGGCTGCGAGAACCATGTCTTCAGCTTATTAAGAAAGATCGCGCGCTTATCCTGCTTTACTGTTTCGTTCATGGCGTGTATCCCTCTCTATAAGTCCCTCTTGGAGATAAATCGTGGATAGATCTTGGTGATAAAAAAAGGGGACGCCGCTTTTGGCGACGCCCTCCCAGTTAAAAACCAGTTATTTATTCGCCGGGTGTATAGTGATCGAGAACGTCGATCCAGCTGCCTACGGTGAAGGAAACTTCAGAGCAGTATACGGGATCTTCCAGTACCAGCTCGCCTTCGCCTTCAGCTGTCCACCAGTCATAGCCGCGGTCGTTCTTTGCAGGGAACTCTTCGCCGCCGCCCTGGCTGTGCTGGAACTTCTCTTCGATCTCAGCAGCAACCTTCGGGTTGGAGGAATAACCGCCCATATCCTTGCCCCATGCTTCGAAGCCGGCTTCCGTGCAGGTCATGTACGCGATGAAAGCGCATGCTGTCCAGGGCAGCGGGCTGTTCTTGGTCAGGAACAGATAGTGGCAGTAGCCGTAGCCGCCGATACCTTCATAGTCGTCCTGATAAGCAGCAACAGTGATGTTCTTAACGGAAACGCTTGCGGATTCCTCAACGGAACGAAGCTTGGAATAAACCAGCAGGCCGGACTGATCGGTTGCGGAAGCATCTACAAGGGTGTTGCAGATAGGGCCGTCATCGGTCTGTTCATTGTAGTTGTTGACCCAGAGCTTGATCCATGCAAGGGCATAAGCGCCGTTCTCGCCAAGGCCAAGGTCGGCAGCGTCAGCTTTCATGCTCTCTACGACGGGCTCGAAATAATCCTTCTTGGTGTCATCGAGTTTGTCATAAGCAGCCTTCAGCCAGCCGGCATACTTGTCAGCCGTCAGCATCATCAGGAAGTTCTTGCCTACGATCTCGGAGTCAACGCCCATGAACAGCGGATGGGAACCTTCATAAACGAAATCCCAGCAGTTCGTGTAGGTGGCGTCGCCGGTGTTGTTGAACTCGAAAACTTTGTTCAGGGTCTGCAGAGGAAGGAATCCTGCATAAGCGTCAGCTGTCGTGCCGTTCGCGTCTGCCCATTCCTTCGGGATGAAGGTCTTAAGGATGTTGGTGTCGACCATCTTGGACTGGATCTGGTTGCCGTCCTGGATCAGGGTCATCGCGAATGTGCCGGTGGACTTCAGGGAGTCAGATGTCAGCTGCTCGAAGATCTTGTTGTTCTTGGGCTGCTGCCATTCGAATTCCATTGTGTAGTTGGGATCGATGGACTGCAGATACTCAATGAAAACAGGAAGAGCGGATTTGCCGCGGCTGGAGTTGCCTACGCCGTAGAAGGTCTTGCCGTTGGACTCTTCGATGGCTTTCTTTGCAAGTTCTTCCATGGTCATCGTCTCGGCTTCCGCAATGATGGCATCGATACCTGTCAGGTCAGCTGCGGGAGCTTCACTGACTGCCGCTGCTTCTTCGCCGCCTGATGCAGCAGGGGCTGCAGTGCTGCTGGCTGCCGGTGCCGCACAACCTGCGAGCAGGCCTGCAAGCAGGACGCCCGCTGTCAAAATTGACAAAAATCTCTTTTTCATAAAACGCCTCCTTGTGCAAAAGTGTGGAAAGATACTTCATAACCGATATTGTATCGAGGCATGACGCACTTTGAAATAAGACAAAACTGATATAATTTGTAAATTTTGACTGTAAATGAGAGCAACCGGTTTTTGCTCAGATCCCCCTGATCTGATAATCCGACGGCGTGACGCCGACCAGCTTCTTGAAAGTGTTCGAGAAATAGGCGATATCCTGGTAGCCGACGCTTTCTGCGACTTCGTACACCTTGATCTGGACGTCGTTCAGCTCGCGCATGGCCTGACGGATCCTGTACCTGGTCAGGTAGGTATTCAGCCCGGTATCCATTTCGGTCTTGAACAGGCGGGAAAGGTGGCCCTCACTGAGGCCGATGGTACCGGCGATCCTGCCAACGCTGATATCACTGTCCTGGTAATGGCTCTCGATGTATTCGACTGCATTCAGGATATACCTGTTCCGGATCGTGCCTTTGGGCTTTAGGGGTATAAGCTCGTCTATCCTGTTCCCGGCGGAGGGAGCGGCATTCGCACCGGCTCCATGGGCTGCATTCAGGGAAATGCCGTGCAGCAGCCGCTGCACGGAGGCTTCCAGTTCGCCATCATCGTAGGGCTTCAGCAGATAGTCGGAGACGCCGATCCGGACGGCCTGCCGCGCGTACTCAAATTCATCGTAGGCGCTCAGGAAGATGACCTTTGTCTCCGGGTATTCCGCCAGAAGCTTTTCAGCCAGCTGCAGCCCGTTCACTTTGGGCATGTTGATATCCGAGATCACGAGAAGGGGCTTTGTCTGCCGGGCAAGCTCCAGCGCCTCTGCTCCGTTCGATGCTTCCGCCACGACCTCGCAGTCGATCAGGGCCCAGTCGGTATCTTCGATGATTCCTCTTCTGACGAACTTCTCGTCATCCACGATCATGACAGGTATCATAGTTTGCTCCTCTCAGCTCTGCAGGGTATTGGCGGTGCCGTAAAGCGCTGCCGTGTCAGGCAGTTCTGTTGTATAGGGCAGGATCAGATGCATAATGGTGCCGCCTTCGGCAGGGCGCTCCGCGTGGATCCCGTAATCCGCGCCGTGGTACAGCTTGATGATGGTACCGACGTTGGCAAGACCCAGATGCCCGGTAAGGGATTCCGGATCGGTATCTTCGAGCAGGCGCAGCATCTCGTCGCTGATCCCGCAGCCGTTGTCGGTAACGGTAATGTGCAGGATGGGCTGGTTCGATTCTCCGGCAGTATCCGCCGTATCCTCTGATTCCGAGAAGTTTTCCGCAAAGGCTTTTATCTCAATATGTCCGTTATCCTGCCCTTCGAGCCCGTGAATGATGGAGTTTTCGACAATCGGCTGGAGGATGAGCTTTGGAACGACGCACTTTAGCAGTTCGTCGGAAACGTCGATCGACAGGTCGAAACTGTCATCGAAACGGATCTTCTGTATGTCGCAGTAGTTTTCGACCAGTTTCAGCTCCTGCTCAAGGAGGACGAATTCCTGCCTGGAGATGCTGCTGCGCAGGATCGAAGCAAGCCTGGAGGAAAGGGTAGCGACCTCCGGGACCTGCCTGGATTTGGCGACCCATTTGATCGTGTCGAGCGTATTGTACAGGAAGTGCGGGTTCAGCTGGGCTTGCATCATCGCGATCCTGGTCTCGTTCAGCTTTCTTTCCGTAAGGACCTGTTCTTCCATATATTCCTTCAGCCTGGAGGTCATGTCGTTGAAGCCGGAGGCCAGCTGTCCGAATTCATCTTCCCGGTGCAATGTGATCCGTGTGTCGAGGTCGCCGTTGCGCACGTCCTGCATCGCCTGCGTGAAGATCGCGATCGGCTTCGAAGCCCATGCGCTCATCCGGGAAGCGACGAGGGAGCAGAGGATCACTCCGATTATCGCCAGGAGGAAGATGATACGGTATTCGACGTTGACAGCGAAAGAATCCAGTACGGGCGGCGTGATGTACAGGGAAAGAAGTCCGGTGTCGCCGAGCTCGGTGATGTAGATGTTGTTTTTGGCGCCGGCCGTATAGTCCTGCCGGTTCATCAGGTTCTTCCTGACCAGAGCAAGATCTTCGCCGTCCTCAGCGGCGCCCAGCTGGCAGAGCGGGCGGAGGAACCGGTTCGTCAGGATAAAGCCGTCCCTGGCGTTGACCCTGCTGGAGAGCAGGTCTTTTATGTTTTCCTCACTGACGCGGAAAACAACGTAGCCTTTTTCGGTGCCGTTCCACAGCTGCTGCACGATCAGGAGCGACGCGCCCTGCTCAGACGCTTCGCCCGGGTCGAGGGAGTATATGGTCCTGCCAGGGTTTTCGGAAGCTTCCCACAGGACGGAGTAGTCCAGGGGCAGGGATTTGGCGGCTGCGCCTGGACTCGTCGTATACAGGCGGCTGTTGCCGAGGTAAAGGTCCACAGCGCAGCGGTTCCGGACAGTCTGCGTGTGCTGGTAAAGAGCGGAATAAACGACTTTTGTATTGATGGCACTGCCGGTGCCGGCGGCTTCGGTACTACTGTTATTGCCTGTCCCGCCTTCCATGGCTTGCCGGAGGATCCCGTCTCCGGCGATGCCGTCGATCGCTTCCTGAACTTCATCCAGCAGGGACATGATGTGTTCGGTTATTTCCTTATCCAGCAGCAGGTCATTGCGGGCATAGTCCTGCCGGAGGCGTGTCCGGAAGCCCTGGACGGTCAGGAAACCGCCGCTGATGACCAGGATCAGCATGACGGCGAGGAAGACGACGAAGAGCTGTCTTTTAAAGGAATGTGCCAGCCAGGATCTCATTTATGGCTCCTCCATGCGGTCAACAGTCTTTTTCCAGAGGCTGAGGATCTTTTCGGCGTCATTGCCGGCCTGCGCTATGTCATATTCGATCAGGGGAATATCCGTATAGAGCAGGGAAGTATCGATATCGTTCCTGACAGTGCGTCTGTGGAACTGTTCTATAGCGTAGCGCTGCGTCTCCATGCCTGTGATGAAATTGATGAACTTTTCCGCGTTGGCCCGGTGCGGCGCTCCCGAAACGATCGCGCAGCCGTCCGGGACGGCGCTGGTGCCTTCGGCGGGATAGATCATCGAGATGTCGCTGTTCTCGTCCATATACTTCAGGGCTGTTTCCTCCAGTGTGATGCCCACCAGGTATTTACCGTTGCTGACAGAAGGGATCACGTCGCCTGACGAATGCTCTGTCTTAATGTCCAGCTGCTCGATAAAGCGCGGAATGAACTCTTCAGGCGTCTGCCCGGATGCGAGCAGCATGGTGTTGAGGATCGTGTAGCTGGAACCGGAATTGGTCGGATCCGCGAAGGAGATCAGCCCCTTCCAGCGGTTGTCGAAAAGGTCGGCCCAGCCTTTCGGCGCGTCTTCCTGCGAAACGAGTTTGTTGTTGTAGATAAAAACGATGGGAAGCTCGGTAAAAGGCGTCCACAGGTCTTCGGAAGAGCAGAATTCTTCGGCGATGTGCTCTTTTTCATCGGCCGCGAAAGGTACGAACAGGCCTTTGTTCGCGGCGTAGGCTTCTATTCCGCCGCCGAACATGATGTCGCAGCAGTTATCGCCGCTTTCAGCATTCTGCCGAATCTCGGAGAGCATTTCAATCGTGCCGCCGGCATGCACTTCCACCCAGATACCGGTCCGGTTCTCGAATTCGCAGATGATCGGCAGGTATACTTCTTCCTTGTGAGAAGTATAGACGATCAGCTGGCTGTCCGAGGGGACGCCGTATCTGGCGGAAAACTCGTCTATTTCCTTCCGGCGTCCGGGATCGTCGCAGGCGCAGAGCAGGATACAGCATAGTACCGGGAGAAGGAACGCTTTGGCAGTTTTCAGGATCCGTTTGTGCAGCATGGTATACCGTTTCAGAGTGTGGCATGGTGAACGGCCGGTGGACCGGCCGGCGGCATCTTTTTCAATTATAAACTATAATGCGGAAAGTGTCAGAGGCCATCTTCCCCATCTTTGAAGAAAATGCTTCTCAGATTTTCAGGCATTGAAGCGGCAGGCGTTATGTTGTCGGTCAATAGCCATTCTCTGGTCATACCAACGGCGCCATAGCAATAAAGACGAATGGACAATAATACCTTTTAGAAATGATCTTCAAGTGTAATGGTTTCCCAACTATATATCCCGGTTAGCCAACTCGCAAGCTGACTGATCACCGCACCCTTTTGACACCCGAAGCATATGCTTTGTCTCTGCCAGTTACCTGCCGCAGAAGAACGTATTGATATCGCCGATGATTTCACGTTCGCCCTCCCGGCCTTCCAGCAAAAAGGTAAAAACCGTCCAGGCGTGGAACATCCCGTCTTTGATCTTGATCTCATAGTCCTTTACTCCACAACGGTTAAAAGACTTCTCATAGTCCGGCGCGATCCCCGCGAAGACCTCATCCCCGGCAAAGTACATGATGATCTTCGGGAAGCCGGTGTAGTCATCCTCATCCGCTTTTCCGAGAATATACTGCTGCAGATCGCCGTTTCCCTCCCTGAGTGCGTGCTGAACATTAATATCAGATGCATTGACCTCATACATCACTATTCTTACGTTACAAAATAAAAAATACATTGAATCTGAAAGGTTCTTATCTGATACAATTCATCGTTTTGTCATCCCTTGTCGCGCTCAAACATTGTACCAGGCACCATGAACAAGCCTTTCTTGGTGACAGGCACTTCGTTCCTACCTTCAAAAAGGCTCATTTTCGGACATCTGCTTTCGGCGTAAACGATATATTCATCCGCAAGTCTCTGTAATAGTTTGATTGAAGGATTTCTGGTTCCATTCTCTAACTTGCTAATCTCAGTCTGAGCGATCCCTGTTCTCTCAGCCAACTCCTTCTGTGAGATATTCTGAGAAATTCGAGCATCTATGATCGCACGGATCACATTCATTTCGGGTTGGATTTCTTCATATGCTTTGACAAATTCTGGATCATTCATCTTTTTTGCTTTATACTCTTTAAGATTCATGTTTGTCCTCCTTATAACGGTTTAGCCAATCGGCGCGCCGTTCTTTTGCAAGCTTAAGCTCTTTAACTGGAGTCTTTTTCGTTTTCTTTACAAATCCATTCGTTGCGACTATCTTCTTTCCTACATAAAAGAAATACATCACTCTCGTAATGTTACTTCCTTGTTTACAGCGAAGCTCAAAAATACCGTCCTCAAGATGTTCGGAATAAGGCATTCGAAGTTCTGTCCCCTTTTCCTCCAATATTTCCATAAGACCAACCAGTTTTGCAGACATCTTATCATCCAACGAATCTAAAAAATCTGCTACAGGTTCTTTTCCATCTTCACTTGAATAGAACTCAATTTCAAATCTCATATAACTCCTCTTCTGTAACAATTCTATGAGATATATCTCAACCTGTCAACATGTCATTCTTTTTCTGTCTGCTTCTCCACTGCCGTTTCACAAAGCACTCTGTACTCTACAACTGATTAAGAACTACCACTTTCCAGAAAGAATCTGAAAATGCTTAAGGAATTCTATTTCACCAGCAGACCATGATGCTCCTGATTCATGACGGACATAATATCCATCAATAACGTACCCCCACTCATAAATGCCATTTCGCCCGAATGGTGTATTTCTCGGAGGCGTGATGCATCTACAGGCTTTTTCATAATCACTCTCAGCACATTCATTCCGTTCCATGATCTTTAACCTCTTTCCTTTTTTATTCTGTATTCCACGGTCGTCCATTGAATGCGTGAATATATGCCCCCATCTTACTGGTCTCCTGTTTCAAATGGCAAATAAAAAACCGCCCTACAGTCTGTACTCTGTAAGGCGGCAATACCTGACGATATAGTGTTTGTCCGACTTGTTCAACTGGGACAACTATAATATCGACTCATTAGTCCGCCTTTCCAAGCATTTTCTGCGCACAGAATCAGACGAGCGCATGCCGCTGCTCGTACTGCCTTAATCTCTTCTGCTTTGAAAATGCGGTTCATCATGAATCTTTCCTCGTAAATTATTATCTATGATAACTTTATGACTATTTCTGTTAAAATAACTATAGTTAGTAAGAGTTGTAATATCAAGCCAAAATCTGTTTGTCTCGTCAAGCTGGTCGATAATACGCCCAACATCAATTCTCAACCCTAAAAGTCTCCAGATACTCCTCAAAAATCTTGATATTTACAAGCGATATTTTATTTATCTTATAAACTGCTCCCGCATCAGCTGCAAGCCGCATAAAGCTGTTTCTGCACATAGAATATCGCTTAGCGCCTTCATCATAGCGCACAAAGATTTTCTCATCCTCAGGTGCCTTCTTCTGGCTGCTTGTCGGCAGTTCTCCTTTCTCGATACCCAGAACACTGTAATTATCATGGTAGTACTTTCTTGCCATTGCTTTTACCCTCCTTAAGTCTGATGGTTTAGTATTGTCGTATGCGGACCGTTATTTATCTCCAAGGTCCTCTATATTTGATATATAAGAATTTCTGGTAAAACCTGCAAAAAACTGACAAATGCATTCCCTTTTTTCCAAAACGTCCCAATTTACGTTGTCTGCCACAGCATTCCGAGGAACTCATGCAGTCAATGATGATGTAATCATATTCATCCCGGATTTTCCGGATCGCTGTTTTGAGCAAAAGCTCCCTGCTCATCAGGTTCACCATCAATATCTCAATTCCCGCCAGTTCAATAATTGCCGGGAATCAGATCTACGCCTTCTTCATGGTGCAATATCGCTTTTTTGATAGTTCGCGACAATTTGTCGCAAACCGGTTCCTCATCATAGTCACTTCCC
>CADCIK010000057.1:0-13483 GCA_902801415.1 uncultured Lachnospiraceae bacterium
GCGCTGGCGGACAGCGGCGTCAACCTCAAGTTTATCGTCGACTGCAAGGAGCAGGACGTCTTCAAGGCGCAGCGGCAGCTCACCCGTGACGTCTGGGCGCTCTTCATGGACAAGGGAATCGAGATCCCCTTCCCGCAGGTCGTCGTTCACCAGGGCTGAGTCAGAGGGACAGGTCCGGTGACTCAATGTGAAACAACAAAAGGAGCAGGAGCCGCAGACGGCTTCTGCTCTTTAATTAGTCGTGATCTCAGCGTATCCTCCGGTCAACCTCTCAACTTCCGGTCACATCCACAAGTTTCAACCCAAATCTCACTCCAGGTCATCCCCGTTCGAGGCGATGACTTTTTTATACCAATAAAACGATTTTTTCCTGCTCCTTTTCATAGTGCCGCACCCGCTGTCGTCGAGGTCCACGTAGATGAATCCGTAACGCTTACTCATCTCGCCGGTGGACGCGGAAACCAGGTCGATCGGCCCCCAGGTCGTGTAGCCCCACAACTCAACGCCATCGAGCGTGACCGCATCGCGCATTGCCTTGATGTGGTCGCGCAGATAATCGATGCGGTAATCATCGATAATCTCGCCGTTTTCCTCAACCTTATCATACGCGCCGAGACCATTCTCCACGACAAAGAGCGGCACGCGGTAACGGTCATAGAGATCATTCAGCGTCAGCCGCAGCCCGAGCGGATCTACAACCCAGCCCCAGTCGGAGGCCTTGAGATAAGGGTTCTTCGTGCCGCTGAAAAAGCTGTTTTTGTTCGGGTCGGGCTTGTCTTCCGTGGAGACCGTACGATTGGAGTAGTAGCTGAAGGACACGAAGTCCACAGTGTTTTGACGGAGGATCTCGCGGTCATCTTCGGCAAAGGGGATCGTGAATCCGCCGCGCTCATATTCCTTGCACATATAGGACGGATACTGGCCAAAAACCTGAACATCGATCAGTCTGTAGTTGCTCCGGTTCTCAGCCTGCGCCTTGAGCATGTCCTCGGGACGGCAGGTCGCGGGATAAACAGTGCCGGCAGCCATCATGCATCCGATCTTGTTGTCGGGGTCGATCTCATGGCCAATCTTCACAGCCCAGGCGCTGGCGACCAGCTCGTGATGAGCGGCGGTGTTGGTGACCTGATAGCGGTCTTCGCCCTCATAGAAACAGATTCCGGCACCCATGAAGGGCAGGTGATAGAGAACATTGATCTCATTAAAAGTCAGCCAGTAATGGACCAGGCCCTTGAACTCCGTGAAGAGAGTTGTGACCAGGCGCTTGTAGAAGTCGATCATCCTGCGGCTCCGCCATCCGCCATACTCCTTGATCAGGTGGATCGGGCAGTCAAAGTGCGTGATCGTGACAAGCGGCTCGATATTGTATTTGCGGCACTCCTCGAAGAGTTCACGGTAGAATTCGATACCCTTGCGGTTGGGCTCAGTCTCATCTCCCTTAGGGTAGATTCTGGTCCATGCAATGGAAAGACGATAGACGGAAAAACCCATCTCAGCAAACAGACGGATATCTTCCTTGAAATGATGGTACATATCAATACCCTGCCTGGCGGGGTAGAAGTAGCCGTCTTCAAAATCCAGCATGGGGCGCTCGCCGCTTGTTACGAAGCGCCTGAAAGGTCCATTCGGTATCACGTCAACGTTGGCAAGGCCGCGGCCATCCAGATCGTAGGCGCCTTCACATTGATTGGCGGCTGTCGCGCCGCCCCAAAGAAAATTCGCAGGGAAAGACATAATACGCAACTCCTCATAATTGAAAGATCGTTATTTCGTTTTATTATAACACGCTGCGGAGGGGTCAGACCACTGATTATTTGATATACTAAAATGACAGGAGCTCTTTCACTATAGATCGTAAAGCCCCAAATCAATGGGAGAGAAGGAATGAATACAAAGAGGCACAATTAGAGGCAGGCAAACTCTCTGCCAAAACACAGCAATCCCTCGAAATGGTCGCGGGTATGCGTCAGGAAGACCCGAATTGTGAGCATGAAGATGCGGAGCAGAACGCAGCAGGTGGTTTGTATAGAAACTGATGTGACCACAGGGTAACCCTTCGGTACACTTAAAATGGAGGTAAATATGAGAGGAATGGACGGCTACATGCGCGGCGTTAATCTCGGAGGCTGGCTCTCCCAGTTCGATGCGCTGACAAAGGAACACTTTGATACGTTTATCACTGAGGAGGACATCCGCCGTATCGCAGGATTGGGACTGGATCATGTCCGTGTGCCCGTGGATTACACCGTGATCGAGACGGAAGACGGAGTCCCGAAGGAAGAGGGCTACCAGTACATCGATAGATGCGTGCAGTGGTGCAGGAACAACAGCCTTCACATGATCATCGACATCCACAAGACATACGGCTATTCCTTTGACCCGCTCGACAAGGACGACAAGACGATCTTCTTTACGGATCAGGCACGGCAGCAGCGATTTTGGGACATGTGGGAGATGATCGCGAAGAGATACAGCAGCGATCTGGATATCGTGGCTTACGAGCTGCTCAACGAGATCGTCATGCCGGAGGTCAAGGACCTCTGGAACGGCATCGCGCTGAAAGCGATCGACGTGATCAGGAAGTACGCGCCGCAGACCTGGATCATCTTTGGCGGCGTTCTCTACAACGCGGTGACCGCTGTTCCGTGGCTCGCGGATACGCCCGATCGAAGGGTCGCGTACACATTCCACTGCTATGAGCCCCTGATCTTCACACATCAGGGCGCCTACTGGGTCGACAAAATGCCAGCCGATTTCCGAATCGGCTACCCTAAGACGCTGGAGGAGTACAGGAAAGCGACGGAGATCCTGGACCAGAAGCTCTCCGGTACGATCTTTAACGAGGACATAAAGCCTATCGGCACGTCCTTCTTCGAAGGTCTCTTTGAACCCGCTATCAAGGTGTCCGAAGAGAGAGATATCCCGCTCTACTGCGGCGAATACGGCGTCATCGACCTGGCGAACAGAGAGGATGCTGTGCGGTGGCTTTCAGATATCCACGACACCTTCGAAAAGTACGCGATCGGCAGAGCGCTGTGGAATTATAAAGAGAAAGACTTTGGCATCGCGGGCGAGGAAGCGCGCCCCTACCTGAACGCCATAGCAGACAAACTGTAATTACTATAGGGGTCTGACCCCATTACGGCTTTGTTTCGCATGTAACAATTCTGTAGTGGCAATGCCATTACAATAATGTGTCATGGAATATGAGAAAAGTACCAGCAAACGACTACAAACTCTATGTCCCATGGGCCAGGCAGAATACCGCCAACAACGTCTACCCGTGTTCAATCGCAGAAGGCTTACAATCGGGCGACATCTATGTGAACGACGGACCCCAAATTGACGCGGTATTCTTCTGGCATTATTGCGGATTCGGATATATTTCAGGGAAACCATCGTATCAGATGCTGAATGACATCTACGAGAAGATGACATCAAGTCACAGCGAGAGAAGGCTCGTCCTGATCACATCAGATGATGACGTAACAGACTTTTTTCGCGACAAAGATGTCCAAATGGATTACAGAGCAGAATACACGTACCATCCCGAGGCAAAAAATCAAGCAACCGTAAACGCCGCAGAATCAACCCAATTCCACATTGAACAGATCAACCCGGCCAACATTTCCCGAATCCACGGCAGGATCATCCCCTCATTTTCCTGGGACTCGCCGGACCGCTTTCTGAAAGACGGCTTCGGCTACATAGCCCTCGACCGGGAAAACGTGTGCGCCGTCGCCTTCTCGGCAGCAGTCAGCTCCGATCAAATAGACATCGGCGTCGAAACCCACGAAAACTATCGCCGGAAAGGCCTTGCCGCGATACTTACAAACTGCATGTGCGCAGCCATTGTCCAAAAAGGAAAGACCCCGGTATGGGCCCACTCAACATCCAACAAAGGCTCCATGAACACAGCCCTGAAATGCGGATTTGTTCAGGACAGGATCAATACTGTAATCCGGAAGAGTCAGCGGGGGACAGTGCAATGACTCACAAACCAGCACAGAGACCAATACTACCAACACAAGGTGCCAAAATAGGAAACAATAAATCAGTAAGGCGGTGAAATCATGGCAAATGAAGGCGGAGAGTGGATCATGAAAGGACTCGACTGGGATAACCCCTACCGGATCCGTTCCTGGCGGGAACTGATCAGCTTTTTGCAAACGAGGTGCCGGGCTTTTCTGCGGAGGAGCATGTTTCTCCTCTCTTTTGGTGGACCGGTGATCCTGAGCAGGATCCCTGGGAGTGGCGGGAGATCATTCCCGCGACAGGAGAAGTGGCATACGGCAAGTTTTTCAATAACAAGACCGGATTTATTTCCAGAGAATGGTTTCCGTATTTTGCAAACGCGCGGCGGGACGGCTATGATTTTGACGCGGCATGGGACGACGAATTAGTGCAGCGCCGGTACAAAGCGATCATGGATATCTGCGAAGACGGCGGCATGCATCCGGGCTTTGAACTGAAGCCGGCAGCGGGATTTGGCAAGGACGGATATAAGAACTTCGACGGCTGTATGACACAGCTGCAGATGCAGACCTATCTGATCATTCGTAAGTTCGAGAGGCGCCGTAACAAGTACGGGAAGAGCTACGGAATGGCAGTTTCCTACTACCAGAAACCGGAAGAACTCTGGGGATATGATCATGTAACGAGTGCGTACAAAGAAGACCCGAAAGTCTCCGCAGAGCGCATCTTCACAAGAGCAAAAGAACAGTTTCCGGACGCCACTGATGCGGCTCTTCGAAGAGTCTTAACAATTCTGTAATGGGGTCTGACCCCATTACAGATATATTTAAATCTCAACAATTTCGTAATGGGGTCAGACCCCTTAATACCTAAAAGGTATAACAACCAATGAAAAAGAATCCTGATTCAACACCCGCGATATGCCTGGCAGGCATATTACTACTTGCGGCTGCCTTATCCGGCTGCAAGTCGACGGAGGCTTATGAACAAGTCTCAACTGCCAAAATAGAGACCGCCGCAACCCCTTCTCAAGTAACTCCCGTGGAGTCATTAAACACAGAAGATACAGAAGGCGAAGAAGAATTCACTCTCGCAATGGTACCCGAGTACTCCGGCAATGCTTATGCGGACATCAATGATGATGTACCGTTCTTTTCCGAAGATGAGCTGACAGCGGAGACCTTTCAGGAGTATTGGCCTTTGGATGAACTGGGAAGATGCACAGGTGCATATGCCTGCATAGGGCCGGATTCTTTGCCCACGGAACCCAGAGAAAACATAAGTATGATCGAACCTACGGGTTGGCATTCTGTTCAATATGAAAATATTGACAGAGGGTATCTTTACAACCGCTGTCATTTGATCGGTTATCAGCTGACGGGACAATCAGCTAATGAAAAGAATCTGATCACCGGCACGCGATATATGAATGTAGAAGGCATGCTTCCCTTTGAGAATTCTGTGGAAATGTATGTGGAAGGAACAGGAAATCATGTACTTTACAGAGTTCGGCCATATTACAAAGGCGGCGATCTTGTGGCAACGGGTGTCTTAATGGAGGCTAAGTCCATAGAAGATCCGTTGGTTCAGTTCTGTGCTTTCTGCTACAACGTGCAGCCGGGCATTGAGATTGATTATGCGACTGGAGAAAGCAAGTTAAAGGAAACAGACGGCAGCGACGAAATACTTACCATAGTGGCCGACCCTGAAACCGGGGACAGCGAGTCTCTCACCAGGTCATCAGAGCATGAACCGCCCGCTGACGAAGAAGACACATCCAAATCATCAGAGCATGAATCGACCACTGACCGAGAAGTGGAGGAAACCTCATCAGAGGAGCCGGAAGAGATCACTTACGTTCTCAATACCAACACCAAAAAATTCCATCAGCCCTACTGCAGTTCTGTGCAAGACATAAAGGACAAGAACAAAAAGGAAACGACGCAGAGCAGAGAAGAGATCATCAGCCAGGGATATAAGCCTTGCAAGAGATGCAATCCGTAGAAATAGGGGTCTGACCCCATTACAGAATTATCTCACTTTTAACAACTCTGTAATGGGGTCAGACCCCTTTACAGAATAATTACAAGGACCAACAAAATGATTGTAAGTATTACCGACGATTTCAACCTGGACAAGATCGCGGACAGCGGCCAATGCTTCCGCTGGACCAAGACAGACGATCATACATATCGCATTATCGCGGGAGAATCCTGCCTGTACATCGCGAAGCTCACGGACGACTGCTATGACCTCAGCTGTACACAGGAGGAGTACGACAATAAGTGGGAGGACTACTTCGACCTGAGGGAGGACTATCGCAGCATCAGGGAGCGGATCGACCCTGGTCAGGACCCGTTTCTCCAGAAGGCGGCCGAATCCGAACAAGGAATCCGTATCCTCCGCCAGGATCCATGGGAAATGCTGGTCACATTCATCATCTCGCAGAACAAGAACATCCCGGCGATCCGCCGCTGCGTGGAGCTGCTCGCAGAAACCTGCGGTGAAAGAAAAACCGACATCAAAGGCCGGGACTATTACGCATTCCCGGACCCGGCCGCAATAAACGCCCTATCCGAAAGCAACCTCGCCTCATGCAAACTGGGCTACCGCGAGAAATACATCCGCGCAGTCTCGGAATCGGTCCTGAACAAAGAAATCAATCTAGACCAGCTCGCTAAGACTGACGAAAAGACAACAATATCCGAGTTAACACGCCTTTACGGCGTAGGCGTCAAAGTAGCAAACTGCGTCTCACTCTTTGGCTTCCACCACATCGACGCCTTCCCCATAGACGTATGGATTAAACGGATCCTGGAACAGGAATACCCGGACGGATACCCTTACGAGAAGTATTCTCCGTACAACGGCATCTACCAGCAGTACATGTTCGCTTACTACAGACATAACCCGAAAGGGGTCTGACCCCATTACAGCATTATTTCATTCTTAACAATTTTGTAATGGGGTCAGACCCCATTACAGATTTACTACAACCTTAACAATTCCGTAATGGGGTCAGACCCCTTATTATAGTGTTGTTATCACTTAGGACACATGGACTGCAGTTATGCCAATAGACTTGTTATTGCAGATTTGCATGATTATATTGGGAGGGGCAAAATCAGGTAAACAGGGAGCATGATCATGATTAAAATCGCAGTCTGTGATGATGATAGAACAGTAAGGGAATCGATCGTAAAAGCACTTCAAAGATATGAGCGCGATAACAGCATGGAATTCGAGATCCTGGAATATGCCGCAGCAGATGCAATGCTGGTGAGTTATCCGGCGGAGCTGGATTTGATCCTGCTGGATATTTATATGCCGGGGATTGACGGCATGGACGCCGCAAAGGCAATACGAAGATTTGACCAGGACGTATGCATCATTTTTATTACGACCATGTATCAACGTGCGATCGAAGGGTACAAGGTTCGGGCATTTGGCTTTATCCGAAAACCGGTCAGCTATGAGGAGTTCTCCCACGAGATTGGCGACGCGGTCAGAAGCATCGAGCGTTCCCGGCAGAAAGAACACTATATTACGATCAGAACTTCCGGAAAATCCTACCGCGTGCCGGTCTCCAGGATCAGCTATTGTGAAGTACGCGGCCATTATATCAACATGTGCATAGACGGAGAGATCAGGGAGTACAGGTGCCCGATCCGTGATCTGGAGGACGACCTCGGGAAATATGGATTTTTCAGATGTCACGCCAGTTTTCTTGTGTCGGTCGATTCGATCCAGGAGATCAGGAAGACGGATATACTTCTCAAAGATGGAAATGTGGTACCGATCAGTCAGCGCAGGAAGAAAGCGTTCATGGATGCACTTTCTGAATACCTGGGCGAGCAAATGTAACAAGTTAAGGAGATGTATGGCTGGCAAAATAGTGACCGGATCATTCATAGATGTTATATCGTGTGCGGTGGAAATCTGCATACTGGTATGGTTTTTTGCCTCCAGGCCGGACAGAAGAGAGGCAAGAGATAACTCGTTGCGGAAAGCGTTGGGATTTCTGCCTCTGGCTGCGCTCCTTACGATCTATATGACGCCCCTCAATGCGGCTGTCAGTGTATTCTCAATCGAAAATCTAACAATACAGATCATGCGAATGTTTCTGCATCTGCTGCCGGTGATGTTTTGGCTTCTGCTGAATAAGAAATGCACATGGCGTGTAGCGGCATATCTTTCGGGAATTTCCACGGCAATCTATCTGACGGCACAGAACCTGCGCATGGTCATGATGACGTATGGCATGATCACTCCGCCCAAGCAGGTACAGGGGATGGGCTATGTAATGGGACTGGTTATGACTGCGGCTGCAGAGCTTGTTCTGGCCGCGCTGTCTCGAAGGCTCATCAAACCTGAGAAAATCGATACAATTGACAGGCAGCGGGGAATCATGATGAGCATTGTGCTCTTCATTATGGTCTATTTCAAGTGGATCCTGACAGCCGTGCGCGAACAGAATATAGGAGGGGACCGCACGACGATGGTCTCATTTTCTCTGGTGACATCGATCGGACTGTATCTGGTGCTGCTTTTGTTTGATTACAACCGGCTGCTTCTCAAAGAAAAGAAGCAATCGGACCACGAGAAAACAGTTCTGCAGTACGAGATCAGGAGCGCGAAGCGGGAGATGCAGGCAAGCGACGACATCCGCCGTCTCTACCATGATGTCAAAAATCACCTGCTCGCCATTCAGAGCATGGCCGGAAGTGAGGGTGAGATCAACACGTATCTGCAGGAACTGCTGCCCCGGTTCGAGGGCTACGAGACACAGGTGCGGACAGGGAATCACACGGTTGACGCAATCATGTCGGAGAAGATCCAACTTGCTTCCGGCGATGGAATACGATTCAATGTTTGTCTCGATCTCAGCCCTTTAGTCTCCATTAAAACGGTGGATCTGGTCACGATTTTCGGCAACGCTGTGGACAATGCCATCGAAGCCCTGCGAAAAACTGAGGGAGGGGACAGATATCTATATATCAAGAGCAGCAATTTTGCCAACAATGTGATCATAAAGTTCGAGAACCGGTTTGACAGCGGTGTCATACGAACAGTCTGAAGACCGATCGTTTCACAAACAATAAAGAGAATATCACTTACGCCTGAAAACGGCGCATTTGCGACAGGCCTCATTGCAGTTGGGGCACAGAAGTTGCAGATGCGCCTGTTTTATTGTCACTGTTTTGGCACATTTTTATAATGCGGGCATAAGCAAATCAGCCTGAACAGCGGATTCCGGAAACGGACCAACGGACGGCGGATACAAAGGGTGAAGTGATTTAAAGAGAGGTATCAAAATGAAGACGAATCCAACTGAAACAAAAAAAGCAGTAAGGTTCTTTGCGGTTACGATGGCAATCCTGCTGGCGTGCTCGATCATGATCTGGGGCTTTCAGACTGCATGGGGCCAGGTCGAAATCTCGAGAATCTATCTCAATTCTCAAGACGGAACGAGCGTAAGTTCCCTGATCTATGTTCCCAAGAACGCGACAGATGAGACACCTGCGCCTGTAGCGGTCATCTTCCACGGACGTTCGAACCACGCACACTCCAACGACACATGGAGTATGGAGCTTGCCAGAAGAGGATTCGTCGTTCTCTCCCCTGACCTGCAGGGCGGCGGCGAGTCGGATCCGGATGTCGACAGAAGCATTCAGGCGATCACGACAGCGCAATACGCGAACGGCCTCTCTTTTGTACAGAAGGACAGGCTGAACCTGATCGGTTACTCGGCAGGTACGGCAACTGTTCTGCAGACCTACGGCGCTATGCCCGACAAGGTCAACAGTGTGTGTGAAGTTTTTGGCCCGTTCATGATGCAGATGTCCGGCGGCTTTGAAAATGTAGATACCAACTTCTGCCTGATCAAGTCGACTGCTGACCAGTACGACTATTTCTTCATCGGCGATCCCGATGCATGCGTGACTGCTACCGGTCAGATGGCCGGAATCGAGGGCCTGGAGCCCAATAAGGATTACGATAGAAACGGCAAGCTTTTCCGCTATGCAGTTATTGACGG
Organism: uncultured Lachnospiraceae bacterium; assembly: GCA_902801415.1. Taxonomy (GTDB): domain Bacteria; phylum Bacillota; class Clostridia; order Lachnospirales; family Lachnospiraceae; genus CAG-791. The sequence continues at coordinate 10,013 of CADCIK010000057.1, forward strand.
AACACTGCACCAGACCGGCAACATCAGCGGCCCTACGATCGAGGAGATCGTCAAGTATGAGACGACTGTTGTAGACGCGCCTGTCAAGCTTGAAAACAATGATCTTAGCTGGTTCCCGCAGCAGATTTTCTCCGGTATCGCCTGCATCGCGATGATGTTCCTTCTTGCAGCGATGATCAATCTGCTCATGCAGAATGGATATTTTGCTGCAATCGCAAACCCTGTTCCTAAGGGCGGCGAGCCCCGAAAGGGCGCGAAGGCATGGGCGATCGACATTCTGTTCTCCCTCGTGATTCCCGCGCTGATCTTTGTACATGTATCGGCGTACACGATTAAGTGGACCGGCCTTGGCACCCCCTGGGTCAAAATACTGCCTTCCGCAAACCTCAATGGCATCATGGCATGGCTGATCGTGCTGGCAGTGATCGGAATCATCAGAATGGTGATCCGCTCCAATAAGGCTAAGGCAGCGGGCAAACCCCTGACACTTGGCGATTACGCACTCGGCGCAGATGGCGATACAAAGATCGACTGGTCCAAGCCCGCAAGAAGTTTCCTCATGGGACTGATCATCGTTACATTCGTATTCACATGGCTGTGGCTCATTGAAGGCTTCGCAGGCATCAACTATCAGGTATGGAATCTTTCCACCTACCTCAAGATGAGCCCCATGAGAATCGTTCGCGCAATCCCCTATGTGCTGATCATCTTCTTCGTAATGTTTGTCGGAAATATGTCCCAGCGCATCCTTCCTTCCACAGGAAATGAGAAGAAGGATATGTGGAGAGCAGTCATCATCAACTCCTGCCTGACAGCGAGCGCACTCTTCGTTCTGCTGCTGATCCAGTACGGCGGCTCGATGATCATGGGAACCGGCCAGACGATCATTCCCCAGATCGACATCTATGGCACCGGCAAAAACACAAGTTCCGGTTCCCTCGACTTCGCATTCGGTTACTGCTACATGATGGGCGGTACCACAGGTGTCGTCACTTACATTTACCGTAAGTATGGCAATATCTGGGCGGGCGTAATCCCGGCAGCACTGTTTGCAGGTCTGGTAACACTTTCCGGATTTACAGTACTTGGCTGATCATTTAACAATTCTGTAATGGGGTCTGACCCCATTACAGATATATTTCAATCTCAACAATTTCGTAAAGGGGTCTGACCCCTTCGTCCAATCGCTTATCCTACTCACTCCTATACATAGCCGGCCGCAGTCCTTGATAGACTGCGGCCGGCTTTTATTATATGATTATAATAGCAAACATCCAAATCATAGGAGGTCCGATCATGACGTTATTCGATATGAAAAAGATCAGAGAGAGTCTCAGCAAATCGGCCGGCGGAATCAAGAAGTCCTTCTCAGCGGCTGCGGAGAAACTGCCGGATGCCGCGAAGAGCATCAACCTCACCGATTCCATGAAGGACATGGCCGAGAAAAGCCAGACCATGGTGGATGCCCTGAAAGCCAAGAGCGAAGAGATGGCTGTATCCAGAAAAGAGACCGCAGATGAAGCGAAAATTGCCATTGATTCTGCGATGGCAGATCAGAAGCGCAGCGAGGCGCTCTTCTCCGTGCGCGACGCTCTCCGCATTATGTATTGCCTGATGCTCATTGATGGCACTGTCATTGCAGAAGAGGAGTCAAAATTCAGCGAGATCGGCAAGGCTTACGACCCGGACTTCGACATATACAAAAAGCAGCTGATCGACGAGTGTGTTTCTGTGGCTCAGACTGAGACCGCGCAGGGAGTGGAGTTTGTCTCCATAGAGTCCGAGGACAGTGAGGAGTACTACGAGCAGCTTCACAATTATGTCGGAAACCTGATCCAGAAAGAAAACTTCTACCGCACTGAAGGCATCCGTGCCAAAGAATTGATCTGGAACCTTCTCGCAATCGCTTACAGCGAGGACGAGTACTCTGAAACGGAGAAACAGCTGATCCGTTTTGTCGCTGAGCAGTCAGGCGTTCATCATTCGACCTTGCTTGAGATGGAGCATGAACTCACTTCGCTGATAGAAATCGACAAGGAAGAGGAAGCGCTCAAATCAGGCAGCCCCTCCACGGAAGCTGAGGAGAAGCTTACTCTGCTGGCGGAACGCAAGAATACGATCATGAAGGGCATCGATGCGTTGATTTCAGGGTAAATAAGGAAGTAAAAAAACGCCTCTGAGCCGAAATGGTTCAGAGGCGTTTGTGTTATTAGGATTGAATCACTTCTTCAGCGCCAGTCCATCTTTGAATGCATCGCCGACACGCTCTGTGACTTTGTAGTAGCCGTGTGTGTACGGGTCGAATGCAATGGCGTTCACCAACGACATGTTGACCTTGCCGTTCTCCATGACGCTCTCGTCAGCTGTGACATTGACGACCTTGCCGATCACGCCGCAGCCATATTCATTGGCCTGATATTCGATAAACTTGCATTCCAGGCATAACGGGAATTCGTTGATGACAGGAGCATCTACGGTTTCTGCCTTGCTGGCCGTAAGTCCGCTGCGGGCAAATTTATCAAGGACTTTATTTCCGCTCTCTACGCCAAAATAGTCCGCTTCAACTACATGTGCCGCATCGGCAATGCTCACGGTGAAAGCGCCTCGTGCCTTAATATTCTTCACAGTCTTATGAGACTCGGTAAGATTCAGGGCAACTGTGTCCCTTTCCTGCATAGTGCCCCATGCGGCGTTCATTACATTGACACTGCCGTCTTCGTTGTAGGTGGCGATCATCAGTACCGGCATAGGGAAGATACCTTCTGTGATTTTTAGTTTTTCTCTCATGATGCTTCCTCTTTTCTGTAATTAGATTGACAGGCAAAAATTGTCCTGACTAATATTTTAGCAAGCAGCGGAGATTTAACAAGTTTAGATGAACCCTCAGGCACTCCTGAAATAATCCTCCCTGACATACACAGGCTGATCTTCGTCGAGGACAGCGTCCTTTGTGATGATGCACTTTGTGACGTTTTTTTCATCCGGGAGGTCGAACATGATGTCTTCCATCACATTCTCCATGATTGCCCGCAGGCCGCGTGCGCCGGTGTTCTTGTGCATTGCGATCCGAGCGATTTCCCGTAGAGCTTCGGGGTCAAAAACGAGCTCGACTCCATCGGGTTCCATGAGCTTTTGATACTGTTTGACCAGAGAATTTCTGGGTTCAGTCAGGATTCTTACCAGTGCTTTTTCGTCCAGTTCGTCGAGGGTGACAAAGACGGGAAGTCTGCCGACAAATTCAGGGGTCATGCCGAATTTGACCAAATCCTGAGGAGTGAGTTCCCGGAGCTGTTCCGAAAGGGATTTCTCTGTTTTGGCATCGAAAGCCGGGCCGAATCCGAGGGTGTTCCTGCCGATTCTTCGGGCCATGAGTTTCTCGATTCCGGCAAAAGCACCGCCGCAGATGAACAGAATGTTGCTCGTATCGATCTGGATGCACTGCTGGCTGGGGTGCTTGCGGCCGCCCTGAGG
>CADCIK010000057.1:13593-19431 GCA_902801415.1 uncultured Lachnospiraceae bacterium
GAGCCGGTGGGCCCGATCATCAAAATATTGCTCTTCTGAACTTCGACATCCGAACCGGCTATGTAGTTGATCCGCTTGTAGTGGTTGTAAACGGCTACGGCAATCGACTTTTTGGCGCGGTCCTGGCCGATAACATACTGGTCCAGGAACTTGACGATTTCGCGGGGCTTGCCGCAATACTGACATCTGAGTTCTTTATCTGCCATTTCCGCCTCCTTTCCCGAATAAGTGTTGTGCTACACCATGAAAATAACACCTGGTGGGCGGAAACGCTATCAACCGCTAGTATAATGGTCACTTATTCTCTTTAAAATAAAATGCGATCAGATCATTCATTTCCTTGCTGTCGTTATGTGACCTGAGTATTGCCAAAATATCCTCCGTATGTACGATCTTATTCGTGTATGTCTGATATACCTCACTCAGGAATCCGTGGAAAGCTTCTTCACCCATGATCTCTTTGGCGTGATACAGGAAGATGGGAGTGTAAACATATTCTTTGCTGCCCGCATTGGAACCGTCAGGAAATACATTCCATGGCTCGTTCAGATAGCAATGATCCAGCCCCTTCAGGACATTCGCCTCAGTTTTGCTGCGTACATCATTGCGAGCATTTGTATAGACTTCCAATGACCCGTCCGAACCATTCTCCTTTTCAGTCTTGTAGGACTCCAGATCCTGGTAGAGCATCTCATCGCTGGCCAGATATGAAGTAATTCCTTCATCGATCCAGCCCTCGCGGAATTCATTGTTCCTGACAGAATCATAGAACCATGAGTGACCAAGCTCGTGAGCGATATTTCTCTGGAGACCATTCATATCATCGTTTTGATCATTCAGATATGATAATCCATCAACAAATGCAAGGCCGGAGTGTTCCATACCGGAAACGCCCTGGATCATTGTGAATTCGTCTCTTGCGTATTGCCCCAGTAATTTCGTATAAAAGTCAAAAGCATCAAGCACGGTCTGCTTTGAAACCGCTCTGTAAGCTTCCTCTTTTCCAGCCTTGAGATAATAGTTTCTGACCGTTGTTCCCTGCGCCTCGAACGTTTCCACATCCATGAAATTCGAGACAGCCAGGGCGAGATCCGAAATGTTCTTTAACTCAATGGAAGTAATTCCACCCTGACCTGTGATCGTACCGGCTGAAGCGACCGTATAGTCTTCCGGCATCTCGATTTCAACATGATAGTCTGCAAAGTCCGGATTTCTGTTCTCTCCATCCCCGGCCAGGTAGATCGGCGGATCGATCTGCCACATTCCCTCGCTGCTGCATTCCACATAAGGATAGCAGAAAGTAAGCAGGTAAAGCTTTCCCTTATCATTCCTGACCATTCCAAAGCGGTCATGCACATCGGGAATATCGGTCCACGCATCCACAAGTATTTTCGCTGATTCTCCGGGCTCGATCGCATCGCCGGAAAAATCAATCTTTATTACTGTGTTGTCCATCAGATATTCCAGAGGCAGCTCCTGGTCGAGACCTTCAAGCCTTATGCTCTGTATTTTGGCTTCTTTGTCCTTATTGGCCGCCGCGCTATTGGGAAGGGCTTCTACAAGGTAGCCCGTGTACCCCATGGGATAGTAGCGCAGGTATACAGTATCTACGGGTTCATCCGTATTGTTCAAAACCCTGATACTGACCATTTCATAAAGCCTGTCATCCTGCGTATCAAGCTTCAATTTGATGTTGTAAAAGGTCGGAGTCACAGCCGGCGACGGATCGATCTTCTCATACGTCCTGTTCACCTCTTCTCGACGCTCTATTTTACTGCCGTAATCTGTACCGCAGCCTGACAGCGCAGCAAGACCGACAGCCATAAGGATTACAGCTATTGATTTAATTGCGTTCCTCATTGTCTCCCTCCCTTGAAGGTTATTAATGAAATCATTATATCATTGCTGAGAGTCAGGGGGACAGGTCCGCTGACGCACTTTTTTAACAGTGGAAGGGCGGAGATCACAGGGTTACCCTTCGGTCGCCCCGTAGTGGTGTGAATCACAGGGTAACCCTGTGATCATAAAATGTATGATGCATAAAAACCGGAAATTGCATCTCTAATAAAATGCATTATAATGTTTGTGATGTCGAGATTACATTGAGGATTCATTGACCATGAAGATTGAAAAAACCATCTGCCCCTATTGCGGGGCAAATTTAAAGATACTTCCCGGGCAAAAGCACGCAGAATGCGAATACTGTGGCAGCTCGGTAGTAATATCTGATGTGGAAAGCGAAAGCCTAATAGAGAACGAAAGACTGAAAGAAAGCGAAAGGCACAAAGAGAGCGAAAGCCCCAAAGATCGTCCATCGGGTGATCCACGCCTGGCCGCGCAGAGATTCGAAGAGCATGTTGCGACAGAATCCGTAAGACACGCAATCTTCCCACCGCCTGGATTTCGCAGCAGAAATATCTTTCATATGATCATATCGGTATGCGGATATCTTTTCATCCTGGCTGTTGCAATGAGCTTGGGAAATGCCATAGATTGCATCTTTTTCATTGCGGCTTCGCTGTCAGTGGTAGATATCTGTTTGGACTGGACAGGATTATGGTCGCGTCTGAAAGGACTTCACAGTGAAAATCGTGCACTTCGACTTATTGCGAAAATAATCTGGAGTATGGTAATCTTTTTTGTGTGGATTCTTCTGATGGTAATAGTTGAAGATATTGCAGGCATTTGACATGTCATACTAATTAACGGAGCGGAAGTATAGCAAACAAGATATGCGAGGAAATAATGTGATGGGTACAAATGAGAACACTCAGGAAATGACAGAAACTCGAGGTTTTGATCTTCCTAGGGAGGATTTTCAGCTGACTGATCATCCGTGGCTTGCGGCGGATCTCACTGTGGATGATGAGATTCGATATGCACTGGATGAGATCAGGATGTAAGTGCCTGCGCTTTGTGGTGACGCCGCATGATCTATAGAAGTGAATATCTGAAAATAAAGCAAGCTCCCGATCACGGCTATAAACCGACGATTGGGGGTTTTTTCTTTATAAGACACCTTAAGTGAAGATGCCCGATAGGAAGCCGTAAAATAAGCTTCCTGGTGGAGCAAGGGCTTCCTAATGGAGCATGGGCTTCCAAGTGGAACAAGGAAATCACGCAGCATCTTGTGATATACTAAAAAAGATAAAGGATATGACCAAATTCGGATGAGAGATCAATGAGGAACGGGGTAAGAGTTATTATAACGCAGCAGCAGGCGATCATGAAGTCGGTAATCACGTGGCAGCCGATCACGAGGCCGGCAATCATGCTATTGGCTATCATTCTGCTGGCTATCGTGCTGCTGACCGGATGCGGATCTGCCAATTCCGCAACAGCCAATGTCGGATCTGCCAATTCCGGATCTGCCGATGCTGCAACAGCCAATGTCGGATCTGCCAATTCCGGATCTGCCGATGCCGGAAAGCAGAGTGATGATCTTCTGGTGAAGGAATGGGATCACGTGTCGATGCTGGCGTCAGAGGAGACTACGGCGCAGGTTTTGCAGAGCGATGCGCAGATTCTGGAGGAGAGGCTTTCGACTTATGCCGGAGAGGGGAAGTACCGGATGGAGGTGACGCTTCCTCAAGACAATGAAGCGGACGCCGCAGGCAGAATCGATATTTATATGGATCCGGAAATCAAGGGAGACGGGAAGCTGAGCTTTCTCTCCCGTGTTTTTGTGTCTGGAAATCTGAGATATTCTCTCTATTCCGTTGAGATGGGGTATCTGAATGTGGCGGGAAACGAGGCATATAATGTGCCGCTGGAGCCTTCGGATATCGTGGAGGCGGAAGTGACAGAGGATTATCCTGAGGAACTGAGTCCGGCGACCTGGGATAAGACCCCTGCGATCAGGATACGTCTGAGTGAGGATTTCCTGAAGAAATACGGGCAGACTATCGCGACTTGGACGAGAGGCATAGGAATACTTGCGGATATTGAGGATCGGACTTACAAGGAGTACGAGGAGAGCTTTGCGATTGATAATATGAGGCTTACACCGACGCAGGAGCCGGGAGTCTACTATATTTTCTTCGCGGCGATGACAGACAGGGAAAGGGAGCATGTCGTCAAAAGTCTCAAGAAGGACCATCTGTCTGGATCTTATGAAGTGGCGGTCAGTCCTGCAATCGATTGGAATGGTGCGGGACTTGATTCAGGATCTTTTGAACATCTATACCCTGCGGACGGGTTTGAAGAAGCGTGTGCCAAGGCAGGGGCTGAAGAAACGTCCGCTGGGACAGAGTTTGAAGAAACATCCGCCAAGGCAGAACTTGAAGAAGCGTCCGCCAGGCCAGGCCTTGCTCAAGAAATTGACAGTGTGACCTTCACGCTTTATCAGAATGACAGAGATATGGAGAGCGGAGAACGGACAGAGTTGCTGAATAGTTTTTGCAGCAGAATGGACGCGCTGGGAATGCCATATTGTATCGGAGAGATTAAGGGACTGAAGGGAACGGTCGCAGTGAAGACACTGCCGGATCATATCAATGAAGACGTTATCACGATCCTGCAGAATGATTCTCCCCTCAATCTGGCTGCGGGGACCAGGAAGATCAACCTTAAAGGCGGACTTTATGAAGCCAAAGTTATCACTCTCGAAGGCGGTAACCTGGCGTTGGATCTGTCTATGACCACAGGAGGCAAGGATTCCGTTTACGCGATGACCCGCGAAATGGAGCTTCTGGGCGGCGGTGATACGATCATCTATCTGATGAGGAGCAAACCGATCTGCGGATGTTATACCGGGAGCGCGATAAAGGACGGGCATCTGATCCTGGACAAGAATTATACCGGGATCGGCGGCAGTGCATGGAATGCCGGCAATCGGTGGATCCTGGATCTGTTGTGCTCGGTCATCAATCATTCCGGGTATCCGGTGCAGAAACTGAAGACAGAGACGGAAAAATATCTCGACAATTCGGCCTTCAAGACAGGAGAGCATTTTGTGACCGACAGCACCGGAAGTCTTTACGTACCCGACAGCGCCGGAAGACATTTTGTGACCGACATTTACGGAAAGCTTTTTGTGCCCGTACAATCCGGTTTTGCGGAGGATGCCACGATCGCGGATCTCATGCAGAAGCTTGCCAAAATAGCGCCTGCCGCAGTACTTGGCGATCAATCGGATTTCGATAAGGAATACGGAATATACAATATCCATCTGAATCTGGAAATTCCTGAAGAGGAGTATGACGCGGAAGCCGCGGACTATTTGATCAAGGTCCGCAAGATCATTCAGACGGGACCGATCCTGAACGCGAGAGTTTTTCTCACTGAGGGTGCGCAAGACTCGGTCAGCATGTTCACCTACTGGGAGAACAGTGAGATCAAAACGGAAGAGAATTATCCTGTGACCGAAGCGTATCATTCTATGGAAATGTCCAAGATGTTCAGAGACAATCCCGGGATCATGTTCACTTATATCGATTTTGAAAAGCTTACGGAAAGAATAAATAGTTTGCTGGAACGATGATGAAATAACGAGTTTGCTGGAACGATGATGAAATAACGAGTTTGCTGGAACGATGATGAAATAACGAGTTTGCTGGAACGATGATGAAATAACGAGTTTACTGGAGCGATGATGTATCACTATAAAGCGTTTATATCTTACAAACATGATCCTGTGGACAGCGGGGTGGCGGCAGAGATCCAGACGAGGCTGGAGAGATTCCATATTCCCTATGCCTTGCAGAAAGAAAAATCGGTCAAAACATTGCGCCCGGTCTTTCGCGACAAGGATGAACTGTCAGCTACCGAGAATCTGAATGATACGATCAAAAACGCGCTGATGGAGACGGAATACCTGATCGTGATCTGTTCTACAAG
>CADCIK010000058.1:0-1399 GCA_902801415.1 uncultured Lachnospiraceae bacterium
TTTGAAAGAGCACAATCAGAATGACAGCATGGACAAGCTCCGGATCAGATTTGATTCCATGGCGTCCCATGATATTACTTTTGTCGGCATCGTGCAGACGGCGAGAGCTTCGGGAATGGACAAATTCCCTCTTCCCTATGTGCTGACCAACTGCCACAACTCCCTGTGTGCGGTGGGCGGAACCATCAACGAGGATGACCACATGTTTGGCCTGACAGCTGCGAAGAAGTACGGCGGCATCTATGTTCCCCCGCACATCGCAGTCATCCACCAGTATATGCGTGAGATGATGGCCGGATGCGGCAAGATGATCCTGGGTTCCGATTCCCACACCCGTTACGGCGCGCTCGGCACCATGGCGATCGGCGAGGGCGGCGGCGAGCTGGTCAAGCAGCTCCTTGAAGATACCTATGACATCGCCTATCCCGGCGTAGTTGCCGTCTATCTCGACGGAAAGCCGGCTCCCTATGTGGGACCTCACGATATCGCTCTGGCCATCGTCAGCGCGGTCTTCAAGAACGGCTATGTCAAGAATAAGGTCATGGAATTCGTGGGTCCCGGCGTCGCATCGATGGGCACGGATTACCGCAACGGTGTCGACGTCATGACGACGGAGACCACCTGCCTGTCTTCTGTCTGGAGAACCGACGAGGACACGAAGGCTTATCTGACCATGCACGGCAGAGGAGAGGATTACAAGGAACTCAATCCCGCGGACGTCGCTTACTATGACGGCTGCGTATATGTCGATCTGAGCAGCATCAAGCCCATGATCGCGCTTCCTTTCCACCCCAGCAACGCATTCACCATTGATGAAGTGAACGCCAACCTTCCGGATCTGCTTCGCGAGACTGAGAAGGCCGCAGAGAAGATCGCGGGCGGCAGGGCCAAGTATACACTGACTGACAAGATCACCTCTGACGGAAAGCTGCAGGTCCAGCAGGGCATCATCGCAGGCTGCGCGGGCGGCTGCTACAGCAGTGTCATTGAGGCTGCCAACCTTCTCCGCGGCAAGAGCTGCGGCTCCGGCGAGTTCTCTCTCGACGTATATCCTTCTTCTCAGCCGGTCTTCATTGACCTGGCCAGAAAAGGCGCTGTTGCGGATCTCATGGCGGCAGGCGCGATTGTCAAAACAGCGTTCTGCGGACCGTGTTTCGGCGCAGGCGATACGCCCATGCACAACGGACTCTCCGTCCGTCACACGACCAGAAACTTCCCCAACCGCGAAGGCTCCAAGCCCGGCAACGGCCAGATGGCGGCTGTGGCTCTTATGGACGCGCGTTCCATCGCGGCAACGGCAGCGAACGGCGGTATTTTGACCTCTGCAGAGCAGTATGACTGCTGGGGCAATGTGCCGGAGTACAGCTTCGACGATTCCGCATACAAGACGAGAGTTTAC
>CADCIK010000058.1:1445-10892 GCA_902801415.1 uncultured Lachnospiraceae bacterium
GAGCTGATCCCTTCCGGCGAGACGTCCTCCTTCCGCTCCAATCCTCTGGGACTTGCGGAGTTCACGCTCTCCAGAAGAGATCCCGAATACGTCGGAAGATCCAAAGCGGTCGACAAGACCGAGAGAGCACGTGTTGCAGGACAGAACGCAGCTGATCTGGATCCCGCTCTGAACGCGGTTTACGCCGCGATCGCGCAGATCCCCGGCAGCGAGAACGTGGACCCCGCATCCATCGAGATCGGATCCATGATCTACGCCAACAAGCCCGGCGACGGCTCCGCACGTGAGCAGGCAGCTTCCTGCCAGCGCGTTATCGGCGGACTGGCCAACATCACGCAGGACTACGCGACCAAGAGATACCGCTCCAACGTTATGAACTGGGGTATGCTTCCTTTCCACCTCAAGGGCGAGCCGGATATGATCGAAGTTGACGATTATATCTACGTGCCCGGAATCAGAAGCATCCTGGACGGCGATCTGTCCGACATCAAGGCCTATGTGATCAAGGACGGAAAAGCACAGGAGATCAGCCTGTATATTCAGGATATGACGCAGAATGAGCGCGAGATCGTGAAGGCGGGATGCCTGATCAATTTCAACAGAAACAGAAAAGCTAAGTAAACGAGAATAGAAAAAGGCCGGCGGGATTGTGGTCCCGTCGGCATTTTTAATTTACGCTCAGTCAGAGGAAGAAGACGAACTTGACGAAGCAGATTCGGCGGCCTCTCTGTCCGCGATCATATGCTGCAGCGTGACCAGAATGGCAACGATGATCGCCTCATACCTGGGCTGATAAATATCCACACAGTACTTATCATGCAGGGAAAGGAACTTCTGCGAGATGTTCGCGAGGAGCTGGTCATTTTCATCGTACAGTCTAAAGTCGAGCGCGAGGATATCGCCCCGCAGCTGCCAGCCCAGTCCCTCAATGTTGGTAATGTCGTTGATGATATGGAAAAGCTCATTGGAGAGCTCAAACGAGGTTCCGTCCGCCATGTTCACAAAGTGTCTCTCATGGAGAGTAAACAGCTTGCTCTCGATATGGGCGACGAAACGCCCGTCCGCGTCAGTGATATCGGTCTTGTCATGCAGGGAGGGGAATTGTGTCTGCGCGCGGTAAACAACATTTCCTGACTCGTCCGTAATTTCAATCCTGTGATGAAGTGTGAAGATTTCTGTGCTGGTAAAAAGAGAGCGTGCGGGCGCGCCGAACTCTTCAACATTATTTCTGTTGGCTGGCTCACCTGCTTCTCTGAAACGGAAAAGATCAGAAAGTATACCCATGATGTACTCCTTTGTGTATAAAATAAGATTAGTGACTTACATCATTATAAACGTTTGAGAGGAAAATAATCCACGAAGTCAGTGAAAAGAGGAGGCTTTGCGACGATTATTATCTATGGACAGATAGACAGGAAGGCTTCAAATGGAAGAAATAAAGGACAGGTCTGCGAAGGCATTTTACGAGGCGATCGATGAGGCAGATCAAGATAAAACAGCCCTGCTCATCACAGTCATTGACGGTGAATACGCCGGTGAGAAGGCACTGTTCAGCGGAAGTGAACTGATGTGGGCAAGCAATACGGACGGCTTTGCGATGGCACACAAGAAAGAATTACTGGCAATATCAGAAAGCGGATGCAGTACAGTCAACGGAGCCAAAATATTCGCAGAGATTCTTGGGAATGAAACAAAGCTCGTGATCTGCGGGGCCGGCCATGTCTCCATGGCTGTTATTGCTATAGGCAAATTGCTGGGCATGCATGTGACGGTCATCGATGACAGGCAGGAGCTGGTTCAGAACGCGATCGCCAAGGGAGCAGATGAAGCTGTCTGCAAGGGATTTGAAGAAGCGCTGCGTGAGATCCGGGGCGACAATGACACCTATTATGTCATTGTAACCAGAGGGCACAGATATGATATGGACTGCCTGAGGATTTTGGCGCGGAAACGTTACGCCTATATCGGTATGATCGGAAGCCGGAAGAAAGTCCGACTCGTCATGGAAACGCTGGTGAAGGAGGGCGTTGCGAAGGAGTTTCTTGACAGCGTGTATGCACCGATAGGCCTCCGTATTGGCGCCGAGACGCCGGAAGAGATTGCTGTCGCTATTATGGCGCAGATCATAGAGGTCAAGAACAAGGCGAAGAGAACACTCGGATTTCCGGGTGAGATCATGAAAGCACTGCAGGCGGAAGGAAGAGACAGTCTGGTCATGGCGACCATCATTGCCAGACAGGGTTCATCCCCGCGCGGAGTCGGAAGCAAGATGCTGATCGCTAAGGACAGCAGCATAATCGGAACAATCGGCGGCGGACTGGTCGAAGGACGAGCCATTACCTGCGGTAAGCGAATGCTGCTGGATGAAGAGCGCGGCGCAGTCGCCATGGAACGCGGAGCGATGACCATGGAGTGTGGACCGGCCGTTATGGAGCGCAGACCGGCCATAATGGACGTGGATATGACTGCAGGCGCAGCTGAAGAGGAAGGAATGGTCTGCGGTGGACGCGTTCAAGTCCTGCTGGAGATCGTATAACGAGTTGATCAGAGGAATACTTGAAAAAGGGATATGGGTTCTGAAGGGCGACTTCCAGCACTTGTGCGCGGAGCCCTGAAGGACCCATATCCTTTTTTTGTGTACTTTCGGTAAGGTGTTTGGGCACAGGCGGAGGCTGAGCAAATCAGTATCCTATTGAATTTCTGCCATATCACGTCGATTGGGTACAGGAAGGCTCTTTCTTGATTTGTGCTCCTTGGAATTGGAAACACAAAGGAGAATTATCTCTGAATGATTTGCCGTTAACGCGCCCTTAAGGAGTAGCGTAAGGGCATGAAAAGGGCAGAAGCTTCAGAAACCAGATGGTTTGCCGTAAACGTGCCCTTAGGGAGGGGTGTAAGGGCATGCAAAGGGCAGAAGCTTCAGAAAACAGATGATTTGCCGTTAACGCGCCCTTAAGGAGTAGCGTAAGGGCATGAAAAGGGCAGAAGCTTCAGAAAACAGTCGGTTTGCCGTTAACGTGCCCTTAGGGAGGGGTGTAAGGGCATGCAAAGGGCAGAAGTACTCCGGTGCCTATATCCCACCTAATGAAAACCTTCTCCAACCCGCACAAATCATGTACGATATTCGTTATACATGTTGAGAGGTTAAAAACATGAGCTTCGATATCTGACGCCGGCTCAGGTGCTGATCAATTCCAGCATGGCGGACCCGAGGTTGATTCATATATTCAATCTGGTGCTGACACCGCTGCAGAGCGCGGGAATGCTCTACCTGATCGTAACCATTGCATCGGCGGCTGCAGTGCGAAGCCTGTACCAGCGGCTGGATGTGGAGTAGTCAATCTTTCATGGAAGCATTCTCTGCTTTGACAACAGGCTGCCGGAATGAACCTCCACCCCCATGCGGTGCAATGGCTCCTATCGATGTGGTACTCTGCTGCTACGCCTCATAGAAATGGGACTATCAACAAGTCTGCGGATTTGGTAGAATGGCTTCGTGTGAATGAGCGACTCGCAGAAAGGAGAATATCTGTGATGATGACAGTGGAGGAAAAAGCAAAGCGGATCATCGAAGATATAAAGCTTGAAAAGGGATGTAATCCTGTCCGCATCTTTAAAAATATGGCGAAGAAAGAATACATCAGTATTCACGGACCCGAACACCATATCCTGGACGGCGCTTGTATTTTGACAGCGTTTTATAATGCGGGCGGGGGTATCAAGCTGGAGGAGAGTCTGCAGAAGATCTCCCGCGAGGGGCTCAGAATGCCCGGTGCCATGTGCGGCCTCTGGGGAGTCTGCGGCGCAGTCGCCTCTGTCGGCGCAGCCCTTGCAATCATTGACGGCACAGGCCCGTTGACTGATGACGGAACCTGGGGCGAGCATATGAAGTTTACATCAGAAGCGATCAGTGAACTCGGCAGGATCAATGGACCGAGATGCTGTAAGCGTGACGCCATGATCGCATTTAAGAACGGGATCGAGTATATTAACGCGCATTACGATGTCACTCTTGAATTTGAGGCACAGGAGTGCGAGTTTTCTGATCAGAATAAGCAGTGTTTGAGAGAAAAGTGCCCGTTCTTCCCCGGGTAACATGATGATATAGGTGTTGATACATGATAGGACTTGGAACAATAATCAATAGCGCGGCAATCGTGGCCGGCGGAGTGATCGGACATTTTACCGGCAGGCTGTTCAGGCAGGAACAGCAGGACGCACTAACAATGGCATGTGGGATCAGCGTCCTGTTTATTGCTATTGCAGGGGCAATGCAGGGAATGCTGCATATAGACAACGGGAATCTGCTCAGTGGGAAATCCATGCTGGTGGTGCTCTGTCTGGCTTTTGGTACGATCATTGGGGAAATGATCGGGATTGAGAACGGATTCGAGCGGTTCGGCGAGTGGCTGAAAATGAAAACGGGCAACAGCGGGGACAAGCAATTCGTGAACGCCTTTGTCACCGCTTCGCTGACTGTATGCATAGGCGCTATGGCTATCGTCGGCGCAATACAGGACGGGATCTCAGGCGATTATTCCACGCTGGCGGTGAAAGCTGTCCTGGACTTTATCATTATAGCGGTGATGACGTCATCTCTTGGAAAAGGTGCAGCATTTTCGGCAATCCCGGTGCTGCTGTTTGAGGGGTCGATCACATTGCTGGCCCGGCTGATCGCACCCATTATGACAGAAACTGCCGTCGCATATCTCTCACTGATCGGATCCGTCCTGATCTTCTGCGTGGGAGTGAATCTGGTTTGGGGAAAGATGGTCCGTGTAGCCAATATGCTGCCTGCAGTCGTATTTGCCGTGCTTGCAGCGTATCTTCCGTGGTCATTCTGAGAGGACGGGAGATCATGAAAGCGATCCTCCGCGCCAGATAAGAAATCTTTAATTAATGATTTTGGAGAATAAGTCATGCTGGAATCAAGAATCTACGTGGGCCTGCGCGACAAGGACAGTCGTGAGCAGCGCTATGAAACAGATCGATACAAAGCGGTGCTGAAGAATGTATGCAGAAATTATCACACCCCTTTTTCGCTGCAGGTGATCGAGGGCGGATACTTTCACGACGACGGCACGTGGGTGGATGAGAACACGCTTCTGATCACACTCATTGGTACGCCGCAGAAGACGGTATATGAGATCGCCAAGGACGTGTGTTCATTCTTTAATCAGGAGTCAGTCATGATCACCTGCGATACGGTTCTGCGGTACAGTGTTCATGATCGTCTGAGCGCGGAGCAGTTCTTCTCCCAGAAGTAAAGAGATTCCGGGCATTGGTCAAAATAGTGTTCTGGCAGGAGATGTGAATGAAGAAAATAAGTGAAGTGATCGGAAAATATATGGCGTGGATCGTACTGATCATCGCGGCGCTGGCGCTGTTTGTGCCGGGGACATGCCTGTGGATCCAGACAGGATGGATCAATTATCTGTTGATGATCGTTATGTTCGGCATGGGACTGACGATGAAGCTGTCTGATTTCGCAGTGGTGTTCGCAAGACCGCGGGATGTCATTATAGGATGTCTTGCGCAGTTTATTGTCATGCCGCTTCTGGCATTTGGCCTTGGAAAAGCATTTGGTCTGAGCAATGAGCTTCTGGTGGGAGTGATACTCGTGGGAACGTGTCCCGGGGGAACATCCAGCAATGTCATCACGTACCTGTCCAAAGGCGACACAGCGCTCTCTGTGGGTATGACCAGCATCAATACACTGCTGGCTCCTTTTTTGACGCCTGCGCTGACGTATCTTTATCTGAGAACCACGGTAAACGTCGATGTTAAGTCCATGTTCGTGTCCATTATTCAGGTCGTGATCGTTCCGATCGGACTGGGTCTTATGATCAATAAGCTGTTTGGAAAATACACACAGAAGATCAGCGATGTTCTTCCTACGGTGTCCGTGACAGCTATCTGTCTTATTGTAGCGGCAGTCGTTTCACACAACAGTGAAAAGATCCTGTCCACAGGACTGGTGATCTTTGCAGTTGTGATCCTGCATAACCTGCTCGGATATCTGTGCGGCTACCTGATCGGCGTTCTCTTTAAGATGGACCT
Source organism: uncultured Lachnospiraceae bacterium (assembly GCA_902801415.1). Taxonomy (GTDB): domain Bacteria; phylum Bacillota; class Clostridia; order Lachnospirales; family Lachnospiraceae; genus CAG-791. Next base: position 7,506 of record CADCIK010000058.1, read on the forward strand.
GCCCAGAAAAAAGGCGGTTGCTATCGAGATCGGAATGCAGAACTCGGGGCTTGCGACAACGCTTGCCGGGGCCGCTTTTCCGAACCTGGCTATGGCGACAGTACCGGGAGCGATCTTTTCTGTATGGCACAATATCTCCGGCGCGATACTGGCGGGAGTGCTGAACAAGCTATAAAAAACAGCCGGGATGTTTCCCGGCTGTCAGACTGTAGACAAAATCCAGGGCGCTAACCCTGGACTTTGTCTACAGTCTGACATTTACTTCGTAAATGCTATAATGAAATGAGATTGATCAAAATATTAAACCTGTTAAGGGGGCAGACACATGACAGACAGAAAGATTTGGAAAGCAGTGTTATGTTTTGCGATGAGTATCGTGTTGGCAGTGCCCGGCTGTGCCGCCAATACGCCTGCTTCTGAATCGGCACAGAGTGATCTGCAGGAGGCCGCACAGGGCGGCACCGGGCAGGAAGCAGCCGGACAGGAAGCAGCCGGGCAGGATAGCGCCTTGCAGGAGAACACAGAGCAGGCAGCCGCCGGAGAAGAGATCTCCGAACAGAAGGAAACGTCGGGGGACGTTTTTGACTTCGAGGAGGGAGACCAGAGTACACCTGCAGCGGCCGGGGAAATGCCGTCAAAATTTGACCTTCGAGATGTCGAGGTCAAGGGATCCGGGATCGTTCCTCCGGTCCGGTTTCAGAATCCCTTCGGAACCTGTTGGAGTTTTGGAGCCATCGCGGCAGCGGAGATCAGCATTCTGGGCAGCGGGCTTGCGCAAAATGACGGTTATACGGAACAGACTTTCAATCTGTCGGAGAAGCACCTCGCCTATTTTACCTACAAGGCACTGGACGATCCGGAGGATCCGCAGAATGGAGAGGGACACAAGTTTGGTGCTCCGGTGCCCTCCTCTGAGAGGATGTCGGGTGGAGAAACGAGTTATGCGACCAGCCTGTTTGCCTCAGGCATAGGCCCTAACCTGGAAGACAGGAGAGGACTGGATACCGGCGACGGGGACATATTGGTCTATAAGGGAAGAAACGGCGAGACAGAGAGCAAGTTCGTCACCTGGTATGATGAAAATGGTGAAAAGCACAGCGGCATGAGGCGGGTCTGCTACAGTCAGGACGATGACTGGTCTATTCCCGAAAAATATCGATTCTATCAGTCCTACAGATTGAAGGATTCCTATATTCTTCCAAGTCCGTCCCAGCTGCAGTTTGAGTTCGGGAAGGAAGCGGAAGCAATATATACCTATAACCCGAGAGGGACAGAGGCGATCAAGCAGCAGCTGCTGGCAAACCGCGGCGTTTCGATCGGCTTAAACGCAGAGAGCTCGAGGCCGGACTGGACGACGAAAAAGTGGAAATATCTCAGCCCGAAATGGGCCCAGTATACTTACGAAGCGGCCTTCGGAAGCGCGCATGCTGTATGCATTGTGGGATGGGATGACGACTACCCCAAGGAGAACTTTATCGAGGGGCATCAGCCGCCGGAAAACGGCGCCTGGCTGGTCAGAAACAGCTGGGGATCTGATTACAACGATTTCCCCAATAACAGTTATAGGCACTGGGGGATCGAGCAGGAGGAGAACAAACATAACGGATATTACTGGGTGTCTTACTATGATTGGACGCTCGAGGATCCCGAGGCGTTTGTCTTTGACAAGAGTAATGTCGGCTCGAGCTATTACGTGGAGCAGTACGATTACATGCCCGCAGAAAAGATAAAAGAAGTAGAGTCAGATACTGAGATGAAGACTGCAAACGTGTTTGTAGCAGATCAAAACGCAAAGCTCACGGAGATCTCAACTGTCACCACGACACCGAATTCTGAAGTTTCCTATGAGATCTACTTGCTCCGCAGCAGGTACAGGAATCCGTCCGACGGTGTCCTGATACAATCGGGCGAAGGCTTCAAGTTTGAATACGGGGGCTATCACAGGTTCGCACTCAAAGAACCGGTGCTGCTGTTCAGGAAGCAGGCCTATTCGGTCGTGATCTCCCAGAAAACACCATCCGGAAAGTCGGTATTCAACATTGTGTGCGGCGATAGACACAAGGAGCTCTCGGAGCTTTTCCCGGAGTCGTTCCAGGAGGAAGTGCCTGTAGGAAGCACGGAAGAATTCGCGGCTGAGGAGGCGCCTGCAGGGAACACTGAGACAGCGGCGGTAGAAGAACCGGAAGGGAACACCGGGGCGGCAGTACCGGAAGAAAATCCGGAGGAGGTGCATGAAGAGGAAGAGCTTTTTGATGATGAGCTTGTGGAAAGATGGACTGATTTTATCGTCAACCGCAGAGAGAGTTATCTTTGGACAGACGGCAAGTGGATTGACTTGACGTCGAAAACGGCGAGTGATATGATCCTCGGAACCGGGAAGAAAAACTATAGTGATCCTGATGCGTATGACAACCTGCCAATCAAAGCTTATCTGGAGGACGCTGAACAGGCGGCATATCCCGATCCCGCAGCAGATATCGAGCTGGCAAGCGCACCAGGGAAGAATACTAAACAAGTGAACTTTAAGCTCATGGGACGTGTCGAAGAGTGGGATACAAATCCTGTATTTACGTGGACGTCCTCGGACACCGGCATATTTACGGTGGAGCCTTTGGATTCGGAGGAGGGCGTCATGCAGATCATCGGGATCAGCCCGGGAAGAGCCTATCTGACGATTTCCTCGGAGGAGATGGGGACCAGGGTCGTCGGAGTAACGGTAGAATAGCAGGGTAAGCATCATCGTTTTCCATGCAAAACAGTTCTCGAACTTCTCCTTTGTTTTTCTGGTTACTTAACAGGGCCGGTGGTCCTGCGTGCGATCAATTCCGGCTCATACTCCATACGGATGATCAGGCCTGCGTCCGTCCCTGCCTCACGGTTAGTGTTTTTTCTATAGATCAATTCAACCGCATTCTGGCCCTTCTGCCAGGAGGAGTGCTCGACGGTCGTGAGCGAGATCTGCGGCATGCCGGACAGACGGTTGTTATCAAATCCGGCCACACTGATGTCCTCCGGGACACGAATACCGCGGTCGGCGAGAGCGGCGAGTATGCCGAAGGCAATATCATCGCTGTTGCCGACAAAAGCTGTCGCCGGCGCTTCCAGAGCGCGGACCGCCATTTCGTAGCCAGTCCGGTATTCCGCCCCGGTGTGCGGATATTCCTCGTAAGCTTTCTGCGTGGGACAGAACACTTTGATCAGGGAAGGGTCGAGATCTGCTTCCCGGTAGTACTGCTGCAGGCCGGCCAGTCTGCGCGTGCGGCTGATCTCTTTTTTGACAACTGGTGCGGAGATAAAAGCGATGTGCCTGTGCCCCAGCTTTACAAGGTGTTCACCCATCATCCAGCCGGGTTTCTGGCTGTCGAGTTCCACGGAGCTGAAGCGGAT
>CADCIK010000059.1 GCA_902801415.1 uncultured Lachnospiraceae bacterium
AAGGAGGAAGAAATGTCATTTGAAATGCCGATCTATCATCACCCGGATTTTACGCAGGAAAAATTTGTAAGCGCGCCGGATGTTAAGTGTGCCGCAGCGGAGATGGATGGCGTTGCACCTGAGTATTTTCACAGTACCTCTATGTATCCGGAATATTTCAAGATCCATGGAGAATGGAAACTGGCGCAGGAGAGCCGGATGGATTCATGCGTGCTGATCCGCGAAGACGGCCGGCTGGATGTCGTGGAGCCCAGGAACATTAAGAAAGGCGATATGGTCATTCTCGGAAGAAGTGAGAACTGCCGGGAAGGAATCTATCTGCACAGCCGTGGTTTTGAGGATCCCGGCAGCAAAATCGACGATCAGTTCGTGTTCCGTCAGGGACGGAGCCGGGAGACCTCTTACGCGAGGGACTATGACAGGCTTTTCGCGCTTTTGAGATATGAAAAGAGCCACGGAGGCAAAATCGTGTGGGTCATGGGGCCGGCCTTTGCCTTTGACGCGGATGCGAGGGCGGCAATGGCGGCGCTGATCGACAACGGCTATGCACAGGTAGTGATGGGAGGAAATGCGCTGGCAACACATGACCTGGAGGGAGCGCTTCTGCACACAGCGCTCGGACAGGATATTTATACCCAGAGATCCCAGCCGAACGGACACTACAATCATCTGGATGTGTGCAACAAGGTCCGCCGCAGCGGTTCTATCCCGCAGTTCATCAAGGACTATGATCTCGATGACGGGATCATCTGCAGCTGTGTCAGAAATAATGTTCCCATTGTGCTGGCAGGTTCGATCCGTGACGACGGCCCTCTTCCCGAGGTGATCAGCGACGTATATCTGGCGGCAGAAGCAATGAGGGAGGAGATCAGAGATTGTACCACGGTCATTTGTCTGGCTACAATGCTCCATACGATCGCGACCGGCAACATGACCCCCTCTTTCCGTGTTTTGAAAGACGGAACAGTGCGCCCCGTCTATTTCTATGCGGTGGATGCGGACGAGTTCGTAGTCAACAAGCTCCTTGACAGAGGGAGCCTGAGCGCCACGACAGTAGTTACGAATGTCCAGGATTTCATCACACTGGTAGCAAAGGGACTGGGAGTTATTTAATAGCGGAGGCCTGTTCATAGAGAGCCGCCAGTATTTCAGGAGTGACGGAGCCTTTCTGATTGTAGACCACTACACCGTTCCGATCCAGGACGATCGTATGCGGCAGGGTAGAGGCTCCGTTCACGATCTGCCACACATAATCATCATCTGTATCAAGGGCAAAAGTTATTGCATAGCCCTTATCAGAAAGGTATTCATCCGGCTCATCCGTCACGATAGAAGAGTGGACTGCCAAAACAGCAATATCATCCATATGTTCGCGATAGAACGCGTCAAAATGCGGCAGCTCCTTCACGCAGGGCGTGCAGTAGGTTGCCCAGAGGTTGATAAAGACCACCTTTCCGCGATTCTCGGAAAGTGTAAAAGTTGAGCCGTCCAGACAGGTGATCGAGAAGTCTGCAAGCTGCTGGCCGACCTCAGAGCCGATCGTTCTTTCTACTGTACCCGCTCCGGCCTGCGCTGTTTTCTTCACGGCTGGATCAAGGAAATTGAACCAGACCAGTGCAAGACACAGCACAAGAAGCGCGATACCCCAGGCAATGCGGCCGTTGCGATCACGCTGTTTCTGCTCATCCTCGCTGAAGGTGTCTGCCGGTGCCTTGAGGGTCATGTTTCCGGCTTTGAACGAAATCGCTTTCTGGGCGCAGACGTCCATACATTTGGCACAATTTATGCATTCATGGTCGCCCACGTGTTTCACATCCATACCGCAGTGGCGGACGCAGCTGCCGCAGCCGTTGCATTTGGCCATGTCTACTTTCACGCCGACAAGACAGAACCGGTTGAACAGTCCGTAGATCGCACCCAGAGGGCAGATAAAGCGGCAGAAACTGCGGTAGCAGAAGATGCAGGCCAGACCTATGATGATCAGGATGGCAAATTTGCGCGTGAAGAAAATGCCGAGCATGCTGTACAGATCGGTGTTGGCCGGATTGGAGAGAAGACCGATCGCGCCTTCCAGTGTGCCGGCCGGGCAGATGAACTTACAGAAGCCGGGCATAGGCATGTCGTGCATCAGGCCGTACCATAGCGGTATCGCGACTACGAAGATCGCTAAAAGCACATACTTGAGATAGCTCAGCATTCTCGTCATATTGCTTTTTTTGATCTTGAAAGTCGGTGTTTTATGCAGGAGCTCCTGGATCAGTCCCAGCGGACAGATCCAGCCGCAGATCGTGCGGCCCAGAATCGTGCCGAAAAGCAGGAGAATGCCCATCATATACCATCCGGCTCTGTGGCCGGTCGCCGCCAACGCATTCTGCAGAGCCCCGAGCGGACATGCGCCGACTGCTCCGGGACAGGAATAGCAGTTAAAGCCCGGGACGCAGGCGTATTTGGCCTTACCCTGATAGATCTCACCATCGATGAAACCCTTCAGGTGCGCATTGTGAAGCAGAGCGCTGTAGAGCTGGATCAGTCTCCTGGTCGACGGACTGCACGTCTGTCTCCAATCTGTTCTCATATCTGTTTTGATATTTGTGTTTGTTTCTGCATTCATATTGTCACCCCAGACCTACACACTCTGTACAGATCTTAACCGCTTTTCCAAAGACATCCAGTGCGCTTCCGTTGAACACCCCGGCGATGATCAGCGCGACCGCAGCGACCAGCAGTACTCTCCGTATTGTGTTCCCCTCGTAAGCCTTATTCTCCACTTTTCCGCCTTTTACAGGACCCAACCCGTTCTCATCCTTCGCACCCAGGATCAGCCCTGCGATCGACGATCCGATCACGGCAAAGAACAGCGGTACGATGAGGCGGGCGTGTTCCGCAACGATCTCCCGCGAGAAGATCGCAGCCAGCGGGTTTTCTGCCTGCACGGCGACGCCGGTGCGGTAAATGTCCATTACAGCTGCGATCAGCATAACCGCCAGCAGAAAGCATAAAAGGGACTGAATGATCAGAAACATGTATGCTCTTTTATCTTTATCTTCGTTCATTATGCGGCTACCTCCAGTCGGTGTTGTCATACCATGAGCCAAAATCGGTTTGATGAACTGTTTTACACGATATTTGGGCCAAAAGTCCACAAACATTATATCATTTTTATCACTTTAGTTAAATGCAGCAGGGAATGGCAATATAATGAAGAGTATCTGACTTGTGTTATACTGGAAGGAGTTATTTCAGTGATACTGATAAAGAAAACAACATTTCTGGGAATGAGGTGAAAATTATGTTAGAGATCGGAACGAAAGCACCGGCCTTTACCTTGCCGGATCAGAATGGAGAAAAGAGGAGTCTTGCGGATTATCAGGGACAGAAGGTTATACTTTACTTCTATCCGAAGGACATGACTGCCGGCTGCACGAAACAGGCCTGCGCATTTGGAGAACTGTACCCGCAGTTTCGGGAGAAAGGAGCCGTCGTTCTCGGTGTGAGCAAGGACAGCGTTGCGTCTCACAAGAAATTTGAGGAGAAATATGGTCTGCCTTTTACGCTTCTCTCAGATCCGGACAAAGAAGTGATCCAGGCGTATGATGTCTGGAAGGAAAAGAAGAACTACGGAAAAGTCAGCATGGGCGTTGTCCGGACGACCTATCTGATCGATGAGAACGGTATTATCATAAAGGCTTTTGGCAAAGTAAAAGCTGCTGACAATCCGGCACAGATGTTGGGAGAACTGGAATGAGGATCATCATTTCTCCGGCGAAGCAGATGCGGGTAGATACCGATGTATTTACCTGCGGTTCGCTCCCGGTGTTTATGGAGAAAACAGAAATCCTGATGCAATGGATCCGGAGTCTGTCCTATGAGGACCAGAAGAAGCTTTGGGCCTGCAATGACAAGATCGCCCGGCAGAATGCCGAGCGGTTTGCGCATATGGATCTCCGGAAGAGTCTGACGCCTGCTATTCTTTCCTACGACGGAATCCAGTATACCTACATGGCGCCGGCAGTTTTCGAAGACGGACAGTATGAGTATGTGCAGGAGCATCTGCGGATCCTGTCCGGATTCTATGGTGTAGTGAAGCCCCTGGACGGAGTAGTTCCATACCGTTTGGAAATGCAGGCTAAAGCGGCTGTTGACGGCCATAAGAATCTGTATGACTTCTGGGGGGATAATCTGTACAGGGAAGTGCTTGATGACAGCAGGATCATCATCAATCTTGCTTCCAAAGAGTATTCCAAGTGCATTGAGAAGTATCTGCATCCGGAGGACCGGTACATTACCTGCATCTTTGGGGAGCCCGACGGCGATAAGATCGTTCAGAAAGGGGTCTACGCCAAGATGGCAAGAGGTGAAATGGTGCGCTTCATGGCAGGCATTCACGCAGAGAAACCGGAACAGATGAAAGATTTCAACTGGAGCGGTTATCATTTTGATAACGACCGCTCGTCTGACCATGAGTACTTTTTTGTTCGTACCGAAATTCCGGGCAAAAAATGATCAGTTAATAAATAAGGAGCGTTTCAAGGGACCAAAAGTACCCTTGAAACGCTCCTTATTCATTATTTGAAAAAAATGTGATTTTGTGTTGACACGGTGTCAGCAAGCATATATAATAAACATGCTGACACGATGTCAGAACACAAACATTTGACAGAGGAAAACGAATGATTAAAAGAACGCCCGAACTGATTGCACAGCGCAGAGAGGAGATCATCAATGCCTGTGAGGAACTGTACAGGACGATGAGTTTTAAAGAGATCACACTCAAGGAAATCGGTAAGATCACATCTTTCTCACGCCCTACGATCTATAACTATTTTGAAACAAAGGAAGAGATCTTTCTGGCACTCTTTCAGCGGGAATATGAATGCTGGAATGATGAGCTTACTTCCATATTGGAAGGAAATGAGCAGCTGACAAAGGCAGAGCTTTCAGCAAAGATCGCAGCATCTCTGGCCGGGCGTGAACAGCTCTTAAAGCTTCTTTCCATGAATACTTATGACATGGAAGCAAACAGCCGCCAGGATCTGTTGGCCTCTTTTAAGCAGGCATATGGCCGCTCAATGCAGCTTATATGCATACTGTTGGAGAAGTTCTGTCCGGACATGAATGTGACGGATATTCAGAACTTTATTTATACATTTTTCCCCTTCATGTTCGGCATTTATCCTTATACAACCGTAACAGAAAAACAGAGAATTGCGATGAGAGACGCAGGCATAGATTACATATATCAAACCGTTTATGAACTTACTTACAGCTGTCTGATCCGTCTGTTGGGAAAATGAATAAACGGATAACAATAAGCCTCTAAGAAAGGTAAAAGGAGAAATATAATGGCTAAGAACGTATTAGTGGCAATATTTTCTGCCAGCGGCGTGACAGAGAGAGTCGGTAAAGAAATCGCCAGGATCGCAGGTGCGGAGTTTTATGAGATCCTTCCGAAAGAAAAGTATACTGCGGCTGATCTGGACTGGATGAACAAAAAAAGCCGCAGCAGCGTAGAAATGAATGATCCTTCTGCAAGGCCTGAAATTGCGGATAATGCCTTGGATATGTCGTCTTATGACACCGTGATCATAGGCTTTCCGATCTGGTGGGGCGTGGCTCCCAGGATCATTGAAACCTTCCTGGAAAGCTATGATCTTTCCGGTAAAAAGATCATTCCTTTCTGCACCTCCGGAGGAAGCGGCGTAGGCAGAAGCGACCTTGCGCTGCATAAGAACGTGTCCGGAGATGTGAAGTGGGCAAAGGGAAAGCAGATCAACCGCCCGAATGAATCAGAAATCCGCCGCTGGCTGGACGAGGTACTGTAAAGAATATAAGGAGGAATACTGAAATGGCTGAAAAGATCGTACAAACCGCAGGAAGAAACCAACTTGGAGAGTTCGCACCGATGTTCGCGCATCTCAACGACGATGTGCTCTTCGGAGAAGTATGGAACGAAGAAGCGATCAGTGTAAAGACAAAATGTATCATTACCGTCGTATCCCTGATGGCATCCGGCATCACCGATTCCTCACTGACTTATCATTTGCAGAACGCTAAAGCGCACGGTGTGACCAAAGAGGAGATCGCTGCGATCATCACTCATGCAACGATGTACGTAGGTTGGCCGAAAGGCTGGGCAGTATTCAGACTGGCCAAGGAAGTCTGGAACGAGAACGAACCGGCGCTGACCGAAAAAGAGAGATTTCAGAATACGATCTTCTTCCCTGTCGGGGATCCGAATCCGTATGGAGAATTCTTTGTCGGCCAGAGTTACCTTGCTCCGGTATCAACAGAGCAGGTTCCCGTCTTCAATGTAACCTTTGAGCCCGGATGCCGCAATAACTGGCACATCCATCATGCGAAAAGCGGCGGAGGCCAGATGCTGATCTGTGTCGGAGGCAGAGGCTACTATCAGGAATGGGGCAAGGAAGCCGTGGAAATGACTCCCGGCACGGTGATCAATATTCCTGCAAACGTGAAGCACTGGCATGGCGCAGCCCCGGATTCCTGGTTCTCCCATCTTGCGATCGAAGTGGCAGGAGAAGAAGCCGGAACTGAGTGGCTGGAAGCAGTCAGTCAGGAAGATTATGGCAAATTGAATTAAACAGGAGACGAGGATAATTTCCGGTATATGGCGGAATAATCTGATGAAAAGAGGGTTTATATGAAAAAACTTATCTCGATAGTATTGATGTTTACTCTCATGGCAGCAGCCCTTACAGGCTGCGGCAGCAGTACGCAGGCGCAAACGACAGATACACAGGCCGTGGCGGAGGCGCAGGAAGAAACAGCTGAAACTCCGGAAGCGGAAGATCCGGAAACAGAACAGGCGGAAACAGCGCAGCAAACAGATGAAGCTGCCGTCTCCGAAACAGAGGCAGAGCCGGAAATGGAAGATCCCGCTCCGGCAGAACATTCGGACGTACTGGTTGCATACTTCTCTGCCACCGGCACCACAAAAGGTGTTGCGGAGCGGATCGCTTCTGTGACCGGAGGAGATCTGTACCAGATCCTGGCCGCAGAACCTTATACAGAGGATGACCTGAACTACAACAACGACAGCAGCCGCTCCACAGTTGAACAGAATGACAAAAGTGTTCGTCCTGAGATCGGCAGTGAAGAAATCTCCCTCGATGGATACACAACTATTTATCTTGGATTCCCGATCTGGTGGGGCGAAGAGCCGCGTATACTGGATACTTTTGTAGAAAAATACAACTTTGAGGGGATCACGGTGATTCCTTTCTGCACATCCGGGGGAAGCGGGATCGGCAGAAGCGGCTCTAACATGGAGAGCCTTGCAGGCGCCGGGACCTGGCTGGAAGGACAGCGCTTCAGCGGAAACGTATCGGAAGAGGAACTGCAGTCATGGATCGAAGGTCTGAAATAGAGAGAATCATTGATATTGCTATGACCGTCCTTCTCCTCTGCCTGATGGCCTATCAGGTCACAGGGGAGATGGCACATGAATGGATCGGAATGGGAATGACTGTTCTGATCATCATCCATCAGATCCTGAACAGAAAGTGGTATGGCGCTCTGTTTAAAGGGAAGTACAGGCCGTACAGGATCCTGTCCACCACACTGAACATTCTTCTGCTTTTAAGCTTTTTGCTGACGGCCTTCTGCGGCATGTCTATGAGCGGCTACGCAGTACCGTTCCTCTATGGAATGGCTCCGGTTTCTTTCGTGCGCAGAACGCACCTTTCAATGTCGCACTGGAGCTTTGTTCTGATGGGGATGCATCTTGGAATGCACATTCCTATGATGACAGCAGGCCTGAAATGGAAGGGCAGAACAAAAACCATCCTTGCCGGTCTCTTCACCTGTATTGGCGGGATCGGACTGTATCTGTTTCTTCGGAACGGAATGCCGGACTATCTGTTCTTCCGGGTCCCGTTCGCATTCCTCGACTATGAGAAAGCCGGGTGGCTGGTATTTCTTGAAAACCTGCTGATGCTGTCGTTTTGGGCCCTGATCGGCAATCTTGCAGCAATAATCTTACGGAAAAGAAAACAATAGAAGGGATGGTTATGAAGATCACTGTATTGATGGGAAGCCCGAACCGGAACGGTTCAACGGGTATTCTGGTTGAAAATTTTACAAAGGGTGCTGAAGAAACAGGGCATAGTGTAGAAGTCATCGACGTCTGTCACGCGGATATCCATCCATGCATTGGATGCATAAAATGCGGTTACGAAGGACCCTGTGTTCAGAAAGATGATGTAGAGACGATCCGGAAAAAGCTCCTTGCTTCTGATATGGTTGTATTTGCGACACCTCTCTATTATTACGGCATGTCTGCGCAGCTGAAAACTGTGGTAGACCGCTTCTGCGCTTACAATAGCAGCCTGAACAGCAGACACCTGAAGTCAGCGCTCCTGACAGTTGCCTGGAATGCGGACGACTGGACCTTTGATGCGCTCGAAGCGCACTATAAGACGCTTGTCCGTTACATCAACTTCAAAGACTGCGGCATAATACTCGGCTATGGCTGCGGGACACCTGCCATGACAAAGCGCAGCAGGTATCCCCGGGAAGCATATCAATTGGGAAGACGGTTAAAGTAAAACCAACGAACGATCGAGTAGGGGCATCCTGCTCGATTTTATGTTATACTAACTAATGATGACACGGTGTTACCACAAGTGAAAAGGGAGACCACTATGCCGAAGCTTTCTCCGGAAATGGCAAATGCGCGCAGAGAAGAGATCATTGCTACCTGCGAGACTTTGTATGAAACAATGGGATTCAAGAACCTGACTCTCAAAGGAATCGCCAAATACACATCTTTGTCCCGACCGTCAATTTATCATTTATTAGCAAGAAGACCCCTTCCTCAGTTCATAAGCTCAACAGTTGATCGGTCGGAATTAAGGTCCCTGCGAGTGAACAGGGAGGGGATGAATTGCCTGCGAATGTACCTTCCCTATTTGTAAGCGTTTCACATCTTC
>CADCIK010000060.1 GCA_902801415.1 uncultured Lachnospiraceae bacterium
TCCTGATCTTTTTAGGAATATATTCAGGGTTGCATTTCTGTTAAGTTGTCATATATTCGATTGTTATGGATTTTCGGATGCCTGCCTGGCAGGTCATCCGTTCTGCATCTGTCTTTTCAGACGCAACTCTGATATCATATATCAGTTAGCCGTGATTGTCAAGCACTTTTTAAGATTTCTTCGAAGTTCTCAACTCGGTGTATCTTATCAAGCTGCCTTCTTTTCAGCGGCGATTGATATCATATCATTTCTTTCATCTTGATGCAAGCACTTTTTAATATTTTTTTCATAAAGTTTTGCTTCTCAGAAAGAAAAAGTTAATTTCACGGCAACCCGGAAATTAACTTTGTAAGAGGTCCGTTTTACGGATCTCCAGAGCGGAGAAAGAGGGATTTGAACCCTCGCGCCGGTTTCCCGACCTACACCCTTAGCAGGGGCGCCTCTTCAGCCTCTTGAGTATTTCTCTTTAAGCTTTAAATATGTATTTGTTACGCCCTTTTTAAGAACGCACTCATGATTATACAGATTCTATTAACATTTGTCAATTACAAGATACAGCAATTTTGCATGTTGGAAACACAATATATACCGATCTCCCGAGATGTCCGGAAGACCGGTATATTGCTTACTTATTATATTAAGTTATATTAAGGCTTATCCATTATCTAAGCCTTGCTGCTGCATCGATGAGAGTCAGCTGCTCACCCTTTAATACGGGCAAGCACCGCATCCAGTTCCTGATCGGAAGGATGGCCGGGTTTCCACAGGATGTTCTGTCCGTCACCTTTATAGCGGGGGATAATGTGCATATGGAAATGATGCACTGTCTGACCGGCGGTCTCTCCGTTGTTCTGTACAAGATTGAGTCCGTCCGCATGCAGTTTTTCTTTCAGCATTGCAGCCACTGTCTGCGCAGTCTTCATCGCTTCCGCAGCTGTATCTGCAGGGATCTCAAACAGATTTGCATAATGGTCCTTGGGGAGCACAAGCGCATGGCCGTCTGTTGCCGGTCCGTTGTCCAGGATCACTCTGAAGAGATCGTTCTCATAAATTGTTCTGCTGGGAATATCGCCGTTTGCGATCTTACAGAAAATACAGTTATTATCTTTCATCACTACCTCCCGTATTCCTTATTCGCATGTTCTTTTTCATGCGTCTTGATTATAACAGGACTACTGACAAATTTCACCTGTATTCAAAGTCCATGTTCCCAAAGCGCACTTCATCCCCTCTGTGAACGGTCTTTTTTTCGTTGGGCATCAGCCTCACACCGTTGATCCATGTCCCGTTTGTACTATCAAGATCACGGACTTCTATCCCGCCGTCGTCTCCTCTGTATATTCTCGCGTGAACACGACTGATCGATGGATCACTGAGAATTATGTCTGCATAAGACTGTGCCTTACCGATCGTTACAGGAAGCGCACGCAGATCGATCCGGCTGCCTCTCTCGTGTCCATACAGCCTTCCGGGGTTTTCCTGCTCACTAAGCTGCACGGTGTTGCCATTTTCATCATCACTCAATCTGTATTCTTCCATATCAATATGGCCGAAGCGCGGGAGATTTTCCTCGTCGCTTTTCTTATAAACGGGAGTTGCATTCTTTTCTTCTTCCTGCCTCCTTCGTCGTTCCCTGCGCAAATGCAGGATCATTTCCGCCATCACAAGACCTGCGGCGATCACAAGAAGGATCGCTCCTGCGATACAAAGCCGCCTCTCCCTTCGGGAAATATACAGCAGAAACTGTGCCGCCAATAGGCCCCCGGCGCCGCACAAGGCGAAGAGGATCAGAATGATCCTGATCACAATCAATTTTTTGTCAGAATATGAAATGCCCCCTGCTTCTTTTCTGACCGCTCTGTCTGTCAACGGCTTCTTTATATCGGAGTCTTTCGCATGCCGCTTTTTCTTTCTCCCTTTTCCGGTTATCCCTTCAGCCAAATAGATCCCGTTCCTATCAGTGGGATAGTCCTCCTCTGATATCATCTGCTCCTGCTCTTCATCTGCATCCATGAATTCCTCCTGACGGAAGTTCCCGCTGCGCACAGAGCTGCTCCGGATGCTCCGGCCCCCTTTATGGATCTCCACTCCGGCAGATGTTTCATAAGGGTACGGCTGATCCTCCTTTTCGGCTGCCTCTTCGCGGATCGCCTCGCGAAGGGTCTGCCGGTCTCCCCGCGCAACAGAGCTGAGCCGATAAGCAGCTGCGGCCGTGCTCTTGTCTGTACCATCAATGGAATCCGCCAGAAAGCGGAAGATCTCCGGCGGCATTATTTCTCCGGGATAATAGGTAAAGTAGTAATTCCCGGTCTGCAGCTCATAGAAGACCTGTTCCTGCGACAGGATCAGATGCTGTTCATCCAAAAGATAGCCTGATATGGACTCAGAGACGCGGTCCAGCTCACGGATCAGACGAAGAAATTCCGTGCCGGATACTTTCCTTCCCTCATATAGACTTTGCATGCTTTGTTTGCCGGTGATGTCGTAGTACAGATAGCGCATCCCGTCAATATGTCGAAGCCCGCAGGGGAGAAGGCCTGTGATCCGGTTCATCTCCAGCATTCGGTATTGGTAATTCTCTGTTTCCGCTTCCTCCGGACAGGGAATGATCATATAACTGCGCATTGTATCTTTATAATATGTTGCTTCCATATAACAGCCTTTCTTTGAACTCAGAAAATCCTGCTTTCATTAAAAACACCGGTGTGTCACTCCTGCTTGGGCAGTGCTTGCAGAACAAGAGCCGTCACCCTTCTGTATTTGCGAAATGCATATGGCGGATCTGTTTTGCGCGCTTTCATGACGACCTTCAGCTCGAAGACTGCTTTGTCTGTGCCGGTGACCAGCGCCGGTGCGATCTGTCCGGCAGCTTCCGCGCGGATCTCACTTCCGGTAGTGAGCGTGCAGCCGCACTCCTTCATCATGAAATACCCGGAAGTGTCCACTTTCATCTGCGGCGCCGTTTTTCCCCGTACAATACTCTGCCGGTAGGCCTCCGTGTATAGATCCTGCGTCATCCTGCATTTGTCGTAAAGAAAGAACGCCGTGTAGAGGATCATGATCACCAGCGCAAAGACTGCGGGAAATACCAGCGCCATTTCCAATGTCATATATCCGTTTACCCTTTTTCCCATCTTGCACACGATACACTCCTTCTCTTCTCCTTTCCGCTTCAAAATCCTCTCTGACCTCCTGTTTAAACCGTCTTTCATCCTGCCAGTTCTCCAAGAAATGCAAATCCGGCGGAAACCGCAAGGAAAGGAAGAAACGCAATGCGGTCCTCCGCTCTGCCGCGCTTCGCAGCGATCATGAAAATCCCTGTCAGCGACACCAGAACCAGTGCTCCTTCCAAAATGACAAGGATCCGGCCGATCCCCGCGATCAATCCGCCTGTCAGAAGGCAGAGTCCGTCTCCTTCCCCGATCTTTCTCTTTGACACAAGTGTTAAGAGGAGCAGGATCCCGCCGGGCGCAGCGCCGCTCCACAATATCTTCTTGTCGATCGATGTCGGCAGGAACAAATCTGCAGTTACTGCAGCGAGTAAAAAGATGATCGGTATCCACACGGGAATTGCCTTGCTCTTAAGATCCGGCACTGCCGCCATCCACCAGAAAACGCACAGTATCAGCAGCCTCCATGCATACTCATTCATCTTTCTTCTTTATCCTTTCATCTCGCTCTCCCTCATTTCCGCTTCCCGGCAGACCGCTTTTCTTTAGTGCGGCTTCCCGCATTTGGGACATGGCCTGTAGTGATCCCTGGCCATGTCTTTCTCAATGGAAGACGTATGGCGGACAAGTCCTTTGCAGTTTCGGTCTGAGTGATATCGGTTTCCTTCTTTGGTAATATAGACGACTCCCTTATTACCGGGTCTGCAGCATTCGCAAGGATAATACTTGCTGTTGTCTCCGCTGCGATATTTGGACACCTCCGATGCGGGAACTGCGCGGATCTGAGGGTTGAGATAGATACAGCCGGGATCTGTATGATATACGGAACCGTAACGGGTCACATATACACGCCCGCTGTCTCCGCCATTATCACCATTTCCATATTCCCCGCTGCCTCCGGTCCATCCCACCCAGGCATGCCCGCTATAGCGCGCCTGCATAGTAAAATCCGGAAATGCTATGATCCTGACAAAGGGTCTTACGCGGCAGTTTACGACGATATCGACATGACCTCCGTCCGTCATGATCCTGGATTCTGCAAATGAAAGCCCTGCTCTTCCGCCCACGATACAGGAATGTTTAAAGAACGCATCTCCCAGATAGGATGTGACTTTATTCCTGACATAGGTCTCCGACAGGATCAGAGAAACAGCTCCACTTCCTTCTCCGGAGGGCGCCTCCGTGTTTTCTCCGTCACCTGTTCCTTGCGGCGCTCCGAACTTCGTATAATAGGCAGCTTCACACACTTTTTCTCCGGCCTGCTGCAGCGCCGCCTGCAGTCCGCTCTGTAATCTGACAGCTTCAAATATGAACAGAAGGTTCATCATGAAGAAGATAAACAGCGGCACCGCGATCGCAGCTTCTAAGGAAAAGCTTCCGTTTAACGACTGTTTCCCGGCCCAAGGAGAAGACGGGAGGGATGCCCTTGCCGTTTTTCCAGACGCCCGGAGAGGCTTTTTGTTGTTTGAATCTGTCTGAAAACAGCGCAGCGGCAAGAGCATCTCTCCCGCCTCCTTTCCTCGTCAACCGGGAATTTCCCAACTTGATGACAACCTGCCCGGCGGCCGCATGGCGAGCCCCACCCGCGCCAACGGCCTGCCAGTCAGTTATAACCACCTGTCCCATCAAACGTGAACGTCTTTCCACAGACCTTCCCCTCTGCGTGCATACGGAACTCATCCAGACACAGGTCCATTCTGAATCCGCTGCGGCCCGTTATTTTACGAATATCCATTTCCATTATGTCCATGGTCCTCTGAGTTTTGACAGTGCTTCCCTCTAAGAGAAGAAGCCCCTGCAGATACTCACTATAGGTAAAACCCTCCCCGCTGTCTCTGTCCCTGATGGCGCTCAGCGGCGTAAGAAGTTCATAGAGCTGCGTCTGCCAGCTCCCGTCCGTCTTTTGCACAGGAACTTTTCCACCGGTCAGAAGCGTCCGCAAGTCCTGTACGCTTTCCAGATAACTCCATGTGAGTGCCAGCGCTTTGGCGATGACGTCTTCCAACTCCGGATTAAGCAGGAGCAGTGACGCTGCTGCCGCTACAAAATGAACCTGTGCCATCCGCGACTCATCAGTAAACAGATACACGCAGTTGGAAGCCTCCCGGATCAGGAGAAGCCTCAGCGCCGTATCTTCGAGGTTCCGGCGGTCAGAGTCTTTTCCGCACAGAATATATTCCGTCTGGAAGCGAAGCTGCCCATCCTCCGATGGCCTGGTATAGTCTCCTGTCTTTTCATAGATATACCTGTCAAACAGGACTTCATCCGCTTCCGGATACGCGTGAGAATTATCTGCCCGCATCCCTGTCCCGAGGTGAACACCTCTGTGGGACAATACACTATCCAGCGGCACACTCTGGTTTGATATCTGGTCTGTTGATCCGAATACCTGCCACAGGATCGGAAGCAGCTGGAAGGATTCCATCTGTCCAACCATGTCTTCCGCTTCCGACGGATCCCCGGAGGCAGCCTCCCGTTCCTCTTCAGTGACATTTTCTCCGTCCTCCTCTTTCTGCCGGTTCTCTTCCTTCTGCTCGTCTCTCTCTTTGCGCAGCGCATCCCTCAGTTCTTCCCGGCTCTTCTGCGTTTCTTCCTTCCATTCTCTCCCGCTGATCTCAAGTCCCCGCCACTGATCTGCTGTGACCAGAAGGCTCGAAATGACAGCGCCGGCAGGGTCTGCGGACATGTACGCATAAACCTGCTCGCGGACAGCCCGTCCCGCATTATCGCAGGCATATCTTCCCTCTGTGACATTCACATCGCTGATCTGCATAGAGGTCCAGTCCCGGACTCCTCCCAGCGGCAAGGCTGTCTTTCTCACGCAGTTCTTTTCCATATATCCGAGTAAATGCTGTCCGAATACTTCATTACCGCCTCCGGGACCGCCGTAGGATGTATCGACCATGAATAAGTCATACCTGCTGTGGAGTTCTCCATGAAACTCCGCCAGCGCCGCATTCTGCGCGATATGACTGACACTGTCCATCTGCATTCTCGCGGCTCCAAGTCCCGCGCCGCGCATAAGCACCAGATAAAGCGACAAAAGCGCAGCAAGTGACATTGCCAGATATATGGTTATAGAACCATCCGTCTCTTTGCGGATATCCGTCAGCACTTCCGGATAAGGGCTGTGGAGATAATGGAATTGCTGTCGCTGCTGATCTTCTGAAACACCTTCTTTACAAGATCGTTGAGCTGTTTTTTGAATATAATGACCAGTCCGATCAGCACCACTATGATCAAAATGATCTCAACTGTGCCCATACCGGTTTCATCTCTCCAGAAATCTCTAGCTGTTTGTCTCATTTCGTCTCCTTTCCTTTTGTCCAACTACATTGCAAAACTGTAATATGCAGGAATGATGATGATCAGCATTGTGATCGTAAGCATCATGATCATTGGCAGCAGCAGTTTCGTCTCCGCCTCCTCTCCCAGCTTGCGTGCCATGTTCCTCCTCTCCTCGTAGGAAGCCTGCGCCTCCTGCTGCATTACTGACAGCAGCTCCTGGTTCCCCTTCCTGAGGTTCTGTGTCAGGAGTGTACTGAGCCTTGCGTACTGCCGCGTTCTGCAGCGCTGTCCGAAACGCGCGTAGGCTTCTGTTTCCGGTACTCCGCTTGATAATTCCCTGCAAACGCGCAGGATCTCCTCATAGGCGCCCCGTTCCTCTTTCCCGGTCTCCCTTCCTTTCTGATACTCCTTCCCGAGCATTATGAAGGTACTCCGGATACTCAGTCCGGCTCCAAGGTAGAGCACAAATTTGCTGATGATCTGCGGATAATCCAATATCATCTGCCGTTCCCGTCTCTTCACCTTTTCGTGCAGCCGGCTTCTCATGACTGCAGCCATAAGAACTGCGACGATTACTGCAAACAGAAGGATGGAGAGCCCCGGATCGGCCGGCTTTTCCTCCCAGAAAAGCTTTCTGTCCTCCACCATCTGCGGCAGCGGAAACAGCGCCTCCGCTGCGCTTTCCTCATCCGCTTTGCGGACCGATTCCCGGATCTTTTCCGACAATCTCTCCTGCTCGGTCACTGCAGGAGGAAGCACAGTAACGAGGTACTCCTTCTCTCTGCGGAATCCTTCCGCCGTTCCGTTGTCATAGACCAGGACCGCCGACAGGATCACCTTCTCGCTTTCACCGCCTTTCATACCGAGATTTCCGACTGTCCCGTCAGAATCGATCAGAGCATAGCTGCTGCTCTCCCACAGGATCCGGAAAGGAAATCCATCCGCCTCTTCCGGAAGCGCAAGACTTCCCGTCACATGAGAAAGATCCTTGTTTTCATTCAGGATCATCGACGGCAGCTTTTCAAATATCGTTTCTGCCAGTTTCTCCAGTTCTGCGCCGCTGTACTTCCTGGACCGGACTTCCAACTGATAGCTGCCCTGCAATGTCCTTTTTGTATCCTGATTTCCGGGCTCTCCTGCTCCTTCCGGTTCAAGGTAGACCTCCAGCTCTGTGTTTTGGTCCTCTCCGCCGATTCCATCCCTGACAAGCCGGCTTCCCTCTCTCAAGAGCATATTCCGGCCCGCTGCCGCGTAACTTGCAGCTGCCAGGATGTCCCCTGCCAGAATGATCAGAAGCACGATGCGGATCCTTTCCACATAGAACTGCTCCACCCGGTTCTGCGTTCTGTCGAGCGGCTTCAGTAGCGACATCTCCCTGCGGACTGCGCTCTCATCGGAAATGCGGATACCCTTTTTCCTTCGGCCCCACTCCTGCGTCTTCCGCCGGATATAGCGGGCCATTCTCTCATCAGTTCTCCCGCTCTCTTCTCCGGAGAGGAATCCCAGGACCAGATATGCGACAAAGATCAGACCGTATACATAGATTTCCATCCCTTCCTCCTTATCCCCGGGTCATACAGTGACTGCCAGGATCTTCTCCGAAAGAAGCAGCGCGCCAAAATATGCTGCGAGGCACAGTGTCATGAATGCGGCTCCTTCAGGATTGTGATAAAGGACGTCAAAAAATCCCGGTGAAGTGACGCCTATATAGAAAATGATCATGAAAGGAGTGAGATCCATGATCCTCTGCTCCAGCTGCCGGTTTCCCAGCATGATGCGGATCTCATTCTCGACGTCCATTCTTTCTTCGATCAGCGCGGATGTTCGCGCCAGGATCTCCGTCATATTGCCGCCTCCGCGCTTGGCGATCCTGAATACTTCCGCAAATTCCCGGATCTCTTCCGTCCCTGCCCGGTCCGCAAATTCTTCCAGCAGTGTCTCCAACGGGATCCGATTATCGAGCCCGCCGGTCACTCTCTCCATCTCCACAGTCACCGGAGCAAATTCTCCGTATTCATATCTGACTTCTCTATATCCTTCCCGAAACGCGTTCTCCGGGGAATCTCCGGCGCGCAGGGCATTGTTCACGCAGTTCAGGAGCTCCCGAAACTGACTGGAAACCACTTTGCGGTAATGCTCCCGGTCCATCCCGGTCCTGTAGCGGCAGTACACGAAGGGAAGGGGAAACAAAAGGAGCATGGCGATCATGGATTGATAAAACAGCCAGGCGATCCCGGCCGCCATCGCCGTTCCCTCCACCAGATAGAGGATTGTTCTTTTAGACAGGTACTCCCGCCATCTCAAACTTGACCGTATTGGCAATATCGTTCTCTTTCTCCCAGATTCCCTCGATCTTTCCATCTGTCTCTCCCGTCTCTCTGAATCTGTATAAGGTCGACAGCCGGATCTGTCCGTCCTTCATCCCGACCACCTCAGATATTTCCATGACTTTCCGGCTCCTGTCACGCAGACGGGACAAATGTACGATGAGATCCAGTCCGGATGCCAGCTGGCCTCTCACTGCCTGGACCGGCAGTTCCATCCCCATCAGGATCATCGTTTCCAGTCTGGAGAGGCCGTCATAACCGCTGTTGGCATGGAGCGCCTGCACCATATCGACAGCCTCCGGCCCTCTTACTTCACCTACAATGATCCGATCAGGCCGCATTCGAAGGCTGGTCCGTATCAGATCCCGAATGCTGATCGGATTGCATCCCTCCACATTCGCGTTTCTCGCTTCCAACCGCACAAGATTGGGCACGCCGCGGATCTGAAGCTCTGCATTGTCCTCTATGGTCACGATCCGCTCTGCTGTCCCGATAAATTCCGACAGTGTATTGAGGAATGTCGTCTTTCCCGATCCGGTTCCGCCGCTGATAAAGATGTTTAGTTTTGCCCGGACGCATCTTCCCAGAAAGAGCGCGGCCTCCTCCGAGATCGACCCGTAATCGATCAGGTCGCTCATAGTGATAGGTTTGGCCGGAAATCTTCGGATTGTCAGGATCGGGCCATTCACAGCAACAGGCGCAAGCACTACATTGACGCGGTCTCCGTTTGGAAGCCTGCAATCGACAATAGGAGTCGCCGTGTTCACGACGCGATTAGATTCCCCAACAATCTGCTGAATAATATCAGAAAGCTTTTCTCCGGAAGAAAAGGCCCCGTCAAATCGATGGAGTTCTCCCGAGGACTCATAGAAAATATCGTCGGGACCATTCACCATGATCTCCGTGACAGACGGATCTTCAATCAGGCTCTGCAGGATGTCCAGACGCCGTATGGAATCGAAAAGGGTCTGCCTTAAAGCGACTCTTTTCGCCGGGGACATATATCTGATCATGAAGTCGTCCGACATGAAAATCTCCATATCGATCAGTTCGTAGACATCGCTGTCCGTTACGGCCTTGCTGTAATCGATCCGATTCATGATGCTGCGCCGCATTTGCTCAATAAGCTCTTTCATTTCATCTTCATATAGTTCCATCATAAGAGCCCCTCCCCCTCCATAATGCTGCGCACACACGCTGCCAGCTCCCCGTGGGTGAGCAGCAGGATCCCTGCCGGCAGTTCCCGGAAAACCGGGAGCTGGCACCTGCGCGTCTTCATGAAAATGTCCTCGTACTGCGTACTCTTTAGGAGCGTCTCATACTGCCGCATCTTCGCTTCCGCAAAGCCGTCCTCTCTGGTGATCGTAAAGACCAAGTCGCACTGCCGAAGGATCTCAAAGATCCCGTCCACCTGCTCGCTGAGATCCAATATGCAATACTCATACTCCGTCACCTTCTCGATTGAGCGGAACAGTTCCAGCCACTGGTCCTGCCTGATCGACCTGAGCTGGATAAAGGATTCCATAGGCGGAAGAAAATCCAGCTTTCCTGCTTTCTCAGTCATAAACTGCAGCTGACCGGCAAGCTTCTCCCTGGCGCAGTCGTTATAGTACAGAAGATCGCTTACGCTCCCGCGAAAACTTCTGTCCAACAGGATCTCCAGTCCTGAATAGGATTCAAAATTCAGATACAGCGCCGGGCTCTTCTGCGCAAGGAGCTGCCCCATACAGAGTGCGAACGTTGTCTGCAGGCATCTGGTGACAGGAGAATAAATGCCGATCAGCTTCATCGGCTTTCCGTGCCGCATGCTCTGCATAAGATCGCCGTCTCCCGCCATGCACATCTGCCTGATCTTGTCGCAAATGTTCATGGCAGATTGATATTTGCTGATATTCTCCGGTTTCTCTATATAGGCGCTGCTCTCATTTAAGAGCAGGATCCCTTCAAATCCTGCCTGCCCGACCTCTTCGCTGTACTGCGATTCCGCGATCACAAGAAGCTTTACTGTCCCGGGGTTCTCTCTGGACAGGAAGACTTCTCTGCTTGTGTATAAATAGATGTCAAACGGCAGCTGTCCGGCACTCTTTAAATACTCCATCAGGTGTTCCCCATAGGAGATCTCGCTGTCACAGATACAGATCCTGGCGGTTTCCTGCCTATAGCCGCTTTTATTCATTCAGTCCTCCTTTCACATGGAAAAGTGAAAAAGGCAATAGGAAACAGACCGGCACTCTTCGTCACCGGAAATCACGCTCGTTATGTCAAAAAAGGAAAGGGCTCTGTACAGATAATTGCTCGAGAAGCAGACAGAGCACGACGCTGATACCGATCGGTACAGCAAAATGAACGGTTCGGGATAAATCCCGATATCTGATCAGTAAGAACGCGGAGATCACCGCACCGATCAGAAACGAAAGAATTATTGAAAAAAAGAACCAGCGCACCCCCATGTAAGGAACCAGCGCCATCAGCATCTTGATATCCCCGGCCCCGAGACCTCCGCTCTTCCAGAACGGAAACAGAAAGCAGGCCAGAAGGACCATCGCTCCCAGTACCCCGGGAATTTCTTGCGGCGCATGTAACGCCAGCAGCCAGATGCCGCCTGCCAGAGATGTAAGAGTCAGAAAGTTGCAGATCCTGCCCCACTTCAGATCTGACGCCGCAGCCGCTGTCACGAACAGCAGGAGCACTGTCCGTCCGCCTTCGGTCAATGGCTTCACCTCCTTCCTCCGGCCGGTGAAATGATTATAAGAAAAATCCGGCGGCGGAAACAAGTCCTTTGCAGCAGATTTTTCAACTTCGTGAAAACGGCCGAAAGTCAGTGTTTTATCCGCTTGACGCACTCCAAAACCCCTTATTCCTAGCTGTTTTGAAGCATCCAAAAACGGTACAGCGGTACTGCCGCGACCCTGAATCTCGTTGCAACGCATACGCCGTTCTTATATAATGTTATCATCTTAGTTCACTAAGAAGACCAATTCACAATATCGCCTTTCCCGTGAGAAAGGCAGAAAGATGGGGGAATACACCATGGCAAAATTTGTTTGCACAGTTTGCGGCTACATCTATGATGAAGAAGTCGGCGATCCGGATAACGGCATCGAGCCCGGCACTCTTTTCGCTGA
>CADCIK010000061.1 GCA_902801415.1 uncultured Lachnospiraceae bacterium
TCATAAGCTTCTTTGACGAGTCCCCAGTGAGTCACCCGCGAGTCACCCGGCGTCTCCAAAAAAACACGAAGCCCGAAAAAGCCTTTAAATAAGGCATTTCTCGGACTTCAATTCACCCAAAAAATGGAGACGGTGGGACTTGAACCCATGACCTCAACACTGCCAGTGTCGCGCTCTCCCAACTGAGCTACGCCCCCATGTCATATGATATTTATTCGACAAATAGTATCTTACTGTAATCAGACGGAAATTACAACTGTCAAATTTTACTTTTCAACAGCGGAATCTGGCCAGTGCGCCGATCCTGTTCACTTTAGCAGTATCTGTTCATGATATAATGAGGAAAATCGCTCGAAATTTCATCAGCTCACAGCCTGATATTCTACATACCCGTCCCGAAAGGAGTCCCATTATGCCGCAGGTCTCAAAAGCTCCCAATCCGCTGGGCACCGCTCCGGTTGGCAGTCTTCTGCTTCAGTATGCCGTTCCCAGTATAATAGCTACTCTGATCTCCTCCCTCTACAATATGGTGGATCAGATGTTCATCGGTCAGCGGATCGGTTTCCTTGGCAATGCCGCCACCACCGTCGCCTATCCGCTCACATTCCTGTGCGGCGCGCTCACGATCCTCTTCAGCAACGGTTCCTCCGTCAACTTCAACGTGTGCAACGGCCGCAAAAAGACCGATGAAGCCCTCGGTTTCGCTGGTGCAGGATTGACCCTGCTCGCTCTGCAGGGGATTATCATTGCGACACTTGTCTTTCTGTTCACGCCCTTTTTCGTCCATCTCTTCGGTGCGACCGACGAGGTCTTTCCCTATGCGCTCACATATATGCGCCTGATCGCGCCGGGCCTGCCTTTCCTTGCCATCACTTCAGGCGGCACGCTGCTCATCCGCTCTGATGGAAGCCCCAGATATGCCCTGTTCTGTTCCCTGGCCGGCGTCGCGCTCAACTTTGTCCTGGACTACCTGTTTCTCTTTCCCCTCAATATGGGAATTGCAGGCGCCGCGCTTGCGACAGTCACGGGACAGATCGTATCCGCCCTCCTTGTCGCCGGGTACATGGTCCGCTTCAAGACAGGAAAGCTGGTCAGGCATCACTTCACTGTAACAGGCTCCAAGATCGCCCAGATCGCCTCCATAGGCGCCGCAGGAAGCCTCAACCAGGCCGCCATGTTTGTCATGAACCTGGTTCTCAACAGCTCTCTCAGCCGTTACGGCGCGCTCTCTTCTTACGGGGGAAGTGAAGCGCTGGCTGCGGCCGGTGTTGTCACCAAGATCAATTTCCTCTTTTATTCCACGATCGTCGGCTGCAGTATCGGCGGCCAGCCCATCATGGGCTTCAATTTCGGTGCCGGCAACTATGACCGCGTCAAGAAGACCTCCTATCTGATCTTCCGCTACGCCTTTTTCATCGGCGCTGTGGAGACAGCCTGTTTCTGGCTCTTCCCGCATCAGATCCTCTCCCTGTTCGGGGGCGGCGCCGGCGGGTATGAGGAGTTTGCCCTGCGCTACATGCACGAGTTCATGCTGCTGGTCGTTCTGGCAGGCGTCCTTCCTGTCTCCATGAACACAATGGTCTCTATCAAACAGCCCCGAAAGGGCATCATCATTTCCCTGTCCAAGCAGCTTGCGCTGATCACATTGCTGCTCATCCTGCCCCGCTTTATGGGCATCAACGGTGTGCTGTGCTCAGGTCCCATCGCGGACTTTCTTGTCGCGGTGGCTGCCTTGCTCTGCCCCCTTCACTATGCTGAATGTGTCAAAACAAAGATGTTATTAAGATCACAGCACGATTCTGATCCTGGTCCCCAGGTCCTTCCTTGACAGGACCTCAAAGTGCCCTCCGTGCTTATCCACGATCCACTTCGCGATTGACAGCCCGAGGCCTGTGCCTTCGCTGCTGCGCGCTTCATCTGCCCTGAAAAACCGTTCAAAAATATGGGGGAGCTCGGATTCATTGATGCCGCTTCCCATATCCTGTACCTGCAGATAAGGGCTTCCTTTCTCATTTTTCCCGTAGGACAGGATTATTTCCTCTCCTTCCGGTGTATATTTGGCCGCATTGTCGATCAGGATCCTCACAGCCTGCTTCATCAGGCCGGGATCAACAGCCACTTCCGACGATTCCCCACCTTCTTTCAGGCGGTACCTGTGTTTCTCATCGATCATCAGCGACTCCTCGTAAATTTCCCGCATCAGGTCCTGTGTCATCACAGGCTGTTTATTGAGAGTCGTTCTGCCGCTGTCGCCCCTTGCAAGGAAGAGAAGCTGCTCCACCAGGTAATTCATGTGGTCGGCTTCATTCCTGATCGCGCTGATCCCCTCATCCAGCGTCTTCTCATCTGTTTTTCCCCAGCGCTCCAGCATATTCGCGTATCCCTGGATCACAGCGATCGGTGTCCGCAGCTCATGGGAGGCGTCGTTGACAAAGCGGGACTGCTGCCGCATCGTATCCCGCATGCGCAGAAGCAGGTTTGCCTGCTCCGGGTGGATGTGCTCGATCGCATCTTCAATGACCTGATATTTGTCTTCCGTGAAGGAAAGTCTGCTGAGCTCGTCGGCCTTGAGCGCGATCTCATTGATGGGCGCCAGTATCTTCCGGATCGTCCTGTCCTCGCGATAATAGGAAAAGATCACTCCCAGCAGCTGAAGGATCAGCAAAGCGATGATCACAGATGCAATGACCGCAAAAGGGATCAGACAGGAAACAGACAAAAGAGGCGCCCCCTCCTTCGATACAATCCTGTAGATCAGATCAAATCCCGGTTCTGCCTCCGTCGTCACACGCTCGAAACTTCTTCGGTTTCCTTCAAGTATGTTTCCGAGCACCGAATACTCCTGTTCCAGGCACCATCCGCCGGTCAGCAGAATTCCAAGCAGAATGTCAGCACCTAAAAAGCGCAGTATTTTGCCCCGGAGCATGTACCAGTGGAGCTTTCTGGTGATCGACGTCACACGCCGCTGCTCATCATGCTTCTGATTGAATGACATAGCCTACTCCCCTGACAGTTCGGATCATCTTAACACCAAATACATCGTCGATCTTGGAGCGCAGATAGCGGATGTAGACATCGACGACATTGGTCTCCCCCGCGTAATCATATCCGCAGACTTTGTTGAGCAGCACATCCCTTGTCAGGACTATGTCCTGGTTCTCAAGAAGGGTCTTGAGCATCAGAAACTCTCTGTTCGTGAGAGAGATCCCATGACCTGCATAGCGGACCTGGTGACGCCGGTCGTCCAGAACCAGTTCCTGCCACTTGAGAATACCCTCTTCATTTTCATCGCTGCGGGCGCTTTCACGCGCGGAGTGACCCGCGTGGAGCTTGAGCGCCACGCGGATCCTTGCCAGCAGTTCTTCTATTGCAAAGGGCTTGGTGATGTAATCCACGGCACCTGCATCAAGCCCTGATACTTTATCCATGACCGCATCCCTGGCTGTGAGGAGGATCACCGGAACTTCTTTCTCATTCAGAAGTCTCCTGAGGACCTCCAGCCCGTTCAGGCCGGGCAGCATGATGTCCAGAAGGATTAAGTCGTAATGGTTCTCAAGCGCCTTTGTCAGCGCCTCTCTTCCGTTTCCGGATTTATCAACCTGATATCCTTCGTGCAGGAGTTCCAGTTCGACAAATCTTGCCAGTCTCTCCTCATCTTCTACCAGAAGAATGCTTGCTTTCATTTTTTTACTCCATTAACAGTTCTATCTATCCTGTGTGTCGCTGCTGCCGGTAAACTCACTTCTCACATCCTGCGCAAAATCTCCGGCTTTGTTCAGGATCGAATTGGCCTTCTCAGCCTCTTCTTCTCCCTCAAATGAATATCTGACCCCGAAGAACAGAGCAATGATCATGACCGGGGCGAGTATCTCCCAGAAGAAAAACAGGAGAATTGCAAACACGATCGTGGGCATTGTGAATACCACATCTTCTTCCCTGGTCACAATGAATGTCGTCTTTCTGATAAAGCCGATAAAGCCCCTGAAGAGCCTGCCGAGCGTGCGTCCAAAGCTCGGAGCGGATTGCTCCTGCTCTTCCACCTTGTCTCTTACTCTGATATACTCCGTCTGTTCCTCATAGTCTGTAGAGAACGTGCTCTGCGCAGGTTTCCTGACTTTTCCCTGACGCTCAAGGAGCACCATGGCGTCCAGAAGGTCTCCGTCAGACTGTTCCAATGCTGCTTTTGCTTCCTCGTAGGTAACATCTGCTTTTTCTCTGAGACGTTCCACTTTTTCGATCATTTCCATTATTCTACCTCCGATGCGGTGTACTGTTTAATTATACCTTTGTTTATGGTCTTTTACATCTCGGGATGTCTCTTTCCGTTTGATGTAAGTAAAGGATAACGCTGCCAGATGAAAGCATCTTTGGGGATAGATTAAAATCAGATTAAAAAATACAGTAGCTCTTTAAATACAGCGGTAAAAACGCCCGGCGGAAGGAAACAATCCTGTCCGCCGGGCGATTCTCTTTACATCCCCTTCACAAAAAGGGCTCTCACCGAGTTCAAAACACAGAGCACCATGACACCTACATCCGCGAAGATCGCCAGCCACATATTCGCAATTCCCAGCGCTCCCAGGAGCAGGCAGGCAAATTTGACGCCGATCGCAAACCAGATATTCTCGTTGACGATCCGTATGCATTTACGTGCGATCCGCATCGCCTTGACGATCTTGGCCGGATCGTCGTCCATCAGAACGACGTCTGCCGCTTCGATCGCGGCGTCGGATCCTAATGCGCCCATCGCGATTCCGAGATCCGCAATGGCCAGGACCGGCGCGTCGTTGATGCCGTCTCCGACAAAGGCCAGCGTAGCTTTGGGGCTCGCGGCTGCTTTCTTTTCTGCCAGAAGCTTTTCGACGAGCGTCACCTTATCTTCCGGAAGAAGCTCTGCATGTACCTCATCGATGCCGACTTCCCTCGCGACGCTCTCCGCCATCGAGGTGATATCGCCTGTCAGCATGACTGCCTTCACAATGCCGTTCTGCTTCATCTGACGGATCGCGTCCGCAGCTCCGGGCTTGATCTCATCGGAGATCACAATGTGACCCAGGTATTCCCAGGATCCGCCCGCCTGTACGGAGCCTTCCCCGGCAGGCTGTCCATTTTCGGGATCCGCCGCTTCACTTCTGCTCGCTACATAGACGATCGTCCCGACACTTCTGCAGGCCTCGCATGCAACGCCCAGCATCTTCATCAGTTTAAGGTTGCCCGCTGCGACCTGCAGCGCGTCAACTGCGGCGATCACGCCCTTGCCGCTGACTTCCTGCACGTCCGTCACACGGCCCTTGTCCAATATTGCGCCATCCGCCTCATAAGCCCGTCGAATGCTCGACGCGATAGGATGCGAGGAGTGGCTCTCCGCCAGAGCTGCCAGTTCCAGCATATGGGCGTCGTCGATATTGTGCTCGCGCTCGTCGTGGACCGCTGTCACTTCAAAGTTGCCCTTCGTGATCGTACCGGTCTTGTCCATAACGATATACTTGACATTAGCCAGTGTCTCCATGAAGTTGGAGCCCTTGATCAGAATACCCTGATTGCTCGCGCCGCCGATCCCGCCGAAGAAGGACAGCGGTACACTGACCACGATCGCGCAGGGACAGCTGATGACCAGGAACGTGAGCGCTCTGTAGATCCAGTCGGACCACAGCGCCAAGTCGGACGTCCTGTGAAATACCAGAATGCTGACCAAAGGACCCAGGACTGCCAGCGCCAATGCGCTGTAGCACACAGCCGGCGTATACCACCTTGCGAATTTGGAGATAAACTGCTCGGACTTGGCCTTGCGCTCGCCCGCGTTCTCCACGAGTTCCAGGATCTTGGACGCTGTGGACTCGTCGAATTCCTTGGTGGTCTCGACGCGCAGCAGACCGCTCATATTCACGGATCCGCTGATGATCTCATCGCCGGGTTTGACGTCTCTGGGCAGGCTCTCGCCGGTCAGCGCGCTGGTATTCAGTGAGGAGGATCCCTCCACGACAATACCGTCGATCGGCACCTTCTCACCGGGTCTGATCACAATGATACTGCCGACCTCGACCTCGTCGGGATCCACTTTCTCCACTTCGCCGTCCTGCTCGAGGTTGGCGTAATCGGGCCGGATATCCATCAGTTCACTGATGCTGCGCCGGCTCTTTCCGACCGCAATGCTCTGGAAGAGCTCGCCGATCTGATAAAAGAGCATGACCGCGACGCCCTCCGAGTATTCACCCAGGATCATTGCGCCGATCGTCGCCACGGCCATCAGAAAGCACTCGTCAAAAACCTGATGATTCAGGATCCCCTTCCACGCCTTGCGCAGGATGTCATATCCCACTGTGAGATAGGGTATCATAAAGAGCAGAAACCGCAGGACCGGGTAGTCTTCCAAGGGCAGCAGATGCAGCACCACAAGCATAACTGCTGCCGCGATGACACGCAGCAGCAGGTTTTTCTGTTTCTTATTAAGATTTTCAGTCAGTTTTGTCACTGTTCTATCTCCTCACGGAGCCTCCGTCACGTCTCTCTTACAGGAAGATCTCGCAGTCATCCTCGACGATCTTGCAGTTGCTGCGCACTTGCTGCATAACCGCTGCCGGATCCGCGCCGTCTTCAAATTCCACCTTCATCTTGAGCGCCATGAAGTTGACCGTCGCATTCTTGACGCCCTCTGTCTTATTGGCTGCCATTTCCATCTTGTTAGCGCAGTTCGCGCAGTCCACGTCGATCTTATAAGACTTTTTCATTTTATTCCCCTTCCTATTCGTTTATATGTTCCAATCCCATCGCTATGATGGTCCTCACGTGATCATCCGCCAGATAATAGATGATCTGCTTGCCCTCGCGTCGGCCGTTTACCAGGCCGGCCTGCTTGAGCAGCCGCAGCTGATGGGAGATCGCGGACTGCGTCATGTTGAGTGATTCTGCCAGATCGCACACACAGATGTCCGCCTCAAAGAGCGCGAACAGAATGCGGATCCTCGTGGAATCGCCGAACGCCTTGAAAAGCTCCGCGAGATCATACAGTTCATCTTCCGACGGCATGTTCGCATTGACATATTGCACCTTGTCCGCGTGAACTTCCTTCTCTTCGCAGCACGGCGCCTCCGCCATTGCATAGATCTTTCCTGCTCTCATTCCATGCCTTTCTGTCAACTAAACTATTAAAGCCTCAAACATATGAGCATTTATTCATATGTTTGATTCTATGGTATCCCTGTTGCTCTCTGTTGTCAATACCCTGCCGCAAATTCAGCTCTGTTCACAAAGATATAATAATTTGCCCGGCGGGAAAGCATTATAATGGAATCATCAGCAGACGCCATGTAATACGGCTGTCTGATTTACGTTTTTCTTATCGTAATACTGACCATAATTACGCTTCACAGCAGAAAGAAGGGAGGCGCACAGATGGACACAAACCGGAAGCCGGATGACGGCACACATTCAAGTTTTTGGCAGGCTCACAGCAAGTGCATTCTGATCGCAGCCGCTGTGGTCCTTGCAGCAGCTGCCGCTGCTCTCTTCTTTGGCAGAACGCCCAAGGATAAAGCCGTCGATCATATTACCGCCGTCTATAACGGCGACACCAAAGCGGGTACGGTACTGGACGAGAACAATCCCGGCTTTGTTGTGACGGCATATTTTCAGGACGGCCACGACGAAAAGGTCACCGGCTGGACTGTAGAGTCGCCCCGGACCCTTGAAGATACCAAGAAGAGCGTTGTAACGATCACTTACAAAAAGGCCAGCACACAGTGCGAGGTCCAGTGCACAACCGGTCTGATCCAGTCGATCACGGCAGAATATGACGGCGACACGAAAGCGGGCACTAAGATCACCGATGAGACGCCGGGCCTGCATGTCTACGCGATCCGCGATGGAAAGAAAACGCCGCTGGAGAGCGGCTGGCGCGTCAATAATCCCACCGTACTGGAGAAAGATACGCTGTCTACCATTAATATCTCCTATGAAGATCTCTCCTGCTCGGTTTCGATCCAGTGTACGACCCGCTCCATTTCGAGGCTGACTGCTTCATACCTGGGCAGCAAAGAGGAAGGCACTGTAATCTCGTCCGGCAGCGATACGATCAAGGTGACTGCGTATTACGCGGATGGTTCCGATGAGGAAGTCACGGACTGGACCCTCGCCGAAGCCGTCACGCTGGAGCCCAAGCAGCGCTATCTGCTGGAAGTCCACTATGAGGATGCTATGTGCGCGCTGGAAGTCACCTGCACCACACCGACACCGGAGGAGTTTCAATCGGGCTGCCTCAAGGCGGGCTACTTCTCGCTCTACCACAATCCGGCCAAGTACGCAGGCACCAATATCGCTGTGGAAGGCATTATCAAAGAGCGCCGGCCGGCCGCGGATGGAAGTGTCGAAGTGTT
The DNA here is from genome assembly GCA_902801415.1 of uncultured Lachnospiraceae bacterium. Classification (GTDB taxonomy): domain Bacteria; phylum Bacillota; class Clostridia; order Lachnospirales; family Lachnospiraceae; genus CAG-791. The sequence continues at coordinate 8,373 of CADCIK010000061.1, forward strand.
CCTTGAGATGCCCGGCGATTTTCTGGGTCTGACTTCCGGTATGCTCTGCGCCGTCTACACCAAATCCATACACGGCGAACTGCCGCAGGAAGGCGCCCAGGTCAAAATATACGGCATGTTCAAGGATGTGAGCGCCCGTCTGATGGACGGCTCTTCCATGACCATGCCGGTAATGAATGCGGAATATGTTGTTGCTGTCACAGCGAAGTGATCAGCTGCTCTGATCATCTCGTGTCGCAGCGCGGCGTCCGCGGTTGCCCGATTCTGTAATGTTGCCTCTGCGGTTACCCGATGCTGCAATGCGGTTTCTGCGGTTGCCCGTTTTGTTACAGTGCAGCCGCCGCGAAATCGCGCGTTCTAGCAGCCAGTTCCCCGTAGAAAGCGGCTGCGTCTCCCTCATAAGGCGTCATATAAAATGTTCTGAGAAAATACAGGTTCACATTTCTCTGCACCTCGACGGAAGACTCCGCTGCGATCCTCGCCTGTAAGGTGCGAAGGAGTGATCTCCACTCCGCTTTATATTCTTCATAGCGCGGCAGATCTTCGATCCCGATCCATCTGTCGATCCTGACCTTGGAAAGGCCTCCCTTCACGCATCCGTTTGGAACAATGAAGTAGGAGGTCTTTTTGTCGTCAAACTGTCTGCCCAGAGGGAAAAGCCTGCAGATTCCCGGACGGTACGCATGTACTGTGCACCGTCCGTCTGTCCCTAAAAAAGCACAGCTCTCCGTCTCTTCGCGCATCTTGAGGTGGGGCATGATCACGCCTTCCTCCACATGCAGGTCCGCACAGGAACCGAGAAGCTCTCCAAAAGGTCTGCCCAGACCTTTCGTCAGCTGCCACACGTCGTAGGGATCCAGGACGATCGTGTCGCCCATCCCGCGGCAGCAGGCGCCGCATCCATCCTGGCCATGTCCTGCGCGCTGTACAGCCTGTGCGCGCCGGGAGAGCCGGCCGAGGAAATATCTCCGCTCCCGGATACTCCGGCATTCCTTTTGGATCCTGCAGGATTTGTCCCGCTGTTTAATATATCCCCTTTATTCACTCCGCAAGCCCTCCCCTGCTGTCTTCTCCGAGCAGTCTGTCAAGATCCTCATAGGTCACCTGCAGGAGCTCATCGAGAGTCCTCTCGATCTCCCCTGCCGGGTTCCGCGATCTCTTCACCCCGGATCACTACCATGTGCGGCCTGCGCAGGGCTCTGAGCTTCTCCAGCGGGTTGCCCGCAGTAACAAGGAAATCAGCTGATTTCCCGATCTCAATACTGCCAGTCTCCTGATCGATCCCGGCGATCTTTGCGTTGCCAAGCGTCGCCGTATGCAGCGCGTACGCATTGGAAACGCCGCAGAAATTGTGGAAATAAGCGAGCTCTCGCCACATATCATACTGCGTTACAAACGGGCATCCCGCGTCCGTGCCCAGGCCGACGGGAATACCTTCCCGCAGCGCCATTCTCGAGCACTCTATGATGCCTCGCAATACGATTCCCGCATTATAGCGGTCCATGGGCCTGACATGGGTCTTCTGAATATCAAGGAGCGCAAGCGGCAGGACCGGTGAGATCGTTGTGATCAGACAGGATCCTCTTTGCTTAAAGAGTTCTGCCATCTCATCCGTCGGCATTGCGCCGTGCTCGATCGTGTCAACGCCGCCCCGGAGCGCCTCCACGACGCCTTCTGTGCTCTCCACATGCGCCGCGACGGGATATCCCAGCCTGTGCGCTTCCTCACAGGCCGCGCGTATGATGGCCGGATCCATTTTCAGTATGCCCGGCTCTCCTTCCTTTTCCGCGTCCATGATGCCGCCCGTGATCATCAGCTTGATGAGGTCCGGATGTCCGTCCGCGATCTTATCGACATATCGGACCGCCTCATCAGGAGTCGTGACCGGATACGCGAGCGATCCCGCCACATGTCCGCCCGGCACAGAGATCCCGGCATTGGAGGTGAGGATCCTGGGACCGGGTGTGGAAGCACTGGCCGCGCCGCCGCTGAGCGCTGCTCCAAGTCCCGACGGCGCCATGGATCCCAGCGGGATCCTTGTCAGGCCTGTCCTGGCTGCGCGGAGCGGATTCAATTTGCCGCCGCGGATACCGGCCGCATTCTGCGCCGCTTCTGCCCTCTTTGCATATCCGTCATCGATCTCGTCTCTCACTTTGCCGTCATAATCCAATATACCGCCGACCGTTCTGATCGTGGTCACACCGCTTCGAAGCTGTGTCTCCGCGAATCCGCGGATCATGGTGCGCACAAGCTGCGCCGTTACAGGATTGGAGGTGGCAAGCTTCACAAGGCGCACATAGTCCTCCGGCTTTTTCTTCTTTGCGGAGGGCTTGCCGCCCGAGTTGAGGTGCACATGCATATTGATGAGGCCGGGCATCAGGAATCCGCCCTGCAGATCCGTGATCCGGCAGTCGGCGGGGAGCAGCGCCCCCGCCGGCAGGAGATCTGTGATTTTTCCGTTCTCCACAATGACTGTCCCTCTGCGCGGCTGCATATCCGCGGTTCCATCCAATATAAATCCATTGATATAAGCTGTTTTCATGGCGATTCCTCTGGTCGTGATCCCCGTCTTCCATACTGCTTCAAGCCGCTTTTCTGTCCCTGATCCGCGGCTGTCGCGTGTAAATACAATTACTACTACAATACCATGGATTGCTGTTTTCATGTATATGACTGTCTGATCCGTACAAAGAAATAAAGCCCCACACCGGGCTTCAGCCTCAGTACGGAGCTCCATCTCTTAGGGGATGTTAATAATGTATAGGGGGGTAATTTATGTTGTCAGCTCTTGCTGACAGTTGTTATATTACCCGAATCCCCTCGGCAAAAACAGGCGCATGTTTGACCTGCTTTAGGTATTTTTTGACATTTCACAGATATTTTTCCTATAAATATAGGCTGATTTATATCAATTCCGTATCAGAAAAGACCTGTGATCTTTCCGTCCTCGTCGACGTCGATCTTGACTGCGGCGGGTACCTTGGGAAGTCCGGGCATTGTCATGATGTCGCCGGTGAGAGCGACGACAAAGCCTGCGCCTGCAGAGATCTTCACGCCGCGGACGGTGATATCGAAGTCCTTGGGTGCGCCGAGCTTCTTGGGATCATCTGTGAGGCTGTACTGTGTTTTGGCAACACAGATCGGGCAGTTTCCGAATCCGATGCTCTCAAGCTGCTTAGCCTGCTTGGCTGCGTCTGCAGTCATAACAACGCCGCGCGCGCCGTAGATCTTGGTCGCGATCTGATTGAGCTTGTCCTCGATGCTTCCTTCCAGTTCATAGGAATAGCGGAAATCGGAGGGCTCTTCCACGAGGCGGATGATCTCCTCCGCGAGGGCTTTGCCGCCTTCGCCGCCTTTTGCCCATACCTGGGACAGGACCACGTTGACGCCCAGCTCTTTGCACTTATCCTCGACCAGCTTGACTTCAGCCGCTGTGTCGGTGGGGAACTCATTGATCGCAACGACGCAGGGAAGTCCGTATACGTCGCGGATGTTGCTGACGTGCTTGAGCAGGTTGGGAAGGCCCTTCTCCAGAGCCTCCAGGTTCTCCTGGTTCAGGTCAGCCTTGGCTACGCCGCCGTTGTACTTAAGGCTGCGGACCGTGGAAACAATGACAACCGCATTGGGACGAAGGCCTGCCATACGGCACTTGATATCAAGGAACTTCTCCGCGCCGAGGTCAGCGCCGAAGCCGGCCTCTGTGACTGCGTAATCAGCAAGCTTGAGGGCCATCTTGGTAGCGGTGACAGAGTTGCAGCCATGCGCGATATTTGCGAAAGGACCGCCGTGCACGATCGCGGGAACGTGCTCCAGAGTCTGTACCAGGTTGGGCTTAAGGGCATCCTTAAGGAGTGCTGCCATTGCGCCTTGTGCGTGCAGGTCGCCTGCGGTTACAGGCTTCTGCTCGCTGACTTTGCCGTATGTGTAGCCGATGATGATCCTGGAGAGTCTCTCCTTGAGGTCGTTGATATCGCTTGCAAGGCAAAGTACTGCCATGATCTCGGATGCAACCGTGATATCATAGCCGTCTTCGCGAGGAGTTCCGTTGACTCTTCCGCCGAGGCCGTCGACGACAAAGCGGAGCTGACGGTCATTCATATCCACGCATCTCTTCCATGTGATCTTGCGGGGATCGATGTTAAGCTCATTGCCCTGGTAGATGTGGTTGTCGATCATAGCTGCCAGCAGGTTGTTGGCCGCGCCGATCGCATGGAAGTCGCCTGTGAAGTGCAGGTTGATGTCCTCCATAGGAACTACCTGTGCATAACCGCCGCCAGCTGCGCCGCCCTTGATACCAAAGACAGGTCCCAGGGAGGGCTCACGAAGGGCTACCATGACCTTTTTGCCCAGTTTCTGCAGTCCGTCCGCAAGGCCGATGGTTGTTGTGGTCTTGCCTTCGCCGGCAGGCGTGGGGTTCATCGCTGTCACGAGGATCAGCTTTCCGTTGTCTCTCTTGGAGTCCTTGAGAAGTTTGTAGTCGATCTTGGCCTTGTATTTGCCGTACTGTTCCAGATACTCGTCACTGATGCCCGCCTTCTTTGCGATCTCCGTGATCGGGAGCATCTGACATTCCTGCGCAATTTCAATATCGCTCTTGTAGCCCATTCCTTGATTCCTTTCCTGTTTTGGTGCTTTTTTGGATCCTTGCCTCCCATACAGCGCTTCAACGCGCTGAATGGCAAAAAGAAGGACAGTAGTGGTAATCTGCTTGACCAGCTTCATTACCAATTACTGCCCAGACGGTCGACTTACTCCGTATCCGGCTCCCCTGTGGTAACTTCCACAAACCCGTCAGTAACCCGGATACGCTGTTAATTTCATCCTTTTCTTATCAAATCGGGCTGTTTCTGTCAACCCTCAATCTCACGGGAGACCGAAATTGTACTGAATCCCGTACATTATTACTGCCGGTCTGCCCGGATCAGACGTTAGTCCGCCACATCACCGGCATCGTCATCCGGGTCTTCCGGCGGTGTAACCAGCTGCGGCATGGACTTGATGCGGTCCATATATTTTCTTCCGGCCTCCTCGTACTGCTCGTTGAACTTCTTATCGTTGCCTGCGCGCAGTGTTGAGAAATAATTGTGCTCATCTTCAGCCAGTTCAGGATTGACGCGGACCAGAACCGCCTCACCGATATTGGTGCTGACATCCGCGATCCTCTTGAGATCGGACATCAGATTCTCAAAGTTGGAATCGGCGAAAATATCGCAAGTTCCTCTGCTCATTCTGACCAGATGATGTCTCTTGAGACGTATTACCATCTCACTGACCAGCTCCCGCAGCGGCTCAATGTGGAACGCCGCCTCGATATCGCGTTTCTCGAAAGCTGCCTCCGTATCATCCAGAAGCTCTCTCAGAAGATCCTCCAGTACACCGATCTCCTCTAACGCTTCCGCTGTAAAGGACCTGTTGTTTTTACGGAGATTGGCGGCGTTGTCCGCGATATTCACCGCGTGATCACCCAGACGCTCGAACTCCGTCACGACCTTGTAGTACTCATTCAGGATCGCTGCGTTGTCCTGATTGCGCATATTGGGAAGAAATTCGACAATATAGCGGCTGATGCGGTCCGTCATCATGTCGATATTGACTTCCTCGTCCATGATCTCCTGATAGACCGCCTCGTCATAATTGCGAAGAAGCCCGAAGGACTTTTCAATATTTTGCCTTACCACCTGAAGCTGTGTCAGGAGTATGTCATATACGGAGCGGAGAGCAAGCGCCGGCGTATCGAAGAACATGGGGTTGAGCGCGTCCAGTTTGTCCTGATACTTGTTCTCCTCCACAACATCATCCTTGACGATCCGGCAGCTGAGCCGTTCCAGGAGCGGCAGCATGGGGAAGATCGCTACTGCGCAAACGAGGTTGAATACTGTATTGGTATTAGCGATCAGGCCGGAATTGGCAACCCGGTCCCAAAGGCTGTCCAAAAAGCCCAGCTGGTGAAGAATTGCCACAACGATCAGGACCATTGCGGATTTGCACAGATTGTACAGGGTGTTGACAATACCGACTCTGCGCTGTTCCGCGCCTGCTCCGATATAGCAGACGATCGCTGTTGTCACGCTGTCGCCGAGATAAACGCCGACGATCACCGGATATACCGCCTTAAATGTCAGCCTGCCGGACGCGGAAAACGCCTGCAGGATACCGATCGTCGCAGAGGAACTCTGCAGAACGAAAGCTACGCCCGCACCGGTCACATATCCCAGGATCGGATTGTTTCCAAGGCCCGTAAACAGCGACTCGACCGCGCCTGACTCCGTCAGGACCGTAACGGCGCTCGTCATGTTGAGAAGTCCGGAGAAAAGGATACCGAAACCGATCGCGATGTTGCCGATCTGCCTGGAATTCCTGAATCTTCCTCCCATGATCACAATAATACCGATGATCAGGGCGATAGGCGCCAGAGAGGAGGGCTTGAAGATCTGCAGCCAGGAAGTTCCTCCCGACGAATCCAGGTCCAGAAGACGGATGATCTGTCCTGTGACCGTTGTACCGACGTTCGCGCCGATGATAATACCGAGGGACTGGTGCAGCGTAAGAAGCCCTGCGGCGACAAGTCCCGAAGTGATCACGATCGTTGCCGTTGAGGACTGGATGATCGCCGTAACACCAAGTCCCAGAAGAAACGCCTTGACCGGGTTATTGGTGACGGACTCCATGGCCTTTTTCAGGGCTCCCGAGGAGCTCTCCTTGAGACCGTCGCCCATGAGGCGCATGCCGTACAGGAACATGGCAAGACCGCCGAACAGGGTCAAAATATCGAATATGCTCATATTCACATCCTTTGTAATAATCTTGTTTACTTCGTCTCTTTTTTATTCACTCGGTGCAATTTTATGCTGTAATATGCAGAATTACAATAAGCAAAACACCCAAAATAACAAGAATTCCGAGGCAGGTCATCAGCAATGCGAACGTAAAATTGCGCAAGATCGGGGCCGCCGCTTCCCCTGTACCCTCTATGATCATGCGGACCCGGCTGATCTGTCCGACTCCGCTCTGCCGCACTTTCTTCTCGCGGAATATCGTTTTTCGAAGAGAGAGAATGATATAGTCCGTACTGATGCTGAAAAGGAACATGATGCTCTGGAAAGCACGGAAGAAGCCTTTGCACAGAGGTTCCAATATGACATCCTCTCCGAATACGGCTGCGACCGCGCCCATAGCACCCGGGATCCATTTGGTGAGCGCCGGTCTGTAGAGGCGTTCCTCCAGGTCCAGATTCTGCGGCCACAGGTTGACGTAGGATCCATCACGGAAGAGCACGCGCCTGACAATGAACAGATAGACAGCACCGCCGATCGCCAGCGATATACAGCTGCCCTTGAGGTTTTCCCCGGTGAAGGCCGAAAAATGCATGATCTCTTCGCTGCCGAGCGCAAAGGCGATCAGCCTCTTTGTCACCGGAGGCATTCCCAGGACTACCATAAACGCCGAGGAACCGAGAATGACTGCCGTACTTGCGGGGTTCATGCACACCGGATCGCGGTCATATGCGTCCTGCCGCGCTTCATCGCGGTTCTTTTCAATAAAGATACAGATAAAGAGCTTGGTCATGTAGGCGAATGTGAGTCCGCCTGAGAACAGGAACACCCATTCACCTGCTGAGAGAAGCACTGCCAGCTTTCCTGCTATGATGCTCAGCCCCGCTTCTGCCGGCTCCGCCGCGATCTCCCTCATGACGTGGATGGACTCCACGATCCCCTCATGGAGGAGTGTTTTGCTGATATATCCGTTAAAGAGCGGTACGCCGCTGATCCCAAGCCCGCCGAGCGCGAAGGCGATCTTGAGAAAGGTCTTGTTCCTGCCCCATCCGCGGATCTCGTCCAGCGTCAGTGTATGCAGATTCATCACGACCACGCCGGCCGCCATGAACAGCGTCAGCTTGAGCAGCGAGTGGTTGATCATATGCTGTACCGTGCCCGCAAGCGCTGTCATAGCTGCTTCTCCGCTGCCGGCCGCTCCCATCAGGACCACCGTTCCGATGCCCGTCAGGATAAATCCGATCTGCGACATGGATGAACATGCAAGCGTCCGCTTGAGATTGACGGAGAAAAGCGCCAGAACCGCACCAAGAAGCATGGTGATCATGCCCGCCGCCCACACGATCAGGCCGAAACGAAGTTCTCCCGCCAGCACGTAAAGCGCTGTCATCAGGATTCCGTAGATGCCTACCTTGGTCAGAATACCTGACAGAAGTGCAGAGGCCGGCGACGGCGCAATGGGATGTGCCTTAGGAAGCCATACATGCAGCGGGAACATGCCCGCCTTGGCGCCAAAACCCAGAAGGATCAGTACGCCTGCTGCCAGGATCTGCGAATCCGCAGTGCTGCCCGCTGAAGAGCCTGCGCCTCGAAGTACTTCCGAGAGCCCCTCAAATGAGAGCGTCCCGCAGTTGTGGTCAAGAAGGATCAGGCCCATGAACAGCATCAACCCCCCGATCACCGCGACGAACAGATATGTATAGCCGGCGTTGATCGCGTCGCGGGTCTCCTCATGGATGACCCATGTAAAGGAAGTAAAAGACAGGATCTCGAAAAAGACAAAAGCGGTCATCAGATCCGCCGAGAGCATAACGCCCTCCACGGCGCCGAGCGTAAACAGGACGAAGAAGCGATAACGCCCGATATTCTCCCTCTCGTGGGCAAAATATTCCAGGCCGAACAGGGTCGTTGCCGCCCACATGAGCGCCGTGATCACCGCGTAGACCGCGCGAAAGCCGTTGACAGAGAAGGAAAGTCCGCCTGAAAGGATACCGGAAATCGCAAATTCCGGACAGGCAGAAACGGCAGCCTCCGCCACGGCGCCCTCTTCCAGCGGATAGAGAGGCGTGCTCCCCGCTGAGCGCGCCAGTATAAGGGTCAGTCCCAGAACACAGGCCGCCACGAATAAAGCCGTATAGTCACCGGCTTTTTCATTGTGTTTTCCTATGACGGCCGCCGCCGCGGCTCCCAGAAACGGTCCGAAGACAATCAGCGCGATCAGCATCATTTACCTCCTACAGCTTTACATCCGCCCTTCTCCGATCGCGGTCAGAACCGCAAGGATAGGTCCTGGGCATATGCCCAGAGCCAGATTGACGGCCGCGAAGATCCATATAGGCACCAGCATCAACGGGCCCGCCTCCTTCACCTTCTTTTCTCTGAACCGGTCCTTGTCATCCATCGGGAAGAACGCCCGCACGCTGATGGAAAGCGTATACATCGCGCACAAAAATGCGGCGGATCTGTGAAAGGCGTGAATCCGGGACGGCATTTCCTGCCGCTACTCCGGCAGCCCTCAGAGTCGCCTGCAGGAGCTGCCACTTGGAGACAAAACCGCAAAAAAGCGGGATACCTGTCAGCGAAAGGGCACACAGCGTGTACGCGGTAAATGTGTACGGCATCCGCCGCCCGATCCCGTTGATCTCATATATGTAGGTCTTGCGCGCCTGGTGCATAAAAGCGCCGGCACACATGAAGAGGCAGATCTTGATAACTCCGTGAAACACCATATGGGCAAGGCCCGCTTTCAGTCCAAGCGGCGACATAGTCATGGCGCCCTCATCGTCGAATAGGCAAGTCTTCTCTTAAAATGCCTCTCCCGAAGCGCCTGGACCGCTCCGAACAGCAGACTGAAGATCGCAAGCACAAGACAGATGGCCTGCGCGATCGTTCCCCGCAGGAAATCCGCTCCGAACACATAGTAAGTCATGCGCATCACGGCAAAGACGCCGGAATTGACCACCGCGACCGCGTGCAGCAGCGCTGTTACAGGCGTAGGCGCGACAGATGCCGTCGGGAGCCAGTCGTGAAGCGGAAAGACTGCCGCTTTGGCGCCGAAACCGACGAAGCCGAGGACGAACGCAAACAAAAGCATACGCGTGTCATAGGTCCCGTCAATACTGCCGCCGTAGGTAAAGGTGCCGGAGGCGCCGAACATGGTCGTCAGAACGACCGCCATAAACCCCAGCGAGGCGCCGCCGATCGTATACGCGGCGTATTTACGTCCCGCGTACATACTCTCATGCCCTCCGTAATGGGATACCAAAGGGATCGTCACCAGTGTCAGCATCTCGAAGAACAGATACATAGTGATCATATCTGCCGAATAGCAGACGCCGAGCGTCACGCCGTATGTCATGATAAAGAAGGCAAAGAACCGGTTTCGGGCTTCATCGCCCTTCATATACTCGAACGCGTACAGAAGAACCAGCGGCCACATGATCGAGATCATCAGCGCAAACACATTGGCCATGCCGTCCAGACGGAAATTGACCGCGAATCCGCGGGTAAAGCTATAGACGGACACCGGATCGCGGCGCACAAAGAGCGCGGCTGCCCAGACGCAGGCAGACGCGGCGCATGTCACAGCTTCGCACCAGATCCTTCTGCGCTTCACATTCTTTATGGGTCTCACCAGCATTGCCAGTCCGCCCGCAAGCGGCAGCAATATGGGAATCAGCAGAAACAAAGGGCTCAAGATCCATCTCCTCCCGCTTACATGATCAACAAACCAATCCGGGATCCAATTCCCGGGTCAAAATACAGATTCCATGAACCGTTTCCGGATCTGTCCGGACAGCGCCTCAGAAAACAAGGCCGCCGGCAAAAATACTTCCAAAAAGACCAACCAGCAAAGAGCAGCCGCAGAGAATGAAGAGCGGTACGAGCATGAGCGCGTTCGGTTCCGCCTTTTCCTCGTTCTCATATCCGGTAGCGCCGTCCGTAAAGTATCCGTCCACCATGATCGGCAGCAGATATCCCGCAGTCAGAAGCGCGGAGATCAGCAGTACGACAGGTCCCAGGACCGCGAAAAGACCGGTTCCGCTGTCCATGGCCGCCGCTGCGATCGCCCACTTACTGGTAAATCCGCCCATGGGCGGAATACCGACCAGAGAGATCGACGCGGCCGTAAAGCAGGCCAGCGTGAGCGGCATAGTCTTTCCGATACCGGGAAGTTCCGTTGTCCTGCGAATCCTTAATTTGTAAATGAACACGCCGGCCACCAGGAACAGGCAGCTTTTGGCAGACGCATGGCTGAGCACGTGTAAAAGGCCGCCCTTGAGCCCTTCATCCGTCATAAGTGACAGACCGAGCATGATATAGGAGATCTGACTGACCGTCGAGTAGGCGAGTCTCTTCTTGAGGATCTCCTCGCGGAAGGCCATAGTGGAACCCATGAGAATAGTCAGCAGGGCAAGGCACATCCAGGCGCGCTGGACCCAGGTCCCCCGGACAATATCAGCGCCGACAGAGAAATAGATCAGCCGGATCACAGCCAGGACACCGCCCTTGGCGATCAGCGCGGAGAGAAGCGCGGATGCGGGCGCAGGCGCAATGGGGTGTGCCGCCGGAAGCCATCCGTGCAGCGGATACATACCGGCTTTGGCGCCGAATCCGATGACGCCGGCCAGCGTAGCTGCGAACAGAACAGTCTCATGACCTGCTATCTTCGCACTGTCCAAAAATCCGCCATAGTCAAACCAGGAGGCGTCTGCCGCGAAATGATACACAAAGAAAATAGCCAGAAGGCCCATCATAGCGCCGGCGATCGAATAAAACAGATATTTGAGGCCCGCCGCCACAGCTTCTTTGGTCCTCTCATGCAGCACCAGAGGCATGGTGGAGAGGGTCAGGAATTCGAAGCTCAGGTACATGGTCACAAGGTTCGCGGAAAAGCATTCCGCGATGATCGCGCCCATTGAGATGAAGTAGAACAGGTAAAAGAGGGGGAGCCGCTCTTCCATCTTCATATACTCAAATGAGTAGAAGAGGATGCAGGTGTACAGGATCAGGGCCACCGCAAGGAAGCACCTGCCCAGCGTATCTGCCCGGAACGCCACAAAGATACCTTCCGAGAGCTGTGCCAGTACGATCGGAGAACTTCTAAAGGCGGCCGCGATCGCCGCCGCGTCCGTCAGGAGCATGCAGACTGCATACAGCGTGTTTCTGCTGCGGCCGTCAGACGACGCCGCATAGATCGCGATTCCTCCGATGACCGGTATCATGATAGCCGCGAACATAAGCATAGTTTTCTCTCCCATTCGTTTACATGAACATTGTGAATCCCTGCTGGATAGCACCGACGAAGATCCAGCTGAACAGTCCCATTGCAAGATTTCCCACGGTAAGGGCGAACATGGGGATGTTGTAATCAAGTCTGTGCGGGATCCTGACTTCGCGGTCATCTCCCGGCGAATAGATCCTGATCAGTGTGCGGATAAAGTACAGCGCGTTCAGCATGGAACTGGCCGCCATTGTGAGCATGACCAGGATCAGCTTGATCCCTCCGTTATCTGCTGCCGCCATGCCAAAAAACAGCTTGGACGAAAAGCCCGCGAAGATCGGAATGCCGATCATGGACAGGCTGGGCAGCAAGAAGAACAGCCCCGCGTTGGGGTCCTTCAGCGCGCAGCCCTGCAGGTTTTTGAACCGGAGACTGTTGCCTGATATTTCAGCAAGCCTCGGCGTAGTCAGAAACAGCTGCGACTTGGTGACCGCATGCGCCATAATGTGGAATACTGCCGCGGTAAAGCCGGCTGTGCCGCCGAGACCGATGCCCATATAGATATAGCCGATCTGCGCCGCGGAGGAAAAGGCCACCATACGGTTGATATTATCCGCGCGAATCGCCGACACAGAGCCGAAGATCATACCGCAGAGGCCAAGGACAAATACTATGTTGCGGATCGGCATCTTAGTAAATATGTCGATCCCGATGACGCGCCAGTATATTTTGATCAAAAGGAAAATGTAGCACTTGGATACCAGGGATGAGAGGATCGATGCCGAGGTAGGCGTCGCCCAGCCATAGGTGTCAGGCATCCAGTAGTGGAAGGGGAAGAGACCGCTCTTGATCGAAAGACCGATCGTGATGATGCCCGTCGCCATGATCAGCACGACGCGCGCGCCGGGATCCTGATACAGCATAGCGATCTCATGCTGCATAGGGACCATCAGAAGGTTTCCCGTGATGTCGTACATCAGCACCACGCCCAGAAGGAAAAGTCCCGATCCCACAAGGTTGAGGATCATGTATCGGACCGCCGCCAGCGTCGTCCTTCCGATCTCACGCACGATCAGAATGCCGCAGCTGGTCAGCGTCAGGATCTCCAGAAATACATACCCGGAGAAGATGTCGTTCGTCCAGGTCATGGCCATGATCGCTGCTGTCATGAGGTTCAGGATCGTGTAATAGAGATTGATCTTGCTCTCGTCGATATCCTGATCCACATAGCGTTTGCCGGCCAGTACAGAACAGAGCATGACGCTCATGAACAGGAGCGCTACTGCACTCTCCAAGACGCCCGCCCGCAGTTCGTTTCCCCACGGCGCCGGAAATTCGCCCATCACATACGTAAAGGACGCCCCCGTATGCACCGTTAGCCAGAGTACCGCGGCTGCCATCGCGATGAGCACGCACTCATAGGCGATCGTATATATTCTTGCTTTTTTGCCCGGGAGCAATGTGCAGAGCACGCCTGAAAACAGGCTCAGCACAACGCTGAACATCGGGAAGTTTCTGATAAAGTCCACTGCGCGGGTCCTCCGTTACCGGTCATCTTCAAGGTGTTCGGACATCTTGTATATCTCATCCAGATTCAGTGTGTGATAGCGCATATAGAGACGCACCGTCAGAGAGAGCATGATCGCTGTTACCGAGACGGAGACGACGATTCCCGTCAGTACAAGTGACGCGGGAAGCGGATTGATGTAGGCTTCCGTGCTCTGGATCCCGTTTGTGATGATCGGCGCCTTGCGCCCCTCAATGTATCCCATGGATGCCAGAAACAGGAAAACGCCGGTATCCATGACATTGAGTCCGATCAGTTTTCTGAACAGATTCCTGTGAAATAAGAGCATCGTAAAGCCTATGCCGAATAGTATGATCGCTACGGCTTCCGTGCTGTTGGCTAGCAGATTTTCCATATCAGACCTCTTTTCCAATGCTGCCTCTTCGGAACAGGCTGTAAAAACCGAACATGGTGCATGCGACCACCAGCCCCACGGCAATATCCAGCGGCAGGATCAGTCCGCCGCTGAGGATCGCGCCAGGCTGCCCTTTGGGAATATGGTTTTCTATTCCGTTGGCACCCGTAAAGAACACATATCCCTTTGCGAAACTGTAAAATCCAAGCGCGAAAAATGCGATCAGGCCGGCGGTCTTTCTCGTGATCATGCGGTCTGTGCTGTTGAAGCCATAAGCCGCCGCGCAGATGATCAGTCCCGAGCCTACCACAGCGCCGCCTGAAAATCCTCCGCCGGGAGAATTCTGGCCGTTGAGGAGCACATAGGCCCCGTACAGAAACAGGCAGGGAAGCAGGACTGCCGCAACGCCCCGCATGATCGACTCCCCATACAGCTCATGGTATTTCTCATCGCGGATCAGATAAAAGTCCTCATACTGGGTCCGCATATTCTTCTTGTCGATCCGCAGCAGTACGGTCACACACATAAGCGCGGTGAACAGCACATGCGATTCTCCCAGCGTATCAAACGCCCTGTAATCCAGGATAATGCCGGAAATGATATTGATCGCGCCGGTCTCCTGCAGCCCGTGCTCCACATATCTGCGGACTACGTCCAGCCCTTCCGGGTTCTCCATTCCATAACGGGGCAGAAAGGAGATCGTAAAGAGCAGCATGCCGATCAGAAGCGCGCAGCTGATCACAGCGACGGATGTATAAAAGATCCTGAATCCGCTGTTTTCGATCTCAACAAGATTCTGTGTCCACTGTACTCTGCGGACATAGTCTTTGTAGTATCCCTTTTCTGTTTTGACTTTTTCACGTGTACTGTCGTGTACCTCGGCGCCTGTCATCACGTTCTCGAGAAGGTCGCTGTCTTCTCCTGCGCTCAGGTCTTCATCCAGTTCCACGTCAAATAATAGTTTGATCACTGTCGTCTACCCTTTATCTGCGGCTTTAGCGGGCCTTTTCCTCAGGTCCCTTTTCTGTGCCGGCTGCCTTTGCAGCCTGCTTTGCGCCTGTCTGTTCCTTCATCTTTTCAACTTCCGCTATATGGGCCTCCGTCTCCAGCGCCTCCAGCCGCAGGTCCTCTGTCCGGATCCTGCGCAGCGTAAGCATGAACAAAACACTGCTGACTCCCGCTCCGACAGCTGCCTCCGTGATCGCAAGGTCCGGCGATTCAAGAAGAACCCACAGAATACACATAATAGAACTGTAGGACATAAAGATGATCACCGCCTGCAGAAGGCTCTTTCCGAAGTTGACGCCGATCGCGCAGGCGACCAGCAGGATCAGCAGGATGATCCTTGCGATCTCAGTCAGCTGCATCGGCCTCTCCTTTCTCCTGTATCTCCGCTTTCTTTACATGTTTGCGAAGTACGGGATTTGTATAATATTCCACCTGCCCCAGAAAATGCGTCGAGACAGGGGACGTGAACCACAAAAAGAATACCAGGATGAGAAGCTTCCAGGTGCTCATCTTCGGGCCAAGCGCCACGGCCAGTGACAGGATCACCAGAAAGATGCCCGCCGTATCTCCGATTCCGGCCGCGTGCATCCGGTTCATGACAAATCCGAATCTGTATGCGCCGGTCACTGCGGCAATAAATGAGCAGAGTGCCAGGATCATCAATATGGCTGCTATCGCAAATCGGATCCACTCTATCATTCTGCTCCTCCTTCCTGCATGCTGTGCGGGTCGGTGCTCTCTTCGGAGCGCTCTGCCGCGCTGCTCTTTCTCTCTGCGTCCAGCCTGGGCTTTTTGGGTTTGGC
>CADCIK010000062.1 GCA_902801415.1 uncultured Lachnospiraceae bacterium
GGCGTCGCGCTCGATATTACCGATCACTTCGCTGTAGGTCTTGGTAGCTGTATCGAAACCGAAGGAAGTCTCGATATCCTCGTTCTTGAGGTCGCCGTCGATGGTCTTGGGGCATCCGATGACCTGAACGCCTGTATTATTCGCAGCCATATACTCAGCAAGTACTGCTGCGTTCGTGTTGGAATCGTCGCCGCCGATGATCACGATCGCGGTGATGCCGTGCTTCTTGCAGTTCTCTGCTACGATCTCAAACTGCGGAACGGTCTCAAGTTTGGTTCTGCCGGAGCCGATGATATCGAAACCGCCGGTATTTCTGTACTCATCGATGAACTCGTCTGTCATCTCGATATAGTCATCGTCGATCAGACCGCTCGGGCCGCCCTTGAAGCCGAGAAGAACATTATTCTTGTCGGTCGCTTTCAGTGCATCGTAAAGGCCGCAGATGACATTGTGTCCGCCCGGTGCCTGTCCGCCGGAAAGGATCACGCCAACAACCTGCTTCTTAGCAACTGAGGTGTTCGCGCCTTTCTGGAAGGTAATTTCATTCTTACCATACGTGTTGGGGAATAAAGCTTTGATCTTTTCCTGATCCGCTACGCTCTCTGTAGGTGCGCCGTCCTTGACGCAGATCTCGGCAATACCGTTTCTCAGCATTCCCGGAAGCTTGGGATTGTAGCTGTATCTTGCTTTCTGAAGTGTAGAAATAGCCATGGCACTCATCTCCTTTTAAAAAAAGTGCAGTCTTGTCATTACCCTTCTATAATAAGATATCTTGGGCAGAATTTAAATCCTTTTTTGAGCTTTGGCTCTCTTTCTTCCCATCCACCCTCTCACTGCCGCGCAGGAAGAATGCATGTCGGCTTTACTGCCCTCATTTTCATTTCCAGAAGCTCCAGCGCCTCTCTCAGGCGGTCAAACCGCAGTGCCGTCACAAGGTCAGAATCCTGATTCGCTGTCAAAATATAGCAATATCGGGGCTTTTCATCATTTAAAGATCCTGTCTCTTCGAACACGTTAAAGTCCCTGGGCGTGATCCCGCCGCACAAACTATGGCTGCAGAAGTGAAGCCTGCCGCTGTCATCGCATCGAAAAGCTGAGATACTCTGATATCCAAGCCTGCTTGACACAAACAGATACCGCCCATCTGCCGAGAACCTGACGGCACAGCCGATGCTGCCGTTATCAGCAGTTGGAGGGACCATCAGGGATCTGTCCGGGGGAGCGGCTTCATCCCAAGTCCCGGAAGCGACTTCAGGTGATGTCCCGCAGAACGCATCAGATCTATCGGGCACGGCGGATATCGTCTGGACACAGTTATACTGTCCATGGATCTGTCCGTCCGGGCTCTCCGTCTCGCTGTACTGATACACAAAGATCCTGTTTGCCATCTCAGTCAGTACATAAAGCATACCCGGATGGCTGTCCGAAAAGGCGAGGTGTCTCGGGCCGTACCCGTCCAGAAGCCGGATACTGCGCCCGGTGTCCCGCAGTTTGTGCTCCTGCCGGTCGAGTTCATAGACATAGACCATGTCGAGACCGAGGTCGCACACAAGCACCTCATCTCGCTCCTTATGAAAAGCAGCGAAGTGCGCGTGCGGGCCTTTCTGCCGGTCTCCGGAGTCATAGCCGATACCGCTGTATTGCCGGAAATCGCACATAGAATGGATCCTGCCGTCTTCCTCCAGATCATAGAGGGCTATACTCCCGCTGCTATAGTTGGCGCAAAGAAGGAAAGCGCCTGACGGATCAGAACAGATATGGCAGGGGCCATCGCCGCCGCTGGTTTCTGTGTTCAGAACAGAAAGTGCTGAATCCGTTTCCTTCAGTGCGTATACAGATCCGCCCTCGGAGGTCTTTCCAAGCGCGTACAGAGTGTGATCCTTAGAGATCGCAAGATATGTGGGGTCGGAAATCTCCCGCATAGTGTACAGCGTTTTAAAGGTCTCGTTTCCGAAATCGGCCTCGCACTTGAGAACCGAGGACTCGCCTGCCGGTGCATGTGTGCCGACGAAAAATTGAAATGTACTCATAGGCGCACCAATCCTGTCAGAAACTGGGATGAGCGCGCAGGAGCGCCAAGGTCTGCTCGAGCATCTCCGGGCTGATGCCGTTTGCCAGAACGGCCTTCTTTATACCCGGTACGCGTTCAACCAGCTGCCTGTTGATCAGTTCCTCGCTTGTCTGGTCTGCGGCTGCGCATCCCACACAGCGCCCCATGAGCTGAAAGAAGATGACGCCGCCTTCCACGCCCACAACTTTCAGGTCCCCGCCGTGCGTGGCCAGGTACGGGCGCACAAATTCATCCAATACAGCTTCCACTTCAGAAATGATATCCCTGTCGTCTGTGCCCATAATAAGCTCCTTTACTAAATCGATATTCGCAGCGATCCAAATGAGGCTCACGCGTCACGGATCCGTGGCGTGCCCGCGGGCGACTATGGCCGGCCTGGGTTTTACGCGCCGCTTCGATTATATCACATTTTCTCTTGCTAATTGATCAGCCGCAGACAATCGTCGATCCGCCCGACAACCGTGCACATCCCGGCCAGTTCCTCATCAGGTCCGGTCAGGTCCGGGACCATCACCACTCTGGTGCCGGCCCTGTATGCGCTCCTGATCCCGTTCGGCGAGTCCTCGATCGCAAGGCATTCTTCCGGTCTCAATCCGAGTTTCTCACAGGCAAACAGATATACGTCGGGGAACGGCTTCCCGCGCGGGACCTCTTTTACGGAAATGATCTCGTCAAAATAGTCCGCGATCCCAAGGTCCGCAAGGACCGCCCGCTTTTTCTCCAGGGAAGAAGCTGTGACGATCGCCTTCCTGACAGGCAGGTCCCTGATCGCGGAAAGAAACTCGATGACGCCGTCCTTGAGCTCGAACCCGTCTTTCTGTGCGGAATCCTTCATCAGCTCCTTCCTGCGCTCGCGGATGCGGTCATAAGCGCCGTCCACGCCGGCAGCCGTGTCTACAATGCGGCGGGCAATTGACGAGTCACAGCTGCGAAGCCGCAGAAAGATCTCGTCCGCAAGATCATAGCCGAACTCCGCGGCAGCCTGTTTCCAATACTTATGGTATATCTTCTCCGTATCCAGAAGCACGCCGTCCAGATCAAATAAAATCGCTTTCACTTTCATAGTTCCGAGCTCTCTCAACAAACAAATACGTATGGTTCTCTCGATCTTAAGATTTCTTCTGCTGTGCCAGCAGTCTGTCCAGATACACAGACTTCCTTACATGCCTGCCTTCTTTACGTACGAAAACAGATCCAGTCTCTTCACGCCCATTTGGCGGAGCTTTTCCGCACTTCTCCTCTGGTCTTCCTCTGTATTGTAACCCGGGATCAGAGGCACCCGAACAAGAACGTTCTCTGCGTCTTTTCTCTGCAGGAGAAAAGCAAGGTTTTCTTCAGCTGCAGAGAGATCTTCCCCGGTGTATTTTCTGTAGATATCTTCATTCATGTCTTTGCAGTCAACGACAAACAGATCCACCGCATCGATTGCCTGCGCCAGATAATTTCTCGGGACGAAGAGGCTCGTCTCCACCGTAATTTTCCACTCCTCCGGACAGATCTCCCTGAACTCTTTGATGAAATCTGCCTGCATCAGAGGTTCTCCTCCGCCAAATGTGAGCCCGCCTCCTGTTGCGCGAAAATACAGGTCATCTATCCTGACGCGCTCCAGAAATTCTTCCGGCGTTACATTTTCCGGCTTCGCTTTGAGGAGCAGCTCTTTATTGATGCACCAGCGGCAGTGCAGCGGGCAGCCGGCTGCGGCAGCCAGCGTTGTGATCCCGACGCCGTCTGTACCCATCCGGTGTCTCGAAAGGCTCAAAAGGGGAAAAACTGTGCTGCTCATTGTGTTGACCCCTCTTCGACGTACACGACGTCTCCCATGAGTTCATACTCTTCCGGATCTTTCTGCCCCTTCGCGCCTTTCTGACCTTCCTCGTCTTCCCACTCCCCGGTATCATCCATTGGAGCGACTTCTCCGGTAGTCACTTCGACGTCTTCCGGTCCTTCCATCATGCCCTGAATATCTTCCACGCCGCCCTTGTTATTATTGAAGGGTGATGCGCAGCCGGCCATGCCGATCGCCATACCGGCGCAGAGCGCTGCGATCGCGACCCGCTTTCCAGCCGCGGCTCGGGCGGCAAGCTGTTTTTCCAGATACTTCAGCTCGCTCTCACAGCGGGGACAAGTGCCTTTGCACTCGCCCTGGTATTTACATTCATGTGTCACATATGGAATATCATTCTCGTCCGCTATCTTCTGACGGATTTCCTTAAGGATCCTGCATTTTTCCTTTCCAAGCATAACATCCTCCCTTGTACTTGTTCTGCCAGATTGTACTTCTGAAAGATATCACGGAAATCTCTATTCCATCTTACACTTGGCAGAATGCTGCTATTCTGCGCCGAATCCTCTTTTCCTCAGGAGTGTGCTTTCCCTTCTAGGATATCGCATTATCTTGCTGCATGATAGTCGCAACACTACTTCTTCTCAACAAAAAAGTGCGGCCAGTTAACACTGACCGCACTTAAAAGTCACATCTCTCCGTATCTTTTCGTCATATAAGCATTCTTCAGGTTTTAGTTTGTAATCGGTGGAATTACCATTCCTGCAGGCGGTATTTTGTCACAGAGAACTCTGCCTCACCGTCCGCGAAGAACGAGATCCCGTCCGCGCGCACGTCCGTATAGAAGGTGATCGTCATGACTTTCTCCCCTCCGTTTACAAAGACCTCCGCGCTGAACCGGTCCAGAATGATCCTGAGCTTTAATACGCCGTCTTTCGGCTTTGCGTAAGCTCTTCTCTGATGGATGATCGCCCTCCTCGAGCCGGAGAACTTGCGGTCAACCTTAAGTGTCGATTCCGCAGGACGGAAACTGATACCTGTATGGTGCCGCCAGTCCTTTGCGAAGTGAATGGCGAATTTCTGTAAGGGATAATGCCCTTCCTCGTCCTCCTCCACGACCTTCAGTTCCACTTCCATGTCCACGAGTCTTCCTCGGACTCCGTCAAGTTCGATTTCATCGTCCTTGACACGGACATTCTCGTAGTGTACCTCATCACGTCTCATCGAAAGAAGTTCACGGATCGGCCACTGGTAAAGCCGTCCGTCTTTTATAGACAATTCTCTGGGCAGCGTCATCTGTCCAAACCATGGAATACTCTTCGTGTGCAGGTTGCAGGTATCCCAGTTCTGCATCCACGCGATCATGATCCTGCGCCCATCGGGTGCAAGAACCGTCTGCTCCGCGTAGAAATCAATCCCGTAATCTACGCTCTGATCCGCCTCGGATACAAATCTTCCTGTTTCATGATCGTATTCCCCGATCAGGCAGAAAGTCCCGTTGCCATTGTGATATTCCAGCCCGTCAGGCAGCATATCCATCGCGCTGGCAAGGATCACTTGTTTCCCGTCCAGTTCAAAGAGATCCGGACATTCCCACATTCTCCCAAGCCGATAGCCGTTGACCGCGAGCTTTCTTTCAAATTTCCAGTGGTACGGATCCTTTGCCGAGAACAGCAGGATCTGTCCGCCCTCCTCTTCTTCGCGGATCATTGTGGTGGCAAGAAGGCCGTCCGCATTATCCGAATTGCGGTCATGCAGCACTTCTTTTTGTTTTCGCAGAGAATAGCTCACCGCCGCGGCCTTATACGTTCCGTCTTTCTCCTGCCAGATGCGGGGATCCCTGAAATCGTATCTGCTGCACTCCTCCGGCAGGTCCTCGAAAGCAAGTACGGGATTGCCGGCGTACTTGGTATAGTTTTCCCCGTCTCCGAAAGCAACACACTGCGTCTGCACTTCCAGATTTCTCTCGCCGATCGTCATCTCCTTGCATACGCCGGTGTACATAAGCATATGCGTGCCATCCTTCATCACCAATGCTCCACCGGAGAAGCAGCCATCCCTGTCATAAGGCATGTCCGGCGCCAATGCGGCAGGCAAGTATTTCCAATGCAGAAGGTCTTTGGACACGGCGTGTCCCCAGTGCATCGGGCCCCAATGCGAATCGTACGGGTGATATTGGTAAAAGAGATGATACTCCCCTTTATACCTTGAAAAACCGTTTGGATCGTTCATCCACCCGACGCGGGACGACAGGTGAAAAGCCGGTCTCTCCTCCGGTAAAATTTTCTTCTCGAATTCTTCTTCATATCTTCGGGCATCTCTTAGTGCCTGACTGCTCATTCCATACCTCCCTGTCGGATTTATGTTTGCCGAGTATTTCCAATTACTAATGGCAGAGCAGGCGCTTTGCGCCCGCACTGCCATTATTTCATCATTCTCTGTTCTTCATCGGAAGTTATTCTCTGCAGCTCATATCAATTAGTACTCGAGATTCTTCCCTGTCTCCTTAGAGAAAACATGTGCAACATTGCCTGCAAAAGTGAAGTGGACAAGATCTCCGTATTTGTAATTGTCCTCCATGTCAAGGATCGGAACGATGATGATGACATCGCGTCCATCAGCATCGACATGCAGGTGCACAGAGGATCCCATCATCTCGCTGACATCCACTTTAGCGGGAACGCCTTTGTCTGAAATATTTGTATGCTCAGGACGAACGCCAAGTGTGATCGGCTGGCTCTGGACATTGTTCTTGAGAAGACGGGCAGTCTTTTTCTCATCCAGCTTAACCTTTTCGCCGCTGAGTTCAACAAAGTAGTTGTTGCCCTCACGCTTAAGCTCTGCATCGAAGAAATTCATGACGGGCATGCCGATGAATCCTGCGACAAAGAGGTTTGACGGATGGTTGAAAACTTCCTGCGGTGTTCCGATCTGCTGGATGTATCCATCACGCATGATGACGATACGATCGCCCAGGATTTCGTTACGCAGCTTCGCGTCCAGGTTGGACAGAGGCTCATCCATCAGCATTACCTTCGGAGCACGGACGATCGCACGGCCGATAGCAACACGCTGGCGCTGACCGCCTGACAGAGCCTTCGGTTTACGCTCAAGATACTGGGTGATATCAAGGATCCTGGCTGCTTCGCGGACCTTTTGGTCAATCTCATCCTTAGGCGTATGACGCAGCTTCAGGGAGAAAGCCATATTTTCATACACAGTCATGTGCGGATACAGGGCGTAGTTCTGGAAGACCATGGCGATATCGCGATCCTTCGGAGCTACGTCGTTCATAACCTTGCCATCGATGATCAGCTCGCCGCCGGAGATCTCTTCAAGTATTTGCCGCAGCCGGAAGGGCCTACCAGCACGATGAACTCCTTGTCTTTGATATCAAGACTGAACTGCTGCACCGCCACGACGCCTTCATCTGTGATCTGAAGATTGATCTTCTTTTCCGGCTCGTCGGCGTTCTTTTTCTTGTTTTTCTTCTTATCTTCGCCGCTGATATAGGGGTATACTTTCTTAATGTTTTTGAGCTGAACACTCGCCATGTTTATTCGCTCCGGGCGTTCTGCCTCCGCAAGGAACGTCCTCGCACGGGCTGATGCCTCGTGCCTTACGGCAGGTCTCCACACTGCCGCAGCCCGAGCAGGGCTTTTCCTCCTTTCTTTCATGCCCGGCAGTCCAAAAAGTGGAGTGGTCTGCCGTCATGGAATTAAGCTGTTCTTAACATCGCTTCATGGTCAATTCTTATGCTCTTCAGGCTGTGTCCAAAATGAAGAGAGAATACTCTCTTCATTTTGGAACACCGGAACAATAAGGGGGTCAATCTGCGGATAATGCGTTGTCAGAAGAAGCATCTACATACTTCTGGAAGATCGCGAGATACTCATCCAGCTTGTAGCCCTGCAGATCGCTCTGCAGCTGATCCCAATCCGCATCTGTAAAGCCGTTCATGATACCATTTGCTCTTGCGGTCTTGATGCATTTGTCGATGTCCGCACTCAGGTTGGACAGAGTCTTGGTATCATCAGCTGTCATGAATACGTTCGGGAAGACATACTTGGTGTGCATGTCGGGTGTGTAGATGTCCTTGATCCAGTTCAGGCGATACTGAGCGTCATCAGGGCATGTGACGTATACACCGTAGTAGCTGTCGAGAACAGCCAGAGGGCCGTCGACCATCTCAGCTTCACGAACTTCAACAGGGGAAGCATCGCCAAGAGGCGCATGCTGGAGCATCGGCTCGCCCTTGTCATTGGT
Organism: uncultured Lachnospiraceae bacterium; assembly: GCA_902801415.1. Classification (GTDB taxonomy): domain Bacteria; phylum Bacillota; class Clostridia; order Lachnospirales; family Lachnospiraceae; genus CAG-791. The sequence continues at coordinate 8,121 of CADCIK010000062.1, forward strand.
ACCCATCTCGAAGATATCGAACTCGTCATCTTCGCCGTATGTTCCCCAGTTGTTCTGAGGGGACTGGAGCGGATCATACATCTGGTCGAACCATGCGCAGATCAGGGCAGGGTTCTTGGCATTTGCTGTTACAACAGCGCCGCGTCCGCGGTCGAAACCGGAAGTGTAGGAGCCGTTCTGAGGAGTGAGGTTGAGAACGTCTGCCTTCAGCATAGGCATAGGCTGCCAGTCACCGGTGTTGTTGATAATGTCATCCATGCTGATGTTAACAATATAAGTGGACCATTCCTGTGTGAACGCGTCGGGATCGATCAGGTTCTCGGCATAGAGCTTGTGGAGCCATTCCACGCCCTTGCGCCAGCCTTCAGTAGTGGCTGTGCAGACGACCTGCTTGTTGTCGTCGATGACAATGTGGCGGCCGGGATCGGGATCGCCATAGCCTTCTCCAAATCCGTTGCAGAGAATTGTGCAGTCCTCATTGCCGCCGCTGATGATGCAGGACATAGGAACGATATCGCCATCGATATTAAACTCTTTCTTGAGTGCGTCGGCATTGTCGCGGAAAGCGATCAGGACCTGCTCGAACTCATCGGTTGTCTTGGGCATCTCGAGGCCAAGGAAGTTGAGCCATGCAACATTGATGAAAGGCATGTTTCCGATTGTCTGGATAGCGGTCTTTCCGACACCGAGCTGCTCGATCCAGGGCAGCGTCCAGATGTGGCCGTTCTCGTCCGTGCACATGTCGCGGTACTCAGGAGCCTGTTCGAAGACCTTGCAAAGGTTCGGCATGTACTTGTCAATGTAATCCTCAAGGGGGATGATAACGCCCTGCTTAGCATACTTGAGAATATCGGTATCGCCAAGGCCTGCAGGGGAGATAAACTCCGGAAGGGTCTTGATGTTGGACATCTCAAGAGCGATCTTATCGCTCCACTGGTCACCCTGGATACTCTTCCAGTTGACGTGGACGTTGGTCTTTTCCTCAAGGCGCTTGTAGATAGTACGGTTGTTGGGATCAGCTTCCGTGCCGGCTGCATATCTTGTAAGGCCGGAAATCTCTGCCTTTTCTGCCAGCGGGAATGTCAGGGATTCAGGATCAACATCTTCCACAGCTGCTGCACTGCCGCCGGACGAAGAGGAACCGCCGCCGCAGCCTGCCAGCAGGGTGACCGACATAGCGATCGCAAGCATTAATGCTAATATTCTTCTATTCTTCATGATTTTCTCCTTTTGTTTTTGAATATCTTGCTTCTTTCAAAACATTGATCAGCCTTTGACTGCGCCGGCCATAATACCGTTGTCAAAATACTTCTGGAAGAAGGGATACATGATCATCAGAGGTAAACTTGAAATGATGATCGTCGCATATTTCAAAAGTTCAGCCAGCTGAGCACGAGCGGCAGTGGACTGCATGTCAGACACCATGCCGGGCTCGGGTTGGCTTTGAATCAGGATGGCTCGCAGTACCAGCTGCAGAGGCTGCTTCGATGCGCTGTTGAGGTAGATCATCGCGTCGAAGTAGCTGTTCCACATACCGACGAACTGCCACATAGAGATCGTGGCAATGATCGGTGTGCAGACAGGCAGAAGGATCTGGAAAAAGTAAACCATCTCGGTCGCACCGTCAATCTCCGCCGCTTCCTGCAGGTCGCGGGGAATTCCCATGTAATAGGTACGGGCAATGATCATGTTCCACACACTGAAAGCGCCGGGGATGAGGATGGCCCAAATGGTATCCAGCATGCCCAGGTTGGAGATCAGCAGGTAAGTAGGGATCAGACCGCCGCCAAAGAACATCGTGATCACGAAGATCGTATTGAAAAATCCTCTTCCCTTAAAGTCAGCGCGGGACATGGGATATGCTGCCAGCAGCGTCACTACAACGGAAATGATCGTGAACAGGACTGAGTAGATCAGCGCGTTCTTGAAACCGACCCAGATCTGCGCGTTGCCCAGAACGCGCTCATAAGCAGTGAGCGTCCACTTGCTGAAATCGAAAGTCAGGCCGCTGTTCTGCAGCGTGACCGGATCAATAAAGGAAGCAAAGATAATGTAGATGATCGGAAGAATGATCGCTACAAGGAACAATCCGAGAATCGTATAAGCTACGATCAGCAAAGCTTTATCGCCGGAGGGCAGTTTGGAAAATTCACTTTTCTTTTTAGGTTTCATATTCCGCACCTCCCTTAAATACCCTTGCCGTCATTCATCTTCTTAACGAGAGAGTTCATTGTTACAAGAAGAATGACATTGATAACGGTATTGAACAGGCCGACTGCGGTGGAGAATCCGTAGTCGCCATCCAGAAGACCCTTCTTGTACACGTACGTGGAGATGATCTCCGACGCGTTCAAGTTAAGGTCGGTCTGCAGTGCGTATGCCTTTTCAAAGCCGACGGACATGATATTACCGACGGACATGATGAACTGGATCAGCACTGTGTCCTTGATAGCAGGCCATTCAACGGCCTGAATCTGCTGAATGATATTTGCACCGTCGATCACGGCAGCTTCCTTCAATTCCTTACTGGCATTGGACAGAGCCGCAGTATAAATGATGGATGCCCAGCCTGCGCCCTGCCAGATACCGGAGGCGATATAGATCGTCCGGAATGCAGAAGGCATTGTCATAAAGTTGAAGGACGTACCGAGCATCATGTTGATCATGCCGGTAGGCGCCAGCAAAATACGAACGATACCGCAGAGGACGATAACAGAGATAAAGTTCGGCATATAAAGCACGAGCTGAATTTTCTGTTTGGTCTTGGCGCTGAGGATACGGTTAAGCAGGAAAGCCAGCAGGATCGGTGCCGGGAATCCCCACAGCAGACCGAAGACACTCAGCTTCAGGGTATTTACCAAATACCTCATGAAGTCCGGGGATGACAGGAAACGGTGGAAATGCTCGAATCCGACCCATTCACTGCCGAAGATTCCTCGGATGGGGTTATATTCCGTGAAAGCGATCGCAATTCCGCCCATCGGGATGTAGCGGAAGATGATCGTCAACAGGAACGCCGGCAGCATGAATATCACATACAGCTGCCAGTGTTGCCGAATATAGACCAGTGTGTTGTGCGTTTTGGAATTTCCGCCGCTTCCGGCCGCAGCGGATTCCGGTGTTTTTTTCATTGATTTACCTCCCTTCCTCAAGTAAATACATAGTGCAAAAGTGATCTTGACGTGTGCGCACACGGATCAAAATGTGCATTCGCACCCTTGATGTTGAAATTGTAGTTTATTTATCGCAAATTGTCAATTTAAATATACCCATTTGTAAACCATATTCCCATTATTTGGAACATTTTTCGCATATTTCATGCATTTGCGAGCCCCAACTTTGCAAATGGCAAAATTATTGCATTTACAAACGCACCGTTTTGTCAGTGTCATTTGTTTGACCATTTCCCCTGTTTTGTGCTATAATTGCATGACGAAATATCAGAAAATACTTTACATTTGAAAAGTATGAGAATTTGAGGATCGCGAAATGAAGAGAGTGACTTTACAGGACATTGCCGATGAACTCGGCATCTCCCGCAACACAGTTTCCAAGGCCATCAATAATTCCGACGGCATTGCGGCAGCTACGCGGGACAAGATACTGCAGAAGGCTGTGGAGATGGGATACAAGCAGTTCTCCTATGTCAATTCCATCCTGGCCTCCGACGAAATAACCTCTTTCCCCGTGACCCGGCAGTATCAGGGGGAAATCGCGCTGCTGACCGCCGCTTTTTTGACACAATCGCACTTTGCCTCTACTATGTTGGACAAATTCCAGCGCGAGATCTCTCAGGCGGGCTTCACAATGAACTCCCACCGCGTCACAAAGGAAAATCTGAATACAATGACACTCCCTTTCACCTTCCGCAAGGATATGGTGAAGGCTGTTCTCTGTATTGAGATGTTCGATTATGACTACTGCAAGATGATCTGCGAGCTGGACGTCCCGGTCCTCTTTGTGGACGGACCTGTTAAGAGTGACGGCCGTTCCCTGCCCGCCGACCAGCTTTATATGGACAATACGACTGAGATCACCCGCTTTGTAAATGACATGCTTGCCGCGGGGAAAAAGCGCATCGGTTTCATCGGCAACTATAACCACTGCCAGTCCTTCTATGAGCGCTACGCTGCCTTTCGGATGGCTATGCTAATGGCAGATGTCCCGGTAGACGGGCGCTACGTATTCTGCAACAACCATGTCGGAGAGATCATCGAATCGATCGCAGGGCTGGAAGAACTGCCGGATGTGTTCATCTGCGCCAACGATTTCATAGCAGGTGATCTGATCCGCAACCTGTTCTCCATCGGAAAGTCTGTGCCGGATGATGTGCTGGTCCTTGGGTTTGACAATTCGCCTGAGTCACGCATCTTCCGTCCTGCTCTCAGCACGATCCACATCCATACGCAGGTAATGGCTTTTGCTGCCATGCAGCTGCTCATTTCCCGCAGACATGAGCCCTCGCTGGACACACGCATTGTCCACACCGAAACGGAACTGATCTACCGCGATTCGACCCGACTGAATTGAAAGGACTTTCACCATGCGATTTTTTTCTTATGAAAGCAGGTTCAGCCAGCTTCTGATGAAGCTGAGCTGCAGTTGTTTGCTGAATATACTCTGGTTCATCTGCTCACTGCCCATTTTCACCATAGGCGCCTCCACGACAGCACTTTACTACGCGTGCCTCAAAGTCATCCGCGACGAGGAGTCCCATGCGTGGGAACTGTTTTTCCGTTCTTTTAAGGAGAATTTCAAGCAGGCAACGCAGCTCTGGCTGATTCTTCTTGGCGCAGGACTGTTCCTTGGCGCTGACGGATACATCCTCTATCATCTGCGCAAGAGTTCAACGGGTGTCATGGCGGTGATCTGGACGCTGATCCTGGCATTGGTGATCGCCGTGTCGGTCATGTATGTGATCGTGCTTTTGTACGTCTTTCCCCTTCTGGCCAGTGTGCACAACACCAACGCCGCCATGCTCAAAAATTCTTTTTTGATCGGCACGCATTATCTCTTTGCAACAATTCTGGTTTTCGCTGTCCATTTCGCCATGTTCTTTGCTGTGGTCGCGGTGTTTACGCCGCTGATCATATTCGGCGAGGGGCTGTGCGCTATGGTCACTGCATGGATCCTGAACAGCCTTCTGATCGCCGTTTCCGGAACGCCGGAGGATTATATGGATGACGACCCGGAAGAATACCCGGAGGAACCGCTGAATAATATCCCTGACAACATCACGGAGAACAGCCCGGAGGAAAGTGTCTGATGGTCAAATTGTCTGAAAAGGAAAAAGCCGCCCATAAGGCGGCTTTTAAAGCGATGAGCCCTGCCGAAAAGGCGGAGCATATTTTTACTTATCATAAATGGACGATCCTTTTGGTTCTGCTGGTCCTTCTTGTTATCGGCTCAACCATTCACCGGCAGTTGACGCAGAAAAAGCCCGTGCTGTATATGGCCGTGATCAATACCACCTTCGGTGAAGATGTAGAGAAGAGTCTGACGGAGGATTTTTTGGCCCAAACAGGAGGCGACACACGCAGGCAGGAAGTCTATCTCTATCGCGATCTGTATCTGTCGGAGGACGCTGACACTCTCAACCACGAATATGCCTATGCTTCAAAGGTGAAGCTCGGCGGCGCGATCAGCGCTGAGAAGCTGGACCTCGTGCTGATGAATCGGGAAGCTTATGATATCTTCTCGCGGCAGGGTTATCTGTTGGAACTGACCTCTCTTTCGGACGCGTTCTCCCCGTACCTTACGGAGAACGATGTCATCCTCTCCGACAATTCTGTGGATTATCTGCTTGGAAACGCAGAACAGGAGCAGGTCGTCACTAAAGCAGCTCCCAATGCGCTTGCAGTATCTTCTCTTCCGCTGTTTCGTGACGCCGGTTTTGACGGAGATCTCTATCTCGGTATTGTATCCAACAGTCCCAGGCAGGAGGAGGCGGAAGCGTATTTCCAATATATCCTCGGCTTCTAGTGAACTGCCTTCAGCGCCTCTTCGATCTTCTCCCTGTATTTAGCAAAATTTGCTCCTCTTACAGGAACAGTCAGCACCCTGCCTTCACTGTCTACGAGATATGTGGTCGGCAGACCGATCGTAAGCAGTGTTTTCGCGAGCTCATCCGTCTGCTTGATGTTGGTGTAAGTAACACCATTATCTTCGAGGATCTTGTTCGCCAGCTGGACATTGTCATCATCCAGGTCCGTGCATATTCCTATGATCTGGCAGTCCTTCTCAGCGAGTTCTTTACTGAGTTCTTCCAGTTCCGGCATCTCCTGCTTGCAGATGGTGCACCAGGTCGCCCAGAGATTGATCATCGTCACTTTGTGTCCCGCGAAAAGATCTGCGGAGGATACCACATTCCCGTTAAGGTCTGTGGTCTCAAATGAAAGCTTCGTTCCGATCGGAGTGACTTCGAAAGCCCTGCGGGCACCTTTGAGGGTTACGCCGTTGAGCACGTCCTCCTCCGCGTTCGCCATCGCATCCTGATACTCGGCATACATCTCTTCCGGCATTTGCTCCCTGAACATGTCATCATAAGCTGCGTAGTCGGGGATTATATAATAATAGTTGTAACCGCCAGCTGTTCCAAGCTGTCCGGTCTTCTTGATCGCGGATTTGTTCTCGATGAGGCCATCCAGAACTGTCTCAAAGTCCATATCATTTTTAATGGCGACGATCATAGCAGTTGCCAGATTGAACTTGAAATACTCATCGACTCTCTGCCTGTATTCATCTGTCTCCATTTCGCTTTCAGTGAGCCCATTATGGTACGCATCCAGAGCGGCTCTTTCCTCGTCTGTCCTGGGAATATACATCAGAGACGACATGAAAATTTCGGAATTGAAGTCTGTCTCCCCTCTGTCTGCAGCATGGTACTGGCCTTTATACTCTTTGTATCTTTCCGGCACCTTGAACGTAAAGCCTGTCATGCCAAAAGACCACTCGGCGTCAGTCTTTCTGTAACCATCAGACGCATTCCCAGTGCTCTTTTCACCGGCTTCTTTGCCTGCCGCATCCGTCCCGTCCGCTGTTTCCGCGGCTATGAGTTCTTCGCCCTCTTTGAGCAGCGCAAAGACAGCTATTTTGTCGTCCGCTGTCAGTTCAGCGGTCTCTTTGTTCTTCTGATATCCCGCCGACGGCTTGAGGATATGCGCTTCGTAATTGCCGGGATCCACGTTAAATACAGCCGTTCCGGTACCGTCGGTCATCCCCATCATGCACTCTGAATCTGAACAGAACTGTACCCTGACACCTGCCAGAGGTTCATTGGTATTGGCATCTTTGACAAAAATAACGTATCCGTCCGTCTGGGATGGCAATTCTTCGTCTAACGGCTTATCCCCCTTCGCTTTTGCCTGCTGCGGCGCCGCAGCCGACGCTGTTTTCACCTGTGCTTTCTCCCCGGACTGAGCACCCTGGTCCTTGTCCCCTTCGCCGGAACCGCCGCAGCCCATAAGAAGCGACACGCTCAGACAGATCATAACAACGATTGATACACACTTTTTCATAACTAACAACCTCCTTAGTCATGATCACTTAATCGTAAAGTATAAGATACTCAGATTATAAAGATGTGCCGTTTTATTGTAAATATTTTGATTGAATTGCGGTTTCCGCACATTTCTGTTTTGCTTTATAATAATTGAGATACGCACTCGGGACGCACAGTGAGAAATACTGAACAAGAGCCAACAGAGTAATATGAGACAGGTAGATTATAAAAACGGAAAAATTTTCAGCAACGTCATGCAAAGCATGCTCCCAATGCTAGTGGCGCAGGTCTTGAGCCTCCTCTACAGCATTGTGGATCGCATTTACATAGGCCGGATTCCCGGTGAAGGCACTTTCGCGCTGGGCGGCGTCGGACTTTGCTTTCCGATCATCATCATGGTCACCGCCTTCACAAACCTGTTCGGGTTAGGCGGCGCGCCGCTCTGCTCGATCGCTCGCGGCCAAGGCAGCCTCAGGAGAGCTTCCGAGGTCATGAACACAGCATTTTCCATGCTCGTTCTGACGGGAGTAATCATCACAGCAGCCGGCGAATTGTTTGCCGCCCCTCTCCTTCGCCTGTTCGGAGCCACGGACGGCAATCTCCCGCATGCCCTGGCTTATCTTCACATCT